>JAJRTX010000029.1 GCA_021545665.1 Zetaproteobacteria bacterium
CCAACGCGATGCGTATTCATGCTCGCCAGTTAAAACCATGCGAACTGCTCGTTCGCGTACTTCCGGGGAATATCTTACTTGGGTATTCATGGGCTAATCCTCTCAAGAGTTTTAGCCTCCGACAAACCCGGGGTGATTCAAGCAACTCAAGAGTCAGCTTTGCTGACTTTATAACCGTTTGAGAAGAAAGGAGAGAGCCTTCTGGTTTAGAGCTTCCAGGATTGCAGGCGGCTGGTTTCGACAGCAATAATGGCATCAGCAGTTCTCACAGTGTCAGAATCGGAAAAACTTTGCTTCATCTGATCACGAAGAAGGTCCAGTGAATGCGCAATTTCATCAGATGGCTGTCCATTTTGCTGAATCTGTTCCAGGGCTTTATCCAGCATAAGAGCCGCATCTTCTATGAGATTTAGCGTATTGCTGGCTCTCTTAGGCTCTTCGCCAGGATGATTGTTCTCTGACTGAGGCTGGATACCATCAAGTCTGGTATGTAAAAGTTCCTGAAAGCTGCCGCCTTTCACCTCTGACTTTTTCACCCGTATGGTGTTGACCCTGCTGGGGTCAGTACTGCGAATTTTCATGACAACTCCTTCTGGAATCCTGAATTATTTTGATGGACAGATATAGCAGTATACCTTCAGACAACCAGCATATTATTGCATCTATAAGATTCACTGCACGCAACAATCAGGCCAAAGCGGCAAGTTTATTTGCCCGCCTGCTTGCTGATTTGGTTTAATGATCACCTTGAATCACTGCGTACGCCTAATCCAGGCATCCCTATACCCCAGGTCACTGATAGCTTTCTTTAGATATGCGAGCGCATCATCTTTCCGCTCAAACCACCCTGTTCGCAGTTGGTGAAAGGTTTCTCCATGAACCTTCACTGTATGTTTCTCAACCTGCTGGCCACTCTTCAGTAAGGTTGCCAACTCACGGTCAGCAATCACTTCATTCTTCAACGACGTTAAAATGATATTCCAGCCTCGGCTCTTTTTGCTAGACACTGATTTGGGTGTTTCCGGCATAGGCATTCCCCGCTTTGTAGTACTGACCTTCTTCGTTGTTTCGACTTTCTTCCTTACCACCTTATCCACTCTAGAGCTCGACGAATCGACAATCGAATCTTCTGAACTGATTTCGGGTAAGGCGCTTACCGTTATTGCTGTATCTATAACAGGCTGTTTGAGAGCTTTGATCGCCTCTCTGTTTTCCCTGATTTGCGTCGCCATCTGCATGAGTATGACCTCATTCTCCTGCTCTGAGTCTGTAACATGTTGTGCTTTTGCATCAGTCACCTGATCTGCATCTATACCCGAACTATTATTCATACGAGTTTCAAGACTTTCGATCTGTAGCTTTAATGCCTCCAGTGTCTGGTTTGCCATCCAGTTGAATGCAGTAAAACCAGCTACAGACAGGACAATTACAGTCATGACAATTTGTGAAATACCATTATTGTTTGTATTATTATGACAGCTGGAAGAATCCGAGGTGGATGTCGCTGTAAAATTCAAATCACCCTCTACTTTTGGAGATATATTTCTATCCTCATCATTAGCGCTTTCTGTGGCGACTTCATTATCCTTGGTTATCTGCTGCTTATTTTCAAAATTCTGGTCGTTGAATTCATCAATGTCTTCCATCGACTCCGGAGTTTCCTTTTTAGTTTCGCCCTCATTATCTGATGACTCCACTGATTCACTGTGATCTGAATTTTCTGATTCGGAATGAACGGGAATCTCCAGTGGCTCACCCAGAGCCTGCTTCAGGGTATCTTCATAAAAATGATGGTCACTTTCATTGGTCGGCAATATATTGCTATCCTCACCATTAGTATTTTCTGTGGTCACTTCATCATCGCTGTTTGTCTGCTGCCTATTTCCGAAATTCTGGTCGTCATCAATGTCTTCCATCGACTCTGGAATTTCCTTTTCAGCTTCACCCGCATCATCTGCTGGCTCCACTGATTCACTGTGATCTGAATTTTCTGGTTCGGAATGAACGGGAGTCTCCAGTGGCTCACTCAGAGCCTGTTTTAGTGCATCCTCTTCAAAGGCTTGTCTCTCTCTTCCGTTGTCTGACATTACTGCCCCTAAGAACCTATTATTCTAATATAATATACAAGCCAATCAACTCTCTGCTCATCCTGCATGGTAGAACAGAACACGTGATGGCCTGGCCTTATACTTATCTGATATATACAGGACTTTCTCATTTGTAGCGCAAGCGAGTACCATGTGTTACCGACAGCAAAATTTCTTCCGGCGCCAGCACATCAGAAAAATATGTGCCTGCTATCATCGCGCCATGCAGACTAGCTCCCTCGAGTATGCAGGTGCGCATATCCAGTCCTTTTAAATTAGCAGAACGGAAATATGCATTGGAGAAATCTATTCCTTCCACATCCAAACCTCGCAAATTTGTAGAACGCAAATTTGTATCTGCCAGAGAAAAGTTATCCATATCTGCCAGTATGGCGTTGGCCTCTTCAATCCTGTCATCTTGCAATAATCTGCATATTTTCTTTTTTAAGGAGTTATGCGTAATTTCTTCCATGATCCACCCTTTTCGAAGTATAATAGACTAAGTTCGAGCAAATTTAATGCCAGTAAGGCACTACTACCCGGTTAAACATTAAATAAAATCCCCTGCCAGGAATTTTCGTCAGTTTTCATTTTGGTTAAAGCAAAATGTTCTCCAACAGCTCGGCAATATTCCTCCGTTGCTAGAAAATCACAGATATCAACCTGGAAAGTTGCAGGCGCGGCAGGGTGAATTAGCTTGGAGTTTTTTATGAACCGCAGTTTTCTGGAGGGTTAGAGGTCATTTGATTGCCGCGTTAAAGCCTGAGTAATACTAACTGCTTTTTCAGGCGATAAAAATGACAGGATCTTGCCTACTTTCTTGTTATCCATACGGGCAAACATCTTAACGACTGTGCCAAGTTCCATTCTGGTTACAACAGGTGCTGCTTTTTCCGGCTTCATGCTCGAATAAACTGCTGCCAGTTTTTTTATTTTCTTACTCTTAAAGCTCTGTTCCTGTTGCAACTGATCCTTCATCTTGGCTACCAGACTCTCCAGTTCTTTGATCCGCACTGCCATCCCCTCCTCAGCTTTCTCAATCGAACCCTGGCGCTCGTCGAGTGTTTTGGAGCGTAAATCAAGATTCTTCTTAATGGTACGCAGATTAAGTAATACTTCGGCTTCTTCCTGACTGACACCACCCGCTATTGAACCGGAAAATATAGACGCTTCAGCAGTAGCGATGATGGCAGATGTCTCCTGTTCCGCTTCAGGCATTTCACCCTGACTGGTTTGAAAGGGGATTCCAGCGACCTCTGCCGCCTGTGCTACAGGCGTCGATGATATTTCGCTGATAGTAGCCGAATAACGACTTGCATTCGGCCACCATGCCATACTAATATTGAATAGTGCAAAAACACTCAACATAACGAGAAAAATTAATATTCTATAGCGTCTCATATTTACTCCTTCCGTGTACGGCGATGCGCCATCAAGTCATCAATAGATTGCTGCTCAACATGCGAAATATGTTTCTGCTGCAACTTTTCTTCATTTTCCATTAGTTTTGTATAGGCCTTTGATTTGTTCATACAGACAAAGATGTCCGCCCTTATCGATTTTTCCTCAGCAGGGATGGCTTCCAGTTCCGCCACCAGTTTCTTTTTTCGCCCCAGTTCCTCCCGGCGCACTGCCTCTAAAGTGGAGAGATGCAATGCTGTCGTAGTGTCCCGACTTAACAGTTCGCGTTCTTTTTTGATATCTGCCAACTGCATATCTACCACCTCAACCTCCCGGTTAAGTATATCACGTCTGCTATTCAGGGATGCCAGTCTGAGTGTTAATTCATCACACTTGTAATCTTCAAGTTGTGATAGAACTTTTTGTGGCTGCAATGTGTTGCTCATAAGCTCATCAACTCCATCAGAGCATGTTGAGAGTCTTTCAGGGAATCAGAGACATCCACACCCTGGCGTCGAAACTGTTCTATTTCTGGCAAGCACTTGATTACCCTGTCAAGAGTCAAGTTACTTCCCTTTTCATATGCGCCCATATTCACCATATCCTCCATGCGTTCGAACAATGCAAGAGCTTCACGCAAGGAGCGTGCCGCATTCTGCACATTATTTTCAGTTAATTTATTGGCAAGGCGACTGACGCTTCCCAGAATGTTAATCGCTGGAAATAGCCCTTTCTCAGCAAGTTTTCTATCCAGTAGAATATGACCGTCGAGCATTGCTATGGCTGCATCAGCAACCGGATCAGATAGATCATCTCCCTCCACAAGCACAGTATACAAAGCACTGATGCTTCCTTTACCAGTACCAGGGCCAGCTCTTTCCAGCAATTCAGCCAGCATGGAAAAGCAGGAAGGCGTATAGCCTTTACTGGTTGGCGGCTCTCCCAGCATTAATCCGATTTCCCTCTGCGCTTGCAGAAAACGAGTCAGGCTATCCGCAAGCAAGAGAACCCGCTTACCCTGATCCCTGAATACCTCGGCAATCGTTGTTGCTGCCAGGGCAGCACGTACCCGTAATAAAGGAGGGGCATCAGATGTTTCAACTACGACAACGCATTTCGATAAGGCCTCCGAACCCAGTGCATCGTCGAGAAACTCTCGCAGTTCCCGGCCACGCTCTCCGACTAAGGCAATGACAATGACATCTGCATCCGAATCTTTGGCAAGCATGCCCATCAAGGTGCTTTTGCCAACACCTGCTCCGGCGAATAAACCCATACGTTGACCCCATCCCATAGTCATACAGGCATCAATTACACGCACACCAAGCTGCATCGGAGTGTCAATAATATGACGAAGCATAGGATTTGGTGGTCTGCGATGGATGGGAAAGGTTGTCTTGATGTGAGGCAGAGGCCGACTATCCAGAGGTTGGCCTCGTGAGTCCAGCACTCGTCCAAGTAATGCCTCAGAGACAGGGATGGAAGGAGGCGTAGACAAAGGCTCCACCACGCTGCCAGGCGCAATACCTCGCGTGGTACCAGCGGGCATGATCAGACTGCGGCCATCGCGAAAACCAACAATTTCGGCTTCCAGGCGCCCATTTGAGGCAGTGTGCACATAACAGGCTCTGCCAACCTCCGCCTTAATGCCACTGGCTTCGAGCATCGGCCCCATGACCTTTTGTACCAGTCCTCTGGTCGGAAATGCAGCCTCGCTCACCAACTTTGACAAGGCGCGTTGCCTGGAATTTTTATTGCATACTAAAGGTAGCTCAGGTGGTGTTGGCAATGCTGTCTCCAGACAGGAGATCTTTTTTCAGTTGCGCCACTGCCTCCGCAATAGGTACGCGCGGATCAATTAGAATATCCTGTACTTCGCTGGCAATACGTATACAACCCGGCTTGACTGAATTATCAGTCACTAAATGAGGCTTAAAATCGGACTTGGACAAAAGCTTTTCAAACTGGGAAAAGTCATCCTTATGTAAAACCATAACCATTTTGTCTATTTCAGGAAAACTCCGCACTGCACTTTCTGCCATAGTCAGTAAGCGTGCACGGTCATCTGTAGTGATATCTCCAACCAGCCACTCGGCAAGTATACCGCTGATGTCAATCACGGCCTCACCCATAGTGTTTATGATTTCATCAAGCTGTTGCTGCGTTTGTTCCTGCAGTTGTTGTATCTTTTCCAGAATCTGTTCAGCACGTTTTTGCCCCAAAGCTAACCCTGCCTTCTCTCCCGACAAATAAGCTTTATCGTAGGCTTCGCGCTCCAGATTTACATCAAAAGAGTGTTTCTCCGCCAACATTGTTTCAAGTTGTTGAAGCCTGCCTGTAGCAGAGAGTTCAGAAACTTTTCCAGATGTTTTCTCCGGCTGGTGAGAAGCAAAATCCCCGTATGGAAATGGTACTTTCTCCTGTGTCCTGGTAACCAGTTTCAACGTTAAGGGATCAAGTGAATGGTTAAGCATATCTAATAAACCATTTCTTCCTGAGTCCCGAGGCTGATAATACCCTCGCTATCAAGCGTCCGGGCCACTTCTAATATGGCACGCTGACTCTTCTCTACATCCGAAACTTTCAACCCCCCCATCGCTTCAATATCCTCACGCATTATATCAGCAGCACGTTTGGACATGTTGCCGAAAAAATGCTCTCGAAGTTCATCAGAAGACCCCTTAAGGGCGCGCATCAAATCTTCAGACTGAACAGCCTTCAGTACAGCCTGAATATCCTTACCGCTGAACTCAATAAAGTCTTCAAATACGAGTAGCTGGCTATCTACCTGTTCATACAGGCTCTGATCGTGCTCCTTAAGATGATCAAGAATATTTTTGGAACTTTTACTATCCAGGGTTTTCAGGATTTCCACAACCTGAACCATGCCGTTCATAGCAAGGCCAGATCCGCCGCCCTGATGTCGATTCACCTGCTCCTCGAGAGCATCTTCGATATCCTTGGTTACATCACTCTTTATGCTTTCAATTCTGGCCATACGCACGACTACTGACATTTGTTTGTCTTGCGGTATCATCTCAATCAGTGCGCTAGCCTGCGCAGCATCAAGCCGCCCGAGTATCACGGCCATGGTTTGAGGGGTTTCATCCTTGATCAGGCTGAAAACGACAGCTGGCTTCATGCGCGCGAGCTTATCCCATACCGGCATTCGAATGGGGCCGCCATCCTCAAGACTCTCTATAATCCTCTGCAGTCTGTCCGGCTCTACTACATCCCTTAATAATTCATGAATTTCAGATACAGAAGATGGAATGAAAGCATCCCCTAAACGGTGCATTTGAATAAATTCCGTATAGATTTCCCGTATTGTTTCCGAATTAGCTTCTTTTATCTTCGGCATGCGCTTGACAAGTTCTACCAATCCCTGGTCATCCAGAAGCCCCAAAACCTTTGAGGCCACCTCAGGACCCACAGCAAGCAAAAGAATAGCTGCCCTGTCTAGTCCTGTTACAACCTGCTTACCCTTATTCATGATTGCCGTGTCCACTGCTGGATTATATTGGCTGCCATCTTAGTATCCTGGGTAATCATCTCCCTTGCGGCTCCTTGCAGGGCCTGCTGTTCTAAATCACCCTGACCAAGGGATTGCAACTGTATGGCACCCAAAGCTGCGCTAACTGTATCAGTCGACTGGCCCACAGCAGCCATACGCTGCACAGCATTATTTTCTACAGTTTCTGATCCCTGAGAGATAAACCGCTTACCCATAGGTCGCAGCACAAACCAGGCCAGCAACAACAGTGCGAGTCCGACAACACCATAGCGAGCCAATTCCAGATAGAATGCTTTTGTTTCCACCTCCTGCATAGCTGCCGTATCTTCGTTGCTGGACATATCTACCAGTAACATACTCTGGACTTCCAAAGAGTCTCCACGATCTTCATTAAAGCCCATAGTCCGCTTAACCAGTCCTCGTATGGATTTCAATTCCTCCTGACTCCTGGGAGTAAAAGTGGATTTGTCATTTTCTGTACTGACAGTGCCTCCAACCAGAACTGCGACTGATAATCTTTCTACTCTACCGAAGGGAATAATGCGTTTTTCATTCGTGGAGCTTATTTCAAAACTTCTTATATATTCCTTACGCCCTGCCTCTTCGAGTGGCTGTTGAGCCTGCATATTTCCACTCTTGTCAGAACTATTGGCAGCAACACCAGGAATGCCTCTGGCTCTGCGATCAGATGCTTTTCTACTCTCGTCGATAACACGCTCGCTACGCAAAACTGATTCATCAGGGTTAAATTTCTGGCTATTCTGCTCTACATACTCGCGATTAATCTCTGCCGCAACCCTGATAACAACCTGTCCGGCCCCAACAATTTGCTCCAGCATTCTGGTCAGGCGCTCTTCCATTCTTCTTTCAAAACTCACCTGATATTCTTGATATGTCTGCACAGCACTTGTAGCATTGGATTCGCCTTTTGTGGTCAGTAAGTTACCTGCTGAATCAACCACAGTAACATTTTTCCGCTCAAGTTCAGGTACACCTGCAGCAATCAGGTTCTGAATAGCCAGTATGCCCTGCTTGGAAATTCGCCTTGAACCCGCCAACTGTAGCATCACTGATGCTGATGCCTCCCTCTTACGCTTAATAAAAGCGGATTCTTTAGACAGAACGAGATGAACTCTGGCAGAGGATACCTGAGGCATAATCTCAATCGTCCTGGCCAATTCGCCCTGCAATGCCCTTTGAAGATTAACATTTTGGACAAAGTCACTGATGCCGAGTTGATTACTGTTATCAAACAACTCATAACCTGTTTTGTTCCCCGGTAGCATATCCTGCCCTGCCAGCTTCAACCTCAGTGCATATACCTGATCCGATGGGACCAATACTGTTCCTCCTCCTTCAAGGCGGTAAGGTACTTTCTCTTTCTGAAGCATCTCAATAATTGAGGCGGCCTCTTTTTCATCAATATTTGAGAATAAAGGCCTGTATGGGGCATCTGCAGACCAGATAAGCAGACTGATAAAACCTGCCAGCATCAGGATGCTGGCAATAAGCAACAGCAGGCGGCGGTTCTTGAACAGCAATCCCTGAATATTGGAAACGCCAGATTGCAATGACTGTGTATTTTGCAAAGAAGATGCCGGAACTGACGGATTCGCAGCAACGGCCTGTGTTTGTGAAGGAGCGAGTTCATTAACCATAGTTCAATTCCTCAGCGGGTACTTTTTGCTTGTTGTTATTTCTCTGTAAAAACATTTGGGGCTCCATTTCATGCTGTTCCGGTTCAATGTATAATGACACCTGATTACTCTCAAGAGCCATAATGAATCGTTATGCTTCACTAGACCTGCATGCGCATGACTTCACGGTATGCATCTACCAGCTTATTTCGAACGCCCACCATCAACTGAAAAGAAAGATCTGCTTTTTGCATGGCCAGCAGGGTTTCAGAAACATTCTTGCTCTCGCCCATAGCGAGTTCCATACCTGCCTTGCTTGCAGCTTTGGTTTCCTGATTTGCCTGCTGCACATAATGCTGCATCAGTGCGGCAAAATTATCCGGCTTCTTGGCCGCAGGCTGTACTGATGGCATTTGCGTTGTTATATTGCCTACTGAATGAATATTCATCTTGAACCTCTTGATCTACATATTATTTAACTGGTTACATGGGGGAAATTATTGCGCCCGATTCCCAACAGATATTTCAAATCATTTGAGTTTAATAATCATCATCTCAACAGTTCGAGTGTTTTCAGGAACATCCGCTTGGATGCCTGCATCACTGTAACATTTGATTCAAAGCCTCTGGCCGCAGAGTTCAGATCCACCATCTCTTCAACAGTATTTACATTGGGAAACTTAACCATGCCTTTACTGTCTGCATCGGGATGAGATGGATCATACAGTTCCTGTGGTGGTCGATTATCCCTAACTACATCCGCCACTTTCACTGTTTTAAACTGCTGGCTTTTCAGTGATGATGAAAATATATTGGTAAAATTACTCTGTGGTGAGATGGTTTCGAAAATAACCTGACGACGCTGATATGGCCCTCCCTCATCAGTACGGGTGGATTCAGCGTTGGCAATATTCTCTGCCACAATATCCATGCGCGACCTCTGCGCCGACATACCTGCAGCACTAATATGCATGGAACTTACAAGTGAATCGGACATTACTTACCTTCCTTGATGGCATTAGCCAGGCCGCTGATCTTACCCTTAATCATGCGCATCGTTAGTTCATGCATCAGTTGGTTTTCAGCCATTCGGGCCATTTCTGTTTGTGTGTCTACAGTGTTCCCATCCAGACGAAAGGAAGAGCCTGCCGAATCAAGACGGGAACCTTGAAATATACTACTACTCGATTCGAAAAATTGCCCATGCTCAAGCTGATTTCGCCTGGCCTGCTCAACCGCAAACATGTCAGCAAAGGTACGTGTGTCAGCCTGATAGTTGGGCGTATCGGCATTTGCAATATTGGATGCATGGCTGGCCTGAAGTTTCTCTCGTGCAATCAGGGCAGTCTCAAGCTTGAGAAATCCGCTGCTGAATAAACTACTCATAGTGTGCCCCTCTTCATGCAATTTAATATGTTGTTTGTAGCGTTAGACAGACGCCGCTATTCCTTCAGCAACTTGCATGCCAGAGTCCATTTCACGCAGTTTGTTTCTCAATGTGCGGATACTGATACCAAGTAATTTCGCAGCTTCCGTACGATTACCTTTTACATGTTGGACAGTTTGTTTGATCAGGGCCTGCTCCATATCACGTATACTGATACCGGCCTTAATTTCACTGCCGCCGATGTTGCGTGGCTCCGGCGTATTGTCGAGATGCAAGTGCTCAATCTGCAACCAATCCTTCGCACAGGTCAGAAAAGCACGATGCATGCAATTCTCAATTTCACGTGCATTGCCTGGCCAGTTGTATTGCTGTAAATATTTCAGACAGGGATCACTGATGCCTGGTGCTGCTCTTCCGTACATTTCACTGAACCGTTTGAGAAAATGCTCAGCCAGCGGCCCGATATCATCAGGACGGCTGCGCAGAGGGGGGAGAAATACAGTCACCACATTCAAGCGGTAATATAGATCCTGACGAAATTCACCTTTGGTTATAGCTTCAGTGATATTTCGATTACTGGTCGCGATAATTCGCACATCAACCTTGATGGGACTGTTTCCACCGAGCCGATCAACCTCTCCTTCCTGAATCACGCGCAACAATTTCGCCTGCATATGTATCGGCATCTCAGTAATTTCATCCAGCAGTAGCGTACCACCATGTGCAAGTTCGAACTTGCCTGGTCGTGAACCGGTAGCACCGGTAAATGCTCCTTTTTCATAACCAAATAACTCTGCTTCAATCATACCTTCGGGAATGGCGGCACAGTTGACAGCGACAAAGGCGCAGTCATGCCGATTTGAACATTGGTGAACATACTGGGAAAGGCGCTCCTTACCCGTTCCTGATTCACCAAGCACGAGAATAGAGGCGCGGCTGGGCGCAACAAGAGCTACATGATCCAGTAGACGCCTGGTTTCAATATCCTGAGTGACAAAAATGTTGGTGCCTTTGCGTTGCTTATTGGCCTGTGAGGAAAGGCCCGCCTGGTGCTTAGCCTTACGGATATAAATACTGAGAATTTCATCCGGGCAAGGCATGGCCCGATAATCCGTGGCACCGACGCCCATCAACTGTGAGGCGCGATCAGCATTCATCTGTTCCGCCAGCACAACAAGGGTGGCCATTGGCACATGTTGAAAAATCTGCCTGGCCTGTGAATTAGCAAGATGTGAATCCATCAAAAAACACAGCGTCTCGGAATCCGCCTGCAAATACTCAGCCTGAAACTGTTCCAGAGTTTCAACAGGAAGATCAGGCGCTGTCCGCCCGAGCTGAACGCACAACTCAGATGCAATATCCTCTGAAAAACCCAACAGATATATCTGCTTCATTGATATTTCCTCTTCGCTTGATCTGCCTGTTCCTGAGCCAGCAGCAGGCGTGCCCTTAACTGATAGGCCGGGTCAGAATCAGGCCCACTTAATGGGATGAGATGATCCCTGGCCTTACTCCAGCGCCCAGTATTAATCGCACATATTGCCATCGCATAATGCCATGCTACCTTCTGCTCAGGCTCCGGCATCTGCAGCAAAATTGTCTCCGCCTCTATGTAATCTTTACTCTGGATCAGAGCATCAGCCTGCTCCCGGACATATTGCCATTTTTCATCACCTTCGTTTATATCTGCCAGTTGTTTCCATGCTTCAGCAGCCGTATGCCAGCGTTTCAAATTCAAATTAATGCCTGCTTTAGTGAACCAGTATTTTTCGCGCAATTCAGGCGTTAAATCATGTGGATTAATATTCGCCAATGTCTGACTTGCTGCTGAAGCCACTTCCCGGGCATTCTGTATGCTGGCTACAATCAGCAGTAAATCCTGGCGATACAGTGTGGTCTCATGTTTGGTTAGCCATTGCATGATTTTAATGACACCTTTCGGGTCATTACGGTCAGCCCAGAGACGGGCTTTTTCCAGCATAATACGCTGAGACCAGACTGAATTTCCTGCTTCAACATATAACCGATCCAACATCTCCTCAGCATGCATGAAATCCATTAAATGGATGTAGGCCTGTGCAATTCCAAAGGCCAGTTTCTTTGAATTTTCAGGTCTGATCTGTGGATAGCGCTTCCATAACACAACAGCCTGAAGCCACTTCTTCTCTTCGAGCATATTCCGGATGTGCCTGTGCAGCAGCTCTTTCCCCTCACTGCGTGCAGCATCAGCAAATCTGGACGGAGATTCCGAAGATGCTGCAATCGCATAGGATGCAGTGGCCTTGGACAGATATGCAACGTCATGCTCGCCCAATCTCACCAGAATGCGCGCCTGATATAGTACTGCTTCGGTTTCATTTTCAGAAAGCTGGTTATTTGCTACTAGCCGTGAGATTTTATTAAGCACCTTCTTCAATTGTTCAATATTACTAACATCTCTATTTTGCTGCATTAACTGACGTATATATGCTCGTTTACCGACAGCAGTTGCCATATGACGACTTGCCAGAATGCCGTAAATTGTATCTGCTTCCCGGTTGTTTCCCTGCTCAACCAAAATATCCGCTTGTAACAGGCGCACTGCCAATGCCTCGGGCTCAGGGGCATATTTTTTCACAAAACGAAGAATATGAAAAAATTGAACCTGTCTGTCTTCATACAGGGATAATAGACGAATGTATGTAGCATACAGAAATGGATTCCCTTCAATCACTCCCGGATGATTGGTATAGACATCAACCATATTTTTAAAGGCCAGTTTTCGGTTACCATCAGCATCATCAACAATTGCCAGCCAGACAAACCCTTCTGCCTCCTCCAGATCAGAGATATCTGAACTCAGGCCAAAATACCTGAGCAGCGTTGCCCGTGCTGTCTGAAACCTGTGATTCTGGATAAGATAACGGGCATGTAACAGCGCTGCCTTTCTTGCCTGCGGCGAGTGAGGATGGTCTTGTAGAATAGCCTGCAGGGCAGAATCCGCCAGATCATACTTTTTCTGGTTCCAACTCAGCCATGCCACCTTCCAGTGCATTTTTACAGCCTCGAATCGCGCCGGATATTCTTTATTAAGATCCTGATATGCCCGAATACTCAGTTGTGCATTATCATAATTTCTGGTTACTGCAAGCTTCTCCTCCGACTCGGCCAAAAAAAGCAACAATTCAAACCGTTGGTCATTACTCAGGCCGGGATCGGCCAGGAGTTCCCGTGTCAAACTGATAGCGCGATGAATCTTCCCCTGCGTCAAAAAGGTGCGAGCCATATCAATATTGTTCTCATCTGTTGCATGGCAGATACCCGCATTGAGAATCAGGATAGTCAGAAAAACCGTAATAAAACCTATAGCAGAACGCATAATAGGAGTATAAGCAAAACCCATGCCGTATTCAGATAATAAATATGACCAAGGTGTGGGGAAAAAATTTAGGGATACTCTGAATAACCCCCTGATTCTTCTTTATTGCCCATATATTGAGCGCTAATTTTGGCACACTTACTTTTTTATCTGCCGATCATCGCCTGATTTGGCTTTGATCGGGTGGTTTGCCCGTTTTTCGGGCAGACCTATCCTGTATATCCCAGGCTTCGACTACGTAGCAGGTGGGTAAAGCCAAGTAACAGGTAGAGTCTGTTCATGTTTTTATCCAATCCGCGATAACGAACCTTGCCATAACCGAATATCCCTTTGACCCAACGGAACGGGTGCTCCACCTTGGCCCTGACAGGCACTAACCTCCAATCAATGCAATCAGACTACCATAGTTGGAGAGTTTCTCAGAGATTTCTTAGTTTTCTCAGAACATCTATAAGAACGATGTAAATGGCCAAAATCAGAAATTAAAGGAGATGCCCCCCCTCCAACACCTGTGCCATTTTATTCTATATCATTGATTGCCGCTGAGGCACTATTCTTAACCTCCATGATCAGACGCTGCGTTACAGGCAGAATGCTCGCGACATGTAAGCTTTGTCCACCAGCAAGCGTCCGAGCGCCTAAATCATTTTGCCCGAAACGATATCCAAGCTGTAGCAGAATTTCGCCGCCAGCAATGACATCATGTCCGCTTCCCAACATAACCAAATGCTCTGCCAATAAAACTGGCGCACCTATAATTCTGAATTCTCTATTTTTGCCAGCCCCCAGATAGCCTGTGAATACTTCTCCCTGAGCTAAACCGACTTTGAATTCAACAGAACCTCCGTCAGCTCGATGCAAAGACAGTCTTTTTGAGATCTCGATAATTACCAAAGACGTTATTGCCGCCTGATCCTGATAGTTTTTCAGATTAGAAGGATGATTAAATACCGCGACCAGACGGCTACCGGAAAGATGATCAATATGGCCACCATATGCCAAAATTATTTTATCCAATATGCTGAAAAAGCGGTTAAGTTCAGACAATCCACCAAACTCTCGGGCAGTAGACATATAACCGGCAAAATCAACCATTTCGACTGCCATAATGACAACGGTTCTTGCCGGACAGTCCGTATTGATTAATGTTTTGTCAAAGCCATCTGATACCTGCTGAGGATTTTGATAATGGCCGAACAGTTCAAGGGTTGTTTGCCGTTGTGCAAGCTGAGAAACCATTTGATTAAAATCACCAAAAGCTTGCCCCATTTCACTTCTGTCATAACCGGGGATATGGGCAGAGAAATCTCCTGCCCCAACCTGTCTTAATGCCTTTGAGAGTATACGCATTGATCTGCTTAGACCGCCAGTGGAGTAATATACTAAGCCTCCACCCAGCAAAGCCAGCAACAGCACTATGATTATAAGCAAAAGCTTTACTTCTCCGGTATAAATATCATGGGCTGGGGCCGGGAGATACAACGCGATTGTACCCAGGTTTATTTTGTCAAAGTTAATACTCTGGGCGTACCAGCTTTCTTGCCCCTTCACAGACGCGGCCTGTATCAGCCCCGACAGGATGCGCACAGCAGGGGGAACTTCCCCGGCACCAAACTGCTCATTTTCACCATTACCCCAGCGAAGATAAATAATTGCACCAGGTGAAATATCAATCAGACTCTCCAGTAATGTATCAACTTCAGTTCTGCTATCCGCCATCATCGGCATTCTCAGAGCCTCTGACAGAATGGAAACTGTTAACCGAATCTGGGTATTCCGGTCAGTTTTCCGGGCATCATACTCAACATTAAAAATACTTAGCGCCATTACAGTTGAACAACCAATAATCAGGAATACTGCTGAAAAACTCCAGAACCAACGTAAAGACATCCGATTATCTCCTTCAAACCTTGAAACCTTGAAACCCTAGACAGGTGTTTTTTGACAGCTATATAAATCAACACAAGCAAAATTCCCGCCATTCGCGGGCAAGATCATTTTAGGCTGGAAGCCTGCCGGACTTAACATGAAACAAACAACACGCCTGCATGATTCTTTTCCTGTGTTTGATTAGGATACCGCACCTTATGAAGCAACACCCATTGCTTCTCAAGGCTTGCTTATCACGGGGTGGAAAAAATCTATACTCGTTAGGGTGATCGTAGCGAACGATTTGATGGCAATCAGCCACTTCCAGAGCTTTTGGCAGTATAATTGCTTGACACCGTCATAAACCTTTTAATTCAATTCGATGTAATCACTCAAAACAAGGAGAGGGTTCAAATGGATTTCTCAACTATTGCTGGCATTATGGCAGGATTCGGACTGGTCGTGCTCTCTATTATAATTTCCGCTGTAGAACCGGGAATTTACATTAATTTACCTGGTTTAATTATCGTTTTCGGCGGCACTATGGCTGCAACGCTGATTAGTTTTCCCGCCCATGAACTAAAAAAATCGAGCAAAGCACTGGGTAAAGTTTTCCGTCGCACCAAATATTCAATCCGCGATGATATCCTGGAAATAGCCCAGGTTGCCCGCTTTCGCAGACATGGAAACCTGGCTCTTATTGAAGAGCGACTTTCCAAAATTGAAAATCCATTCCTGCGCTCCTCTATTCAATTGGTGGTAGACAACACTCCGGCTGATGAAATCGTAAATATGCTGCAATGGCGAATTAAGCGTTTAGGGGAAAAGGAAAGGGCAGAGGCACAGATATTCCATACTATGGCATCGTATGCACCTGCTTTTGGCATGTTCGGAACACTCGTAGGCATGGTCAACATGCTCTATAGTGTAAACGGCCCTGACTCAATAAATATGGGGCATAATATGGCTGTAGCCTTGATGACAACACTGTATGGGGTGCTGTTAGCCAATCTGATTTTTAAACCTGTTGCCATCAAGCTTGAACGGCGCACCGAAAAACGAACTATGATTATGCGCATGATTGTTGAGGGTGCCATCATGCTGGCAAGTGATCGGGGTCCGGTATTTATACGTGAAACACTGAAGTCCTTTTCAGCCCAGTACGAGGATGAGCTTCAAGGCAGCAGTGATTCAAACGACGATGAACTGCGCGCATCGACCGGAAAGTATTCCCACCGCGCAAGTCCGGATGATAATTTCTGATGCAAACTGAACACAAGACAACAGCCGGGATACAAGCAGGTGACAGAGCTGACATGGCATTAATTCGCGCTCAGATTCTGAATGACCCCGAGACAAAAGAAGAGTGCCGAGACATGATGCAGGATACTTGGATGATATCCTACCTGGATCTGGTAACCTTGTTATTGAGCCTTTTCATTCTGATGGGGACACTGAATGCACCGAAAGGAGGCATAAAGGTACAGTCCACTTCTGACGGAATAAATGCAGAGAATCAAAAAACACCAGCAAGCATGAATGCAACAATCAAACGGCAAGGCCAGCGGCAAGGTTTAGAAGAAGAACTCAACCGAATTATCGGCAGTAACTCGCTGGGCGGAGTTATGGACGTCAAGGTTTTTCCCGGGCAAATACGCCTGCAGATGCATGCCAGCATGCTTTTCGGGCCGGGAAAAGCAAACCTTAACGAATCAGCCAGTCTCCCGCTAAAGGATCTGGTAAGGCTGTTGCAGGATTACCCCGGAAGAGTTGAAGTTGCAGGTCATAGTGACAATATTCCTATTTCCGGAGGGCGCTACCGCTCCAACTGGGAGCTCTCTTCAGCAAGAGCCGCTTCAGTGGTTGAATCACTGATTGAGATCGGCATCCCTGCCAACAGGTTACATGCAACAGGCTATGCTGACACTCGACCTATCATGACCAACACGACCCCCGAGGGTAGAGCAAAGAATCGACGCGTTGAATTTATTGTTGAGATGGGCTCGGAACTACTACATAAACGTTAATTCCCTGAACATATTAAACACATAGTCGAATATCGAGCTTCTTGCTAGACTCCGGGAGACGAGTAGCAATGCTCTGAATCAAGTTCCAGCTTGGAAACAGGCAGAACGGGAAGGTCAACCACCGCCTATGGATATTGAAGTAAGTAAATCATTAGTCCTGAGACTGGGAAATGCCTTTCTTTTTGATTTTCTCAACCAGCGTTGTCCGGTTCATTGACAGGAATTTAGCAGCACGGTTTTTGTTCCAGTTAAAACGCTGCAGAGCAGATTGAATAAGATGATTCTCAAATTCATCTACCGTAGCTTTCATATCGATACTATCAACCTCATCGATATCTGTCTGGAAATTCTGAGCTATACGAGCTTGCTCGCTAATCATGCGTGATGGCAAATCATCTACCTCAACTATACCCTCACGTTTAAGCGTACAAATCCGCTCTACCAGATTACGTAACTCACGGACATTCCCCGGCCACTTATAGGAGAACAACGCCTGTCTGGCATCATTAGACATACCTTCAATATTTGAACCTTTTTCCACATTAAAATGGTTTAGGAAATGGTTGATCAGCAGCAAGATGTCTTCACCCCGCTCCCGTAACGGAGGAAGTCGCAGTGGAATAACATTAAGCCGATAGTACAGGTCTTCCCGGAACCGTCCTGCTTTAATTTCTTCTTCCAGATTCCGATGTGTTGCTGCTATGACACGTATATCCACCTGAATATTCTGCTGACTACCGACAGGCTCAAAACACCTCTCCTGCAAAACGCGCAGAAGTTTTACCTGGAGTTTTGGGCTCATATCTCCGATCTCATCAAGAAAAATGACCCCTCCATTGGCCAGTTCGAAGCGGCCAGGGCGCGCCTGAATTGCACCGGTAAACGCACCCTTAACGTGGCCAAATAACTCTGATTCCAGCAATTCCTCCGGAATAGCACCGCAATTAATCGAAACCAGAGGTTTATTTGAACGGGCACCTGTACGGTGCAGTGCCTTGGCCAGCACTTCTTTACCACTGCCGGATTCGCCAGTGATCAAAACAGTACTGTCAGAATCAGCAAGTAGCTGCACCGTTTCCTGCAAATGGCGCATCGCCATACACTGGCCAGTAAATCCTGACAGATTTTCTACTGAGCGTACCTGTTCCCGTAGTGAACGGTTGTCCTTCTGTAATTGTCGCGTTTTCATCAACTCGATGACACGCACCAGCATCTCGTCAAGAACAAACGGTTTTTTCAGAAAATCATTCGCACCTAGACGCACTGCATCAATGGCAGTGTCCACCTCTGCATAGCCAGTCATGATGATAATGCCCATATCCGGGTTACCTTTGCGGAAATCACGCATCAACTCTATGCCATTGCCATCTGGCAAACGCACATCAAGGATGCACAAATCAAACTTTCCTATATCAAGAGCTTCACGGGCTCGCGCTGCATTGGCCGCAGTAGTGACATGAAACCCTGACGATTCCAGCAATTCCTCAAGGACAAGACGGAATTCCTCATTGTCTTCAACTAGTAAAATAAATGCGGACTGTCCCATCGATGAAAGCCCCCCCTATACACCTTAAAACACTTTTTTTGTCAGTCAAAATAATGACACATGAAGCCAAAAAGGCAAGCACATATAATAACAGCACAAAAACAAATGCCGACAGCAACATCAAAATGATAGCTTATAACCATCCAGCAACCAAAAGCTGATTTAATATTTCAGAACCTTATACACTCTTGATAATGCAGGTATATAAATGCAGATGGCCTGTAAATTGCTCTCTGCTGGTATGAATGTTGATGGCGTTGTTAATCTGGGGACTGAAGCCCTGTATATGGTAATCAAACTGTCTCTGCCGGTCCTGGCCGTAGCTCTGATTGTAGGTGTTGCCATTTCGCTACTCCAGGCGGTTACACAAATACAGGAAATGACGCTTACTTTCGTTCCGAAGATTATTGCTGTTTTTCTGTGCATAGCCCTTGCTTCACCCTGGCTGGTTGAAACCATGGTGGACTATACCAAGCATATTTTTATGATTATTCCAAGCGTTACCAATTAGCCCGAATTACTTATGAATACTGCTGCACCCTCGCTTGTTCCTGTATTCGCACCTAGCCTGTTCTCCCTCAGAAGATACTCTCTTTCGCAAGCACAATCATCACACCAATTCATCAACATACCGGGTTAGAATGGAATTTCCCCTTCCTAATATTGAAGATATCATTGGTGCCTTGCTCGTTCTGCTACGAGTGAGCGCCCTGCTAATACTAATGCCCGTATTCGGACACCGCCTGGTGCCCGCACAGGTCAAAACCGGATTGATTGCCCTACTCACCATCCTACTTTACCCTGTTGTGGAAACTTCATTACCTCAGATACCCGTGTCTCCCCTGGCTCTAACGGTCATTGCCATACAGGAAATTCTGCTTGCAGCCATGCTTGCCATGGTAGCACAGCTCATATTCTCTGCCGCTCAGTTTGCCGGGCAGGTCATGGGCTATCAGATGGGTCTGGGCATTGCCAATATTTTTGATCCTGCTACCAGTGCCCAGATTTCCATTATCGGTCAATTTTCACTGGTACTGTCCATGCTAATCTGGCTTTCGGCAGGTGCCCATAATATATTTTTATCAGCACTGGTAGATTCATTTTATCTATTACCCATAGGGCAACCTTTGGACTTCTCCGGCTTGACATCACTGAATGATATGGCAAGCAACATGTTCACACTTGCCCTTCGCCTGGTTGCACCCATGCTGCTATTATTATTCTTTCTATATGTCGCCCTGGGTCTTCTGTCCCGTGCCGTACCCCAAATTCAAGTATTCTTTGTCAGCTTTCCACTGACAGTCGGAATCGGTTTCCTGGCCTTTGCACTTGCCTTGCCCGGTATCATTTCGCTGATGTACGACAGCTTTTCCGGGATTTCACAGAAACTCCCCTTGCTGCTACAAGCTTTGTCCGGTGTATAATAATTATGACGTCTGACTGCTATACTATACTGGGAAAAGACCCGGGCTTTCCCTGCATATCACACTTGAACCCAAACTCTCTGAGGGACTCTGCATGTAGCCTGTATCTATTGGTGTCAGCAACTAATGGCTGAAGAACAGGATCAAAGTCAAAAAACCGAAGAGGCCACTCCGAAACGGGAGGAAGAATCACGCAAAAAAGGTCAGGTTGCCACAAGCAAGGAGCCATCAACAGCATTTGCTTTTCTGGTGTTGGCATCGCTTGGTATTACTGGGGCTGGTACCTTCGTGATAGAACGCATCGCTGCACTGATGCGTGATTGCTTCTCAGGCCATCTGATTCTTGAGGCCAGCCCGACTGGCATGCAAAACCTGACAATAAAGATATTCTCTGATATCGCAGCCATTGTCCTGCCTATAGTTATTCCTGTTATGCTCATAGGCATATTAGCTACAGTGCTTGTCACCGGCCCAGTATTTTCTTTTGAGACATTGAAACCAAAAATGGAAAAGATAAGCCCGATGAAAGGTATCAAGCGGATGTTTTCAACCCGCGCGTTATCAGAATTCGTCAAATCTTTGTTGAAATTATGTGTCATTAGTTTGGCGTGTTGGTCAGTCATGGTTGACCTGCTGCCATTGACAAATGCTTCAGTACGGAAAGACGCAACCTCTATTGCCAACCTTGCAGTCGAGGGCAGTCTGAGTCTGATTGGCCTGGTGGCATTCATCTTTTTCTTTATAGCTCTAACGGATGTGATCTATCAGCGATGGGAGCATGCTAAATCGCAGCGCATGGCACTGAAGGAAGTCCGGGATGAACATAAGGAAACAGAGGGCGACCCAATGCTAAAGGCTAAAATAAGGCAAATTCAGATGGAGCAGTCCAGAAATCGCATGATGTCAGATGTTCCCAAAGCAGATGTGATTATTACCAACCCTACCCACATCGCTATTGCTCTATCCTATAAAATTGGCGGCACGGGCGCACCAAAGGTGCTGGCAAAAGGCAGGGGCAAGGTGGCGGAAAAAATAAGGGAAATAGCTCGCAAAAATCAAATTGTCATCAGAGAGAATAAACCATTGGCGCGATCCTTGTTTAAGAGTGTAAGGATCGGAGATGAAATTCCTGAACATCTGTATGAGGCGGTTGCCGTCATCATGGCAGAAATTTATAGAATCAAGGCGGAAGAAAATGCTAGGGCTTAGGAATAATGGGCAAAACATAAGCTTCTCTTTACTGCAGCCAATGATGCTTCGGCAAACGGCATGTATGTTCATTTCAGAGCCTCTCCGTCATTGCTTCGCCCATACGCAGAGAACTATGGAGGTCTTGTAATATGCAGGCTATAGCCACCATGACATTCAAACGTATGGCCAGCCACTCAGATGTCATGCTGGCAATCGGTGTTCTTGGCATTCTTATGATTATGGTCGTACCATTGCCGACTGTTCTGATGGATATGCTTCTGGCTATCAACATATCCATAGGCGTATTGATATTGCTGACATCCCTTTACGTTCTCAAGCCGCTTGATTTTTCCGTATTTCCTTCACTATTGTTACTGACCACCCTGTTCCGTCTGGCATTGAATGTCGCCACTACGCGCCTCATCCTGCTGCATGGGCAGGACGGGCCTTCGGCAGCCGGGCATGTGATCGAGGGATTCGGTCAGTTTGTTGTCGGCGGTAATACCGTCGTTGGCTTAATCATCTTCCTTATTCTGGTTCTGATTAACTTCATCGTTATCACCAAAGGTTCTACTCGCATCGCTGAAGTGGCTGCTCGTTTTACGCTCGATGCCATGCCCGGCAAACAGATGGCAATTGATGCCGATTTGAATGCAGGCCTGATTGATGATACTCAGGCCAGAGCGAGGCGCGAATCCGTTTCCCGTGAAGCGGAGTTTTATGGTTCTATGGACGGAGCTTCGAAATTTGTTCGTGGAGATGCTGTCGCAGGGCTGATTATTACTGCTATCAACATTTTCGCAGGCCTCGTTATCGGCACCATGCAGCAAGGAATGCCTCTGTCAGAAGCTATGTCTATATACAGCATTCTGACAGTTGGTGACGGACTTGTATCGCAAATTCCGGCACTCGTTATTTCAACAGCAGCAGGTATTATTATCACCCGTGCAGGAGGAGACAAACCCCTGGCAGCAGAGCTTGGGCATCAATTTACCCAGAGCCCCCGGCTTTTCCTGGTCGCTTCTGGTGCCCTGTTAATGCTTGGCTTTATGCCTGGCCTTCCCTTCATCCCATTTGCCATAATATCTGCAGGAGCGGGTATAGCCTGGTGGTATCTAAAAATGGAGGCTGCGAACAGCACCCTTGAAGCCGAAGCAATCCCGGTTCAACCGAAAGAGAGTGAACTGCAGGAAGCGCCCCTGACTGAACTACTGGTAGTAGATTCAATCAGACTGGAAGTGGGCTATGGACTTATTGATCTGGTGGAATCCAGCAATGAGGGGAATCTGCTTGACCGGCTGAAAAGCGTGCGTAAACAAATTGCACAGGAAATCGGTTTTATCCTGCCATTTGTCCATATCAAGGATAACCTTCAGCTTGGAGTGAGTGAGTACAAAGTTTTAATCCGTGGTGCAGAAGCCGGTCGCGGGGAGATGAAACCCCGCAGCCTGCTGGCTCTGGAAAGCCAGGTTACCGGTCCAGGCATTGAGGGTGAACCAACTCAGGAACCTGCTTTCGGCCTTCCTGCCATCTGGATTTCCAGGGAGAAACGTCAGCAGGCAGAGCTTTCAGGCTATACGGTCGTAGAGCCAGCAACTGTAATAGCAACACATGTGACTGAAATACTGCGCAAATATTCACATGAAATACTCGATCGATCCCAAGTGCGTAAAATGGTAGATACACTGTCCGAGCAACACGGTAAGATTATAGATGAGATTATCCCATCACAGGTATCTATAGGCACGCTGCAAAATGTATTGCATCAGCTGCTTGCTGAATGGGTGCCAATCCGCGACCTGCTCATGATCATTGAATCGCTAGCTGACAACAGCGGGCAGAATCTCAGTGTCAATGATTTGACTGAAAGAGTTCGCATTCGACTGGGACGAAATATTGTACAGCAGCATCTGAACCCGGCAGGCGAATTAGGAGTATTTACCCTTAAACCCGATATCGAACAAGAAATGTCGGAGAGGCTTGAACATTATACTGAGTGGACACTACCACTAAATATCAACCGCTGGCAGAGTTTCCTGATGCGCTTGAATGATGCTGTTGCTGAGCATGATCTCAGTACTACAATCATTCTAACCACTCCGGAATTAAGGGCTCCACTATCTACCGCCCTTAGCAAAGCCATGGCGCGTATCACAATACTTTCCATTGCTGAAATACCTTCCTATATAAAAGTGCAAACTTTGGGAAGCATCGGACTACAAGATGCAAATTAAGATATTTTCAGCACCTAAATTACATGAGGCACTAGCCAAAGTACGTCATGGATATGGCCCAGATGCGATCATCATGGATCGCCATAAAAGTATAGATGAGAACGGGAATCCCATTTGGCATGTTCATGCGGCGCGCGATATTGGAAATGGCATACAGGCCCCCAGATCGCCTGAGACCAGACCCTCCGATAACCTCCCCGGTGATGATGCACATAAGAAGTTGATAACCGCCATGGGCCAGTTAGAACGCATTGTAGATGGCCTCGGCAGGCAAGAGTTTGAAGGACTACGTAGCTCACTGCCAAATGAACGAACCAAACATGGCTTTGATGCCTTGATAAAATTAGGTGTAGCACCGCATTTCGCATCAGACATAGCTGAAGATTTTGTTAAAAATGCGCCAGTGGCTGAGAGCCTGCTAACATGGAGTTCTATAATAAATCCGAAAGAAAAACGAGAAATTATCCTTCTAACCGGCCCAAGCGGCTGCGGCAAAACCACGCTGGCTGCCAAACTTGCCGCACATTTTATACTCAAAGACATAAGTGTAGCATTTCTTAGCACTGACACCGAACGGATCGGCGGTCTGAATGGCCTACAGGCCTACGCCACCAGTCTTGGCATTCCTCTTATTCCTGTCGCAAGAGATTCGGATATTGAACCAGCCTTACGCAAAGTAAAACCGGCACAGTTAGTGCTAGTAGATACTGAGAGTTGCTCAAGGAACCAGCCGGTCAAACTACAAAAGCAGTTTGAGTTATGGAACCAGATCCCATGCAGCCGTAGGTTTATTGTGCTCCCAGCCAACATGGACGAAGCAGATGGCATGGAAACACTTCTCAAGGTACGGGACATGGGTGTCAATGAAATGGCATTCAGCAAATTGGATGAGACTTCCTATCCGGGAAAACTGATCAACTGGGCTGCCGCAGGCGTTGCCATTTCGTATTGCAGTTTCGGTCCGGAGATTCCGGAACAAATGGGATGGCTTTCAGCCAAGGCCATAACGGCGTTGCTTGACAGTCACACAAAAACCAAGGAGTCATCATGAGCTATCAACCTGATGAGATTATCCCCCATCGTGCACCACAGGTCATTGCCGTCTCCAGTGGCAAGGGAGGTGTGGGCAAAACATTTATCTCTGTTCACCTGGCTGCACGAGCTGCTCAACTCGGTAAACGGGTACTGCTGATTGATGCGGATTTGGGACTGGCAAATGTTGATATTATGCTTGGACTGACAGCCAAGGGTTCCATTCTACAGGTCATTGAAGGTCAGTCAGAACTGAATGACATCCTGGTGAAGGGCGGCGAGTGCCTTGATGTGCTACCGGGAGGAAGCGGCCTGCATGAACTGGCACATCTCTCAGCCGCTCACCAGCATATTCTGCTCAATGCACTGGATAGCTTAACTCAGAATTATGATCTGGTTCTGGTTGACACCGGTGCAGGGATAGGAGAAAATGTATTGTTCTACGCCTCCAGTTCCGAGGCTGTCCTGATCGTATTGACACCTGATCCCACATCGTTAACAGATGCCTATGCGCTTATCAAAGTACTTTCAAATCAACGCAACACAGCCCGTTTCATGATTGCTGTAAACCAGGCTGACGAAGTTACAGCTCAAATGGTATTCAGCCGTCTGCTAGCCGTATCGGATCGCTATCTGGATGTAATCCTTGACTATATCGGTTACATGCCGGAATGCTCATCAGTTAGAACCGCTATCCAGTCACAAAAGTTGCTATACTCATGCGGCGATCAACAATATATTGACAGCCTGAATAAACTTATCGACTCAGTACTGTCCCGTCCCAGGCATAGCTCTAGGGCCGGTGGATTGCAGTTTTCCTGGCAACGCACACTAAATGAAGGTCTGCATGCCAACAATATCCATGCAAATGAGGCCATATAAGCCATGATATTGCGTTATATGTGCGCCTACTGTGGCATTGCAGGCTTTCTTCTCGGAATAGTTATCACTCTCATTTACGATATGCCAATTGGCGATGCATTCTTTCGCTTGTTGACCTTGAGCGTATGTGGGGCATGGATGGGAGCAATCATTTCCCTGCTGGACCATCTACTCCCACGCAGCGAAGAACGAGATTCGGCCTAAACTGAGCATTAATATTCATGAGCACACCATACGACAAACAGGCATCCCCTCAATTTCAAAGTCCTGAACAATTACTTGAGACACACCTGCCGCAGATTCGCTATCATGCCAACCAGCTGATCCGGCGTGTCCCCGATTCCATAGAAATGGATGATTTGATTGATGCCGGCGTACTCGGCCTGCTTGACGGCGCAGGCCGTTTTGACTCTACCAAGGGTGCCCAGTTCAAAACCTTTATCTCCTATCGCATTCGAGGTTCCATGATCGATTACCTTCGGACTTTTGACTGGATGCCCAGAAGCCTGCGTGACTCATCCAAAGAACTCCAACAAGCCATGTCCATTCTCGAGCAGCAACATGAACGACCTGTCGAAGAAGCCGATGTTGCTGTACACCTCGGTATCAGCCTTGAGGAATACCGCAACCGTCTGATGCATGTGCGTAGCCTCTCCATCATTTATTTCGATGACCTGCCTCAAAGTCGCAATGACGATGATGTATCGAGTATTATTGATACTCTTTCCGGGGATCCGGATCAAATGCCTGACTCTCAATTGGAAATGTCTGATTTCACTCAAATGCTGGCCAGAGCCATTATGAACCTGCCAACACGCGAAAAGGTGCTTATTTCCCTGTATTACTATGAAGAGCTGAATATGAAAGAGATCGCACTGGTCTTGGATATCACAGAGTCACGTGTCTCTCAACTGCATAGTCAAATGGTTTTGCGACTCAGGAGCCAGCTTGGACTGGATTTACCCAATGAGTAATTCAAACGGCATTACCCCGGTTGGGGCTGTTCCTGCTTGCATACCGGTAATTCAACGGAAACTCAGGCAGCAGCAAGCTGACAATAAAGATGATAAGCTATCTCAAGGTGAACAGAAACCAGAAGAAGAGCACCAGTCCACAGATAATAACAAGAAAGTTGGGGGCCTAGACTTCTATGCCTGAACTGTTTATGTCGGACTCGCCCCCCTATGGCATAATACTGGATATGCTGATCATCATAACTGTCGCAGGATTATGGATAGTCTGGTGGCGAAATCTGAATCGTTTGCAAAAAACCGAGCGGCTTCTGGCCGAGAGTATTCAACAACTGGAGCAGGCATCCACGCAGTTAAAGCAGGCAATGGATCATATTCGGGCATTTGAAAAAGAAAAACGTGCTGGAGAAGAGATTCGCACAAAAAATTCGCCAAGGAAACAACCGGCACAAACTGTAACCGCATCCGCTGACACCGTTCTCACCCTCACGCTGCGCCTGCAGCATGAGGGAAAATCAGATGCAGAAATTGCGGATAGTCTGAACATTCCGATAAACCAGGTTCGCCTGATGCTGAAAATGCACACGACAAGGGCCGACTAAATATGTTTCCAATCATCATCCCACAACAACTTAGCCTTCCAGAGGGAGCTTCCAGGCAAATCAATCAGCGACTTCCCTGGTCGAATGGCAGTCTGATGGCCGCAAAACTGAACCCCACGGATACAGCCGGAGTAGCCCAGTTAATTATTGGTGGGCATCGCTTGATTGCTAAAGTGCCTCCATCCACTCCGATAGGTGATATCTGGCTGCAGTTGATCAATCGAGATATGCCAGCACAGTTTCGCTTGCTGAGCAGTGCTCAGGCTGAAGTGCTACTTTCCAAAATGCTGCAAAAATCAACAACCAATTCGACTGAATCCCAGCCAACAAAACAAAATACTGAGCAAGGCTGGAGTAAACTGGATACCGGCTCACTGCCATTTACTGCTGAAGTCGTAGCTCACGGACAGCACCTGACAATTCAGGATCGTGAAAACAGCCACCGTAGCATATTGCTTAGCAGTACGATTGAAGCAGATCAGTTCTGTCTGTTCGGACGCGTGGATCTTGAACATCTTGGTTCAGTGGCATTCAACCTTCAAGGTGGTGAGAACTGTGACTGGTTAATGAAAGTTTTTTCCACCAATCCGCAGCTACTTTCCTATCTGCGTGCTCATTTCAACATATGGTTGAAAGGCGAGCAGGAAAAACATGAAAGCCTGGATGGAGAGGTGCTCTACGGTATGCCGGAAAGTATGACAGCACTTGCAGACGGGGTTCAGACATGAGTGAACGGGAAGTAGCCATTGCTCTGGGTTTTGAATCCGGACGTGATGATGCGCCCACTGTGCTGGCAGCCGGATATGGTCATATTGCCAAACAGATCATGTCTGTCGCCAGAAAAGAAGGCATACATATTCATCAGGATGAAAATCTGGCTCAAATTCTGGCTCAGGTTCCAGTTGGCTATGAAATACCGGAAGCAGCCTATCAACTGGTAGCAGAAATCCTTGCTTTTCTTTACCAGACAGATCGAACCTTGCAGGAAAAGTTTTCCAGGTAGACAGGAAAAATGTGCCGGATATGCGCATTGTTTAAGGTTCAGATAAAAAATATCCAGCAAACAGGTCATTTCAGGGAAGTTCAGGTTTGGCATGACAGATGCGTAAAGCTTAGCAACTACTCTACAGTAAGGAGACAAAATGCAATCAGGTTTTTATATATCAGGTGTCGCCGGTCAGTTGGCTCAACACAAGCTTAATGATATTAACCATAATCTGGCCAACGTAAATACGATCGGTTATATGGCTAGCCGTTCGTCATTTTCTTCTACGATGGCAAAGCAAGTTGCAGGTCAAACAGGTGGTAATTCTACTTCATACCCCAACCAGGCAAATTCTTTTATCGACATGAAACCAGGAAATATCAAGCAAACCGGCAATGATCTCGATTTTGCTATTCAGGGAGATGCTTTTTTCAGAGTCAGGCTAGATGATGGGCAGGAAGCTTATACAAGAGCAGGAAACTTCATTCTTGGTGCCGATGGCGCTCTGTTCACCCAGGGAGGTCAGCCGGTACTGGATACGAGCGGGGCCACAATTCAATTGCCGGTCGGACAGGTCACAGCCAGTCAGGACGGTATGCTGTCCGTAGATAATATCCAGGTTGCCGAATTCGGCATGGTTACCATCAAGGATGCATCACAGCTTAGCAGACTTGGCAACGCACTGCTGGCAACCACCAAAGAAAATACTTCCCCTGCCGGAGAGGATGTGATTGTTCGCCAGGGGGCTGTGGAAGGATCAAACGTTAATTCTATTCTGGCTATGACGGAAATGGTTGTCACAACACGAAATTTTGAAGCAACAATGAAAACAATCGAACAATATAATCAACAGGCGAGTCAGCTCTATGCTCGGGTTGGCCTGGTTCAGGGTTAACAGGAGCAAACACTGATACGAGCTTTATGGACAGCAGCTACAGGTATGGCGGCACAAAATCTAAACGTGGATGTGATCGCCAATAATCTGGCAAATGTCAATACAACGGGATTCAAGCGCGGACGGGCAAATTTTCAGGATTTAATGTACCAGCAGATAAAGTCTCCAGGAGCTGACGCCAGTTCAGCAGGGACACAGGTTCCGACGGGCATTCAGATCGGACTTGGCGTCAAGGCAGCCGGAGTTGAGAATATCTTTCTGGAAGGCAGCTTAAAACCCACCGGCAACCCGTTGGACTTTGCCATTCAGGGACGGGGATTCTTCCAGATTCAGATGCCCAATGGCGACCTTGCATATTCACGAGCGGGATCATTCAGTCTCGACAGCCAGGGTCAGATTGTTACGGCTGACGGCAACATCCTGCAGCCGGCAATCAACATTCCGGCCGATGCACTTTCCATCGGCGTAGGGGCGGACGGAACCGTTTCAGTAATGCAACCGGGCGGAGTCAGTTCGATCCTGGGTCAAATTCAGCTAGCTGATTTCAGTAACCCTGCCGGCCTGGAGTTGCTGGGAAGCTCCCTGTACAGGCCCAGCAATGCTTCAGGAGAGGCCATCCTGGGCACACCTGGCGACAATGGCATAGGCACCATCGGCCAAAACATGCTTGAAATGTCCAACGTCAATATCGTAGAAGAAATGGTAAATCTGATAGCCGGGCAACGCGCCTATGAAATGAATTCAAAGGCAATTAAAGCAGCTGACGAAATGCTGCAAACAGCCAACAATATCCGGCCATAAGCATGTTGCTACGTAGTATTCTGCCCGCCCTGTTATTCCTGTTCACGCTTCCTGCTATTGCAGATGCAGATGCAGAAACGGATAAGGCTATGCGAGATTCCATCAAGCAATTTTTTGCCCAGGGTGTCTATGTAAAAAATGCCAGGGCAGAGCTGGTTGAAGTGCTGCGCTGGCCGGATACGGCTGGAACCCTGCGCTGGCGAATACCTGTCCTTAACAATCATTCCGCTCGTCCCTCCCTGATTGCGGAACGGGGACACGGAAAATTGTTGAGACGCTGGTATGTGCCTGTGCGTTTGAACTGGTGGGCTCAAGTAGTAGTTGCAAAAAAAGACTTGCCTGCTCGTTCTCGCCTTTCGGTGAATATGCTGGATCGTGCTCGCGTCAATGTTGCTGGTCATTCCGGTTCATGGTGGAAAAAAACCAGTTCCCTTGCTGGTATGCAGCTAACCCGTCCTCTGCAGGCCGGGGATGCCATATACACATCATATGTGCACAGGCCCAAATTGATCAGGCGTGGTGACCATGTCACCATGATTGCCAGCTATGGCAACCTTAAGGTAACAGCAGTCGGCAAAGCACTTCGATCAGCAGGAATTGGTGATCGCGTATCAATTCGAAACCTTAAAAGCAAACAGGTTGTTCAGGGCGTGGTTGCAAGCGCATCCACTGTCCACATTCTCACTGGAGAAACGCTATGAAACTGATATGGATTCTTGGATTGATCCCTGTCCTTTCCAGTTGTATGCCTTCAGCTGAATCGGTCACCACCGATGTCAACAAAGGCAAAGTCGAAACTGCCTTGCAAGCTCCGCTGCCTGCCCCCTCACAAACCGGTTCATTATGGATCGGGAGCAGCCCACTGCTGTTTACCGATGCCAAGGCGCATAATGTCGGCGATCTGATTACAGTGCTGGTAATGGAGAGAGCCTCTGCAACCCGCAAACTTGGGACTAAAAAAAGTAAGAAGTCCAGTCGGAAAACAGACCTGACCCAAACCTTTGGCATTGCGGAAGGGCTTAAAATATTGATAGACAAAAACAAGGCAATCAGTCCACTTGATCCAAAGCTTGGTGTGGACATGAGTGATGCATCCAATTTCGATGGCAGCGGCTCAACAAATAACTCGGACACACTAACAGCAAGCGTGACAGCCGTGGTCACCCAAGTCTTTCCGAATGGGAATATGGAGATTACAGGGCGCAGGCAGGTAAGTATTAATCACCAGCCTCAGGCCCTTGTCTTTACCGGCGTTATTCGACCCATCGACATCACTTCAGAAAACACCATTACCTCCGCCAAGGTCGCTCAGGCTATAATCAGCTACGGTAGTGGCGGTGAACTGGCCGAGGTTGCTCACCAGGGATGGCTGGCACGTTCACTTAATGAAGTCTGGCCATTTTAAAGGAGTAAGTATGCATCCAGAATATGGTGATAAAATAGCAAAAGTATCAACCAGCGGCACACTTCTCATGGTATTACTCATGGCATCAGTGCTGATGGTTAGCTTATCCGCATCCAGTGCGGCACACGCAGAACGCATCAAGGACCTGACTACAGTACAGGGAGTCCGCAGCAATGACCTGATTGGCTACGGCCTTGTCGTTGGTTTGAATGGCACAGGTGATTCTTCAAACTCATCCCCGTATACCATCAGCAGTATCAATGCCATGCTGGAACGCTTTGGCATCAACGTACGTTCGAAAATTGCCACCATGAAACCCAAAAATATTGCGGCAGTGATGATCACGGCAACCCTGCCTCCGTTTGCGAAGCCAGGACAGAGGCTGGATATAACAGCCTCAAGCATGGGAGATGCAAAAAGCCTGCGTGGAGGTACACTGCTGTTAACCCCGTTGCTGGCTGGAAATAACCAGATTTACGCTGTTGCACAGGGCGCTCTATCCGTGGGTGGTTTTACAGCCAGCGGCAAAGCCTCATCGAAAACAGTGGGCCATCCGACAGTTGGACGCATACCAAACGGGGCCAGCATTGAAAAAGCAGCTCCAACAATCTTGCATTCCGGGCAGGAGAAAATAGTACTCAACCTGAACAATCCGGATTTCAGCACCATCAAACGCATGCGTGATGCCATCAATACCAATTTCGGCAAAAACATGGCTAAAGCCGTCGATGCCGGCACTTTAGAGGTCTGGAATCCCGAGGGTGATGCCGTTGAACTGATTGCACGTCTGGAACAGATTGAGCTAACCACAGACCACCACGCTATCGTGGTTATGGATGAACGCACCGGAACCATAGTCATGGGTCAGGAAGTGCGTATCGATACCGTAGCAGTAGCTCATGGCAGTATCAGTGTCACAGTGACTGAATCGCCTCAGGTTTCACAACCCAATGCATTTGCTGGTGGAAACACAACGACAGTGGATAATACAGACGTTCAAATCGAAGAAGAGCAATCTCAGTTTGTTATATTGCCAAAACAGGTTTCGCTGAGTTCACTGGTTGCCGCTTTGAATGCAGTTGGCGCAACGCCAAGCGATCTCATCGCAGTATTGCAGGCAATTAAAGCAGCCGGTGCATTACATGCCGAGCTGAAAGTAATATGAGCGAGATTAATCTGACTCCGGCCATGCTGGCCATGTCTCGGAACACTACGCAAGCGCGAACACAGGAAATCGGCAACGCCAAAATTCCGGTTCAACAGAGTGGCAATGCAAAAGATCCCGCCTTATGGGAAGTCAGCCTGAAATTCGAAGCGATGCTGATGCAACAGATGATGTCAGCGATGCGCAAGACAGTACCGGTAGACGGTCAGTTCTCTTCAGGCTTCGCCAATGATATGTATGCATCCATGTTTGATCAGGCTATAGCAGAAACCAGCAGTAAAAGTGGAAGCCTGGGTATAGCGGAAAATATCTATCGCCAGATGAGTACTAACAATCAGGCTAAGGCAAATCCAATATCTGCCGATATACATATCGATAGCCTGCCAATCAGGTCAGAGGAGTAGGTATATATGGTGCGAATTGACAAAACAACAGGAGTTAATACTCCAGCCTCCATGGGATCAGCAAGTAAAAAACGCGCCTCCAAAGGTGGTTCAACAGCTAAAGGTGGGCAGATTCATGTCAACAATGCGTCAGCACTGCGTAAAAAGGCAAAAGTCCTTTTATCCGATATATCCGATATCCGCATGGAACGAATTGAAGAGATTCGCAATGCCCTTGAAAACGGCAGTTATCAGGTCAACGAGCAGGATGTTGCTACACAGATTGTTGCCAATGCCTTGGGAGAGAAGCCATGGTAATGCACTCTCAGGCAGCTGAAACACTGTGCTCTCTTCTCAAGGACATGGAATTTGCCATAGCAAGAATAGAAGTAATTATTCCGTTGGAGCAGGAAGCCATAAGCCAACTCAATACTGGAAATATGAATAAGTTAATGGAAAAGAGAAAGTCAATCTGGCAAGAGATTAAAGATTGTAAATCTCAATGCCAACAGATGTTTCTTCAGCACGGCATGCCAGAAGAAAGCGACCTCAGCTTGTTTGTGGACAAATATCTGGCAGAGGATGCTCCCGCCCTTCATAAACAGCGTCAAGAGCTCAATGAACGAATCATAGACGTTAGTAAAAGCAATGAGCTCAATGCCATTCGGCTCAGAGCTGCTTCTGAAACCATTTCTGAAACCCTGCAAGGCCTTGGCCTGCTGAAAGCAAAGGCTACTTATGGTCAGGATGGTATGATGTGATTGTCCGGACTCTTCAAATTGCCTCCAAAAGCCTGACTACTCAGCAGCAGGCCATGGATACGGTCTCACAGAATATTGCCAACGTAAATACGGAAGGTTATTCACGCCAGACAGCCAATCTTGCAACTTCACGGCCTGACCGGCTTGGACTGCTTAACTTTGGTAACGGCGTAGAACTTACAAGTATTAGCCGTTCCATGGACCCCCTGGTGGCCAGTGCCCAGGTTTCAAACAATTCTCTGGCATCCTTTGCCAACACTCTGAAGGACGGACTGACAAGTGTTGAAGCAACCTTCGGCAACCTTGGGGCCCCCGGTCTAACCTCCACACTGGATGCCTTCTTTAATGCGCAGCAACTTCTTGCCAATTCGCCTGATGATCCGATTGCCCGGATAGATATGGTTACCAAAGCCAACGATATTGCAAATCTGGCTTCCAGCATGCAACAGCAGCTGGTCACAAGACAGCAAAGTGCCAACCAGGAAGTAGGCATACAGGTCAACGAAGTCAATACACTGCTTGACAAAATTGCTGAACTTAATAAGCAAATTATTCAAAATGAAACGGGAGGACAGGTTGCAGGAGCAGCCAACGACCTTAGGGATCAGAGAGATGTAGCGGTCATGGCACTGGCAGCACTTATTCCTTTTCAACAGGTGGCAACCAATGACGGCGGCCTGATGTTACAAACACCCGGGGGAGATCTCCTCATCCAGAACAGCTATGTGCGCCATCTCAAAGTGGGTCCGGCAGCGGGCTCCTCCTTTGACACTGTCCTGTTTGCCGACAATGGACTGCCGGCAACAGGCATTGAAAACGGCGGTAAAATCGGTGGCCTGGTTACAATCCGGGATACTCAGCTGACCAGCTATATCAATACACTCAATAGCTTGGCCCAAAATCTCATTTTTTCCATCAACCAGCTGCACTCAAGCGGCACAGGCACTACGGCTGTAACCAGTTACACATCCGGGCTGGCGACAGCGAGTCCGGCAGCTCCGATGAATGTAGACCCGGATATTCCATTTGCATCCAAGATTGTGGATGGCTCTTTTACCATACACGTGCTGGATGGCAATCCGCCGACCAATCCGGGCGGCACGGCCATCAATATCACAGCCGCAACAACAACGATGAATCAGATCGCTGCTGACATATCAGCCGTCGCTGGCGTCACGGCCACTGTTGACGCATCAGGTTATCTGGTCATTAATGGCGGAGCGAACCGGGTGGTTTTCTCAAATGACAGCAGTAATGTCCTAGCTGCTTATGAAATAAACACGTTCTTCCATGGCAATACCGCCGCCAACATCAGTGTCGATGCGGCAATCCTGAGCGACCCTGGACGTATCGCCACCGCCAGCGCGAATGCCACAACTTCCGCCGTGGCAATCACTGACAACAGTACTGCCATGAGCATTCTCGCGCTGCGCGATCAAGCCCTGAACGTGGATGGAGGCGCACCTGCCAGCCTGATTGAGCGCGCCGCCAATCTGGCTGGCCAGTTTGGTCTGGACATTGCCACCGCCACCCAGGAAAGCGTATTCCGCGAATCTCAGGCAACTTCTCTTTCCATCCAGCGCGAGTCCGTTTCCGGTGTAAATCTGGATGAAGAACTGGTCAACATGATGATTTTTCAACGTAGCTATGAAGCTTCTGCCAAAGTTATCCAGACTGCCAACCAAATGCTTGCCACCCTGATGGGAATACTGCGATGAGAATCACATCACAAAGTATCTACGACACGTTGCTGGCCGGTATCCGCAACCAGATGCAGACGCAAGCTGAGGGTATGGAGCAAATCAGTACCGGCAGGCGTTTTTCCCGGCCAAGCCAGGATGGAGTCGCTTATAAAACATCCTTGGATATTCGCCATATTCAAAGTGGTGTAGAGGCAAGCCTTGGCGCTATCGGCGTGGCAAAACTGAGGCTTGGTGTGAGCGAGAATGTCTTGTCACAATTTGTTCCGATCATGCAAAGGGCAGAAGTTCTGGCTGTTCAGCAATCGAATGCAACCCTCACTGCTAGCCAGCGCCAAACCGCAGCCGTAGAGGTTGCCGCATTGGAGAATCAACTTATTTCATTGGCAAATACAGCCTTTGAAGGAAAGGCATTATTTGCAGGCACCGCCACAGACGTACAACCCATCCAGATCGACAGCTCTGGCAATGCTGTCTATCAGGGTAATGCTCAGGACAGGGTAGTAGCCATTACACCGACACAAAATATAGTCAGCAATATGCGAGCGGATCACACTGCATTCAGTCAGGTTTTTTCATCCATCAAGGCTTTGAAAGACTCTCTGGCTGGCAATGATATGCCTGGCATCCAGACTTCTATCGACCTGATAACCGGAGCCACCAACGCAATGATCGGGCTAAATGCCGAGGTTGGTGGCGAACTGAACTCTCTAACATTACGCGAAGACACGCTTCTGAGTATGCAAACGCAAATGCAGATTCAGCTTAGCCAGCATGAAAGCGTTGATATGGCCGCAGTCGCTACACGTCTCGCACAGTCACAGACATCTTTGCAGACAGCTTATGCCGAAGTGTCCAACTTCAATAAACTAAGCTTGGTAAACTTCCTGAGATGATCGTCCTGCGCAGGACATTGGGTCAGGCAATTCATATCGGTGATGACATCCGAATTGTTATAACGAAGACCGAGCAAAGCGGACGGATCCATCTGGGCATAGAAGCACCAACTGCAATCAGCATCCATCGTTTGGAAGTTTATGAAAGAATCCAGGCAGAAAACTGCTCTGCTGCCAATGGCAATGTTATGGACTGGCTCAAGGGGGGATCCAATGAAGAATGAAAAATCCGCGTGGAAAGCTGTAATCGAAGTCGATGATGTAAAACCATTATATTTCCCTCACGGCATGGTCGGTTTTCCAGAGGCAAAAAAATATATTGTATTAAATTCAGGCGATGGCGACATTGTTTGTTTCCAATCCACGGAACAGCTGGAAGCATCTTTTCTGATGACACCATGGGATAAACTCCGCCTTGGCCCGGTTCCTTCTTTAACACCGGATCAAAAGGCTGCACTTGAATACTCAGATACACATAACATTCTCTGGCTGCTGGTTCTGAATCCATTTGCCGACCAGGAATGGGTGCTGGCCAATCTACAGGCTCCGGTGGCCCTAAACCAGAATGCTGGACTCGGTATGCAATGCATTCAGGCAGATTCGCGGCTTGAACTACGTTACCACTGGATGCCACAGCCGACCACAGATAGCAAAGGCAGCCTGATACCAGCCGAAAACCAATATTCATCGACACAGGATTAACTACCTTGCTTATTTTATCGCGCATGGCCGGGGAAACCATCATCATCGGCAGTGATATCCGGATACAAATTCTTTCCAACAAAAACGGCCAGGTACGCATTGGCATTGATGCACCGAGAAGCATCTTTGTCAAACGTGAAGAAATATTCAATAAAGAAACTCCTGAGATATCAGACGATTCGACCAGTATTGAGACAACCGGTGTTGCCGAATAAAATTGGCATGGTCAATGCTTGATATTTGATAATGAAACCATCGATTACAACCATGCCGTCCATTCAGAACATGCACATTCACTCAAACAGCGGCAAAGACTCAGGTAAGCATGGCATGACAAATCCTTTCCAACAAACGCTGGGGATTCTAATCAAGCAACATGACCAGCCACAAACAGGCAGACTGGATAACCATCTTAAAAACAATTATTTGCAGACCAAAGCCGCCCAAATCGGCGTGGATAAGATCATCCAAAAGGCTGCGCAGATCTATGGCCTTGATCCAAACGTCATTGCAGCCGTAATTAATGCGCAAAGCAATTTCAACCCGCATGCCGTATCTCCGGCAGAGGCACAGGGTTTGATGCAGTTGATGCCGGCAACAGCAGCAGAACTCGGCATCACGGATGCATTTGATCCGGAGCAAAATATCATGGGGGCCAGCCGCTACCTGAAGAGTCTTGTTGACCGCTACGATGGTGATATGAAACTTGCCCTGAGAGCCTATACATGGGGCATGGGAAATGTAGACCGCAACCCTAATGTTCCTACACTGGAGGTTGAAAGGTTTGTTGCCACAGTCTCCTCTGCATCTACAGGAATTTCTTCAGCACAGCTATCTACTACCATCATTCCGGATAAAATATCAGCCTCAAACCATGTCAGGAAGAAACAAACACTTCAGTTTAATGCTATTAAACTGAAAGCACGAAAAAGTGGCGTGGAGAGCATCATTCATCAGGCGGCACAAGCCTATAATCTAAACCCGAATCTGATTGCTGCCGTTATCCATGCTGAAAGCAATTTTGATACAAATGCCGTATCACATACCGGCGCACAGGGCTTGATGCAACTAATGCCGGCAACAGCAGCAGAACTCGGAGTCACAAATCCTTTTGATCCGAAACAGAATATTATGGGTGCCAGCCGCTACCTGAAAAACCTTGTTAACCGCTATGAAGGAGACTTGAACCTTGCCCTGGCCGCCTACAACTGGGGAATGGGAAACCTTGAACGCCACCCTGACCGGTTGCCTGCAGAAACATCAAACTACATTGCAAAAGTACTGGCTTTGATCCCCACTGAAATGAAGTATAAATCTGCAACCGTGGCCGCAGTTGAAAAGACACCTGCAAAGCAGGCCTCCCGATATCCTGGGCAAGCAGAACTATCCCCTGGCAGATTACAAACAACTATCGGACAGGCTGTACAAGCCTATGCCCATGATCCAAGCCTGATTGTAACTGCCATCCTGTCTGAAAGAAATGAACCTCTGGATAAACTATTAGAGGAGTCCTAGATGTACAGGCGCATCATCACTTCAGGAACATAAGCGACTGAAGTGTAAATCATTGTAACATCACATTTTTACAATAATAATAAGAAAATGGTAGGTGCCAGTTTTTTGACATGTTTAAACATAAGATGAAAGTATCGGTATAAATATTCAATCTCCAATGCTTCTAGAGGGGTGGCGTCTTTATCCAGCCAGGGTAGAAACCACCTGACTTGAGATTTGCAGCTTTTTGTGGGTATCCTCGATAATGGAAAGTTTCTCGCCCGCTTCCATCAAGCCCAGAGATAAAAGTCTTTGCAACCGGCGTTGCTGCTGCTCAAGGCGCATCATGCTCTGCACAGCATCAGCATCAACAGTTCCTGCAGCAACCTCTGCCTTGAGCTGCGTAAAAGTGTGCCGATATTCGGACTCAAGCTCCGATAACTTATGCCATCTACCGGCCCGTATAAACTGGTGCATCCTCTCTATCAAATTCAGACAAACCGAAAGTTGCTGATGAACCGTCATCAGCCATAAGCCTGATTTGAATGGCTCACACCTGAAGTTGAATCAGACAGCCCCTGCCAGCCTTCACGCAATGAGTTTACCAGCGACAGCACTTCATCAATGGCCGCGCCTGTATCGTCGGTGCTGCCTTCCAGCAACCTGCGACTCATATAGGCATAGAGACTGCCAAGGCTGGCAGCTATGGTTCCGCCGTTTTCCATATCCAGGCTTGTTGAAAGCTCGATCAGCGCCTCAAGCGCGCGTGATAGCTGATCCGCCTCGGCAGCCATATTTTTTTCTTCCCCAGCCAGCTTGGCCAGCCGCAAGGATTTGATCAATACATCATAAGTCAACAAGATAAGCTCCAGAGGACTTGCTCCCTCCACCTGTACGCCTCTATATTTCTGATAACCTGTCATAGTACTATCCTCCTATTACTGCTTTGAATAAGATGAGCTGATTTGCTGGCTTAACCATGCACCTGTCGCGTTGGTTTGTGACATGATCTGTTCCATGGCCAGAAAAGATTTCGTCAAACGCTCCCGTTCCACATCCAGCCGATCAATCAGCTGATCGATTTGGGTCTGCAGGCTGTCGTAAATGCTACTGGATGAATCTACGTTTAACTGTAGTAGCCCGGATAGAGGATTCGTATAGGTCTCCAGCAGATTATCCAGTTGGGCACCAATGCCCAGATTGACAGCCATATCTGCAATGGCACCAGTCGCTGTCCCCGTATACATCAGCAATACGCCATCAACGTTGCCGCTGCTGGCTGACATTGCCTGCCCACTTCCTGTTGCCGCCTCGCCGCCTATCGTGCCGGCCACATCCTGGCCCGTGTAAGCCTGATCAATAATGCCCAGATTGTTGGCTGACTGCGCAATCGTAAAGCTGGTAGAAGAACCATATGCACTACTCTGCAGCTGTAGGAAATTACCCGATGCGGCAGCAGAGAGTTGCATGGCGTAGCGTCCCTCCTGTACGACCGCCTCGGCTCCGAAGCCAAGACTGCCACCACCTTCATTATTGGCAGTCAGGGAAAGTGTCAGACTGCTGTCACCTTCCTGGTTTTCGGTAATGGTGATATTACCCGAGGCGTCCAGACTCGCTGCCACCTTCTGGTCAAACGCCACCTGGATGGCCGCCAGCAAATCGCCTACGGTATCTGTCGCCAGATCCGAAACGGTAAAGCTATAACTGACTGATGCGCCTCCACGGCTTGAGCCGCCAATAGAAATGGTATCGCCGACCGCAATATTCAGGCTGCCACTGGCACCATCTGTCAGGTCCTGCAGCAATGTAGCACTGGTGGCGGGCGTACCGGCACCGGTAACCAGGGCCGCATTCATCTGGCGCTGTTCGGTATAAAGTGTTGCAAACTTTGTATTCAGGGCTGAAACAATACTGCTCAGACTCTGCGCATTGGTGAGGCCTACAACGGCCTGACGACTGCTTGCATCTGTAATGGTCACCTGCTCGGCTCCGCCAAGGCCTGCCGAGAGATCTGCTGTGCCGATCACTGTAGCCTGCAGGGCAGCAGCGGTAATATTGACTGCATAGGTGCCGGACACTGTACCCAGACCGTAATCCAGGAACTCCAGAGCAGGGTTGCTGCTTGTTCCGCTTGCTGCAAATATATCTCGCACTGAGTTGGAATCCGTGGCCAGTAAATTATCCAGTGTGGTGGAGTTGATACTCAGATGCCCCTTGCTGTCGGGCTCCACACCAATAAGGGCCAGGCTGTTTCTGTCGCTGGCCAGGCCCGGAACAGTAGTCAGCAGGCTACTGGAGAGCTGAGACTGGATCGAACGTAACATGCTCTCACCGGCAAGAATGCCGCTTGATTTTGTATCAATATTGAATTTCATTTGCTCATTAATGAAATCCATGACCACATTATAGCTGTCCGCAAACGATTGAACCTTTTCCTTCACCGCCGCCTGGTCTATGGATGTGCTCACCGTGATCGTTGTACCAGCAGCGGCATTTAGCAAATCAAGCGTATAGCCGGAAATAGCATCGGTGATTGAATTGCTTTCACGAGTGATCGTAATATTATCAACATCAATGGAAGCATCTGCCGCTGATTGAAGGCTCTGTCTGGCATTACCCTGGGCGACAGCACCAAGCTGAAGGTTGGCAAGGTTGCCGGCTGCATCAAGGTCGGTGCCAGCCAGGTTCACCAGGCCATTGGTCAGTCCGGTATCATCGGCAGTCAGGATCAGACGGTAATCACTGCTGCCTACTTTCAGGATACTTGCAGTAACACCGGTTGGATCGCTGCCCGCATTAAGTTGGTTGATTTTATCCCGTATGCCCCTTAACGTGTCTGTACTGGTCACATTCACAGTCTGGGCACTTGCGGCTTGTCCCTGTATTGTAAAGCTGCCAGTCGTATATCCCAGAGCTACCGTGTCACTGGTAATGGCTGTTCCTGTCGAATCTTTGACGGTCGAGCTTGAACCCAGCTTTTCTGCCGCAGCCAGCTGGTTCACGATAATGGTATGGACTCCGGGCACAGCGGTTGATGACGGTGTGACAGCAAGCAGCGAAGCAGCATCTGTGGTGGTATTGCTGGTTAGGTTTGACTGGTTAACCAGAAAATTACTTTGATCAGCAAGATCAGCAGCCATAGTGCGCAGTGATGAGAGTGAAACGCCTAAAGTATTCATCTCTCTCTGCTTGGCCAGTTCATCGGCCTGCTTGTCCTGCAGCTGAGTAACCCTGCGGCCCTCAATCGCCATGAGCTGATCAACAATATTTGCTGAATCGATACCCGAGGCTAAACCTGATATACTGCTTACACTACTCATATTGAATGCTCCTACGCATTCCTATCAAGGATGATGCCAATCATTTCACTCATGGCGGCCTGCTGCTCAATCAGCTTTCTGGGCGGAATTTCACGCACTACTTCGCCTGATACATTATCCTTGATCTGTACATATAAACGATTCAGGCGTTCTTCATAACCAAAGCTCACACGCTGATTCCCGGCTGCCGCCATTTGCTTATTTACCCGGGCAATAAGCTTTTTCAGATTTTCATTATCGACGGATGCTTCCTGCTTCTGTACTGCCTGTTTTACTTCTTTTTGTTCGTTGATAATAAGGGGCTTTTTTTGTTGAACCTGCAGTTGTTCTGCTCCAGTGGCACCAGAAGAAGTAGTTGCTGATGAAGAAATACCATTGATTGCATTCATAACAATTTACCTCCTTTTAGGTATTGAAAGGAAAGAAGCCAGCCAAGGTTGTGCCCCCGACCAGCTCCTTTCTTTCCTTCATGGTTTAGCTTGCTCTATTACTGTTTCAATTAACGGAACAGTGACAGAACGTTCTGTGAAGCCTGGTTGGCTTGAGAAAGCATCGCAGTGCCTGCCTGTACCAGCACCTGGGACTTCGTGAACTCGGCCATCTCAGCAGCCATATCGGCATCCTTGATGGTTGAGATCGCAGAACTCAGCTGCTCAATGTTGGTGGACAGGTTAGCACTGACATAACCGAGCTGGTTGATGGTGGAACCCAGCGCAGCACGGTTTGTGGTCAACAGGCCAAGAGCGGTGGTTACCTCAGTCAGGTATGTTTGAGCGTTAGCCTGGGTTGAAATATCCGCAGTTGTAGTGCCTATGACCAGACCGGCTGTTGTATAGGCATTGCTGAAGTCAGCGCTTACCTTGTTACTTGAACTGTTCTCAGCTCCAACCTGGAATGTGCTGGTTGTGGAGGCACTGGTGATAATCGTACCTGTGGATGATACAGAGCCAGTACCAGAGGCTGTGGTCTTGCCACTGATCGAAGAGTTGATATTTAGCGTAATACCAAGATCACCAAATGATACAGATGACGTGCTCTGACCACTTGGCAGGCTGCTTATAGCTACAGTCTGGGAGGTTGTGCCATCCGTGATCCGGATGGAGTCGCCGGCGTTAAATGTGGTGGCAGTAGCCTGATCCACATAGCTGACAGTGAAGGTGGTACTGGCGGATGCGCCGGCAATTGAAATGCTGCTTACACCATTGGTCGTCGTATTATCCAGAGTGCCTGTTACACTGATACCGGAGGTGCCATCCAACAGTGCAACACCATTGTATTTGGTGCTGTTGGCGATCTTGTCAATCTGGCTTTCCAGAGTGGATCTTTCATTGTCCAGCTTGGCGATATCACCGGAGTTGTTAGCACTTGCAGCCTGTGTGGCCAGAACCTGCAAACGACGTACCATGTTCTCAATCTCGTTGATACCCGCGTCAGCCGTTTTCACCATGGCGGTTGCCTGTAGTGTGTTCTGGTTGGCAGCTTCAAGCTTGCCTTTTTCACCCTGCAGCTTGGCCGAAATTGCATAACCGGCTGCATCGTCCGCAGCTGAGTTAATCCGGAAGCCTGAAGATAAACGCTCCAGTGATTTGTTCATATTCATTGCATTTGTGTTCATGTTTTTGAGGGCCGAAATTGAACCCATATTGGTTTGTACGGACATTGCCATAATAATCTCTCCTTAGTTTGTGTTTGTAATTTACGTAAACGACATCATGCCCTGTTACGTTCGAGCCTTTGGCTCTTCCGGGGCAGACTTTCATCCCGGCACACATATCTATCGACACAGGAAATCTGAACTTTAATTTTTTTACAAGTTTATTGTGCTTGTCCGGTATGCTGTTCTGCACAGTAGTGCTGCCAGATGTTGCGGTATGCCTGCCCCAGAGCTATGGCTATGGCCTGTTGATCGCATAGCCGGGAATTGCTGATTCTATGCCGCAATTTTGAACGCATGGCCGCCAACTGGTTGGTATCTTTAGCCAAATTGATCGTTTTCTCTATATATCCATGTACATCACCCGTCACCAAATCTTCCAGCCCGGCATTCTTCAGCAGACTCAACCCTACCCGTGAGACATGATCCTGGCCGGCAACAGTGATAACAGGAACGCCCATCCATAAAGATTCGCATGTGGTCGTTGTACCGTTATACGGGAATGTGTCGAGTGCTATATCCACTGCTGAATAGCACGCCAAATGATCGCGGACAGAATCAGACCAGCTCAGCAGCGTGATCCGGCCCCTGTCCACACCGCAAGCCTCAAACAAGCGCAGGTAACGATCCCGATTTGACGGATCCTGCAATGAAATATGTTTCAGCACCATTTTTGAGCCGGACAGCCGTAGCAGGATTTTCGACCATGCACTGATAACAGCGTTTGTCACTTTGGACAGGTGATTGAAAGAACCGAAGCTGACAAACCCATTTTCCAGGCAGGGCAAGGGGGAAACATCCGGCGCAGCAGCAGGCGGCGCATAACAAAGAAACGATGTTGGCAAGCGGATCAGGTCTTCACTGTAGAAAGTGTCACTTCCGACAGGGTCGGCCAGTTCATCACTCAGCCGATAGTCCATTGCCTGCATGCCGGTGGTAGCCGGGTAGCCAAGATAAGTCACCTGGATTGGGGCAGGTTTGCGGGCAAATACCAGCAGGCGATGACGACTCGTATGACCGGCCAGATCGACCAGAATATCAATGCGCTCCTGCTTGATCATATCTGCCACTGCATCATCGCTGCATGTTGATATATCCAGCCATTGATCAACATGGCCTTTCAGTCTTTCAGTTACTGTATCCGGTCTGTCTATATCTGAAAAGCAGTAAACCTCAAAACAGCTATGGTCACAAACTGCCAGTATCGGCTCAATAAAATATGCCACTGAATGCTCTTTGAAATCCGGGGAGACATAGCCAATGCGCAGTTTCCTCTCAGAATCATAATCATATTTGCTATCTTGGGATGATGGCATCAGGCAGGCGGCATGCATGTCGCCCCATCTCAGATGCTCCTCATACACACTCTTTGAATCCGCCAGATCATATGGCAATGAGAACAGCAGGTTCGAATGCGCACGCATATAGTCCGGCTTCAGTTGCAATGCCTTTCTGTATGCATCCCTGGCCTCATCAAGACGCCCCTGATCGCGCAAATCGTTACCCAGATTATTCCAGACTATAGGATAATCCGGTTTCAGCTCAAGGCATTGACGGTGATGGACTTCCGCCTCTGATACCAGCCCGCGCGTATACAGCGCATTGCCAAGATGAAAGTTAGCATCTGCATCCAGGGGCTGAATGAGTAACACCTGCCGAAAACATTGCTCTGCTTCCTCATTCCGATGTTGCTCGGACAGTACCAGGCCCAGGCCAAGAAGAAACCGGGGTGCCATCCCTCCTTGTAATAAGCCCTCACGAAAGCAGGACTCAGCCTCGCATAAATCCCCTTGCCGGCGCAGCAGAAATGCCAGGCTGAGCCGTGCGTTAAGGTGTTGTGGCTGCCAACTCAGCACTTGACGATACAGTTGCCCGGCTTGTTTAAGCTCTCCCTGTTCTTTCAGCAGGTTCGCCAGATTGAATATCACCTCTGCATCCTTCGGGGCTAGCCGCAGGCATTGTTCAAAACATGCCTGAGCCTTTTTCATGTTGCCTTGTCGCCGTAAAAGAATGCCAAGCGTATTGTAAAAATTCACCTCTTCAGGACTGGCTTCCAGAGCCCGGCGAATCAATCTCTCAGCCTCGTTCAAATCGCCCTGTTGCATGGCAATAACGCCTGTCAGATGAAGGGCATGGGCATGCCCTGCCTGTTGGGCCAGTATTGAGCAGCAGACGGCTCTGGCGGCATCCAGCCTGCCGGCCTGATAGTGGTTTACTGCTTCTGAAAACATATTCTGACCTCTGACAAGCACTAATGAAATATTGCCTACACAGCCATTTGCCAGTTTGGCCTTGCAGACAGGGCAAACCAGCTTCAAGCAAGAATCAGTCCAGACATCTGGAAAGCACATATGAATTGTTACAGTGGCAATAGTGGCCCTGTTCTTGCTGCTAATTTGCATGTCTCTTGCATGGAGGCAGTGCATATGAGCGAGGAGCCAGATATCAATTTACAGCAGATATGCCGAGAGGCTATCAACAAATGAAAACAGGCTTGCTACAACAGGCGATTTCTCATCACCAGGCCGGAGAGCTGCAACAGGCAGTGCCCATCTATCAGCAGCTTCTGGAGATGGAACCGGATCATGCCGATGCCAACCACTTGCTTGGCCTGATAGCTCATCAATCAGGAAACAATGATGTTGCCGCACAACTCGTATCAAAAGCGATAGAAAAAAACCCGACCCAACCCCTCTATTACTGCAATTTGGGTATTATCAGAATGGAATTGCAACAATGGGATGATGCAGTCACTGCGTTTCATACGGCGCTTCAATCCAACCATGCAGATACCAAGACCTATATTAATCTTGGCATTGCTCTGGAAGAAAAGGGTCAGTTCGAAGAAGCAATCACGGCCTACCAGAATGCACTTTCTTTAGATCCCGACGATACGGAAGCCCTGAACAGACTGGGAAATGTGTATTCACGATTGAAAAGGCTGGAGAAAGCAACTGCCGCCTATCACCGCGCACTGAACATCAACCCATCCAGTATAGCAACACTTAATAATCTGGGAATCGCACTAAGAGATCACGGCAAGCTGAATGAGTCTGCCGCCACCTATCGACGCGCCTTGAACATCAGTCCGGATAGGGTTGAAATCATTTGCAACCTTGCAATGACGCTGCTCGATTCAGGTCAACTTCGGGAAGCCGAAACCGCCTGTCAGCAGGCCTTGTCATACAACCCCGCATACGCAGCAATCTATACGCAATTATCCGATACGCTTCATTTTCAACAGCGCACAGCGGATTGGGATGTGATGCTGGATACTGCTTTGAAACAGGCGGACTTATCGGCAGATGTCCGAAATCATATGCTGCTTTCAAGGGCGATTATTGCCTGGATACATAGTGATTTGAGTGGGTGCAGGAACCATCTAACAGCGGCGCAATCGATATTAAATTGCCCTCCAACTGATAAAATCACGTATAGTGCCTTGGGATATTACAAGTTCCTGCAAGCGTTACTGGTCTTCAGGCACGAACACCAATCCTTATATGCGGAACCGGGTGGCGAGAATGTCCATATTATTGGAGACAGCCATAACCTCTCGTATACAGATACAGTCATTACCCTGAATGGCATAAAGCATAAAGTCATTTCCCACCTGATCATGGGCTGCAAAGCCTGGCACCTGGCCAAATCTGGAACGAACCAATACAAAACATCATTTGATTGCGTTATCCAACAACTGCCCCATGGCGCCACAGCGATCATCTCAATTGGAGAAATTGACTGTCGACCTGACGAAGGGATTTTCCCCGCCCATAAAAAATATCAGACGGACCTGAAATCCTCAATCGAATCATTGGTGAATAATTTTGTTCAGCATGTAGTGAACAAAGCCGGGGAAAAGGAACTTAAGCTCATTTTTTACGGCGTGCCTGCTCCCCATTGTTCCTTATCCCATCTCTCAGGCCATGACAGACGGGCCTTCTTACAAGCGGTCGAATTATTCAATAGCTCTCTGGCCAAGACTGCAGCATCCGAACATTGCAAATTTATTAATATCTATCAGCAAACAGTGACAGAGGACGGGGTTGCTTGTGATCAGCATCATATCGATGCTTTCCACCTGTACCCGGATTTCCTTGCTCATGCCTGCCGCCAGTCGGATCTGGATACGGTTATATAAATGGCCTTCACAACTGATATTGATAATAAGTTAACACGAAATCCGTCAAGGCGATTGTCACGATGAATGGTATACTGCTTCAAAAAGCTGCCACCTATCATCAAAAAGGAGATTTGCAGCAGGCTGCGCAGATCTATCAACAACTGCTGGAGGAGGAGCCGGAGCATGCCAATGCCAACCATCTTCTTGGCTTGATAGCCCATCAGTCCGGTAATCATGAACTTGCAATCCAACTGATTTTAAAAGCGGTCAATAAAAATCCGTCGTATCTATTGTACTACGACAATCTTGCCATAGTTCTCAGGGCTACAGGTAATCTGGAAGATGCGGCCATCTGTTACCAGAAAATAGTGCAGATTCAACCTGATCAGGCAGCAGCATATCAGAACCTCGGAAATATTCGCCTGCAACAGGGAAACCTTCCTGCTGCAATTGCCGCCTACCAGCAGACCATTCGGATTGCGCCGGATGATGCATGCGTTCATAACAGCCTTGGAGTGGCATGGTTAAAGCAGGGCAATCTGATTGAGGCAGAAGAATCGTTCTGCGAGGCGATACGCACAAAATCTGATTACACAGAAGCTTGCAGCAACCTTGGCATTGCATTGAAAGACCAGGGGAAACTGGAAGAGGCAGAAGCAGCACTAAGGCAGGCTCTGGATATTAATCCTGATGATGCGGACAGCTGCTACAATCTTGGTAACGTATTATTGAGTATGGGAAACCTCAAAGAGGCTGAAAATGCCTACTCTCAAGCCTTACAAATCAGGCCGGATTATACAGAAGCATTTCGAAGCCTGTCGAACTTAAAACGGTATTCCGAGATTGATGATGAAACATTAAGGGTGGAAGCATTATACCACAGTCCAGACATCAGCAATGAAAAGCAGATGCACCTGGGGTTTGCTCTGGGAAAGATTTATGAAGATATAGAGGCTCACGAAAAATCGTTTGAATACATTAACCAAGCAAACCAGCTATTCAGATCCAGCTACAATTACGATATTGCCGAGGATAAGGCTTTTTTTGACCTGGTTACAAACATCTTTGACAAAAGCTTCATGCACCAGCATCAAGGCTCTGGGAGCAACGATAAAACACCCATTTTTATCGTTGGAATGCCCAGATCCGGTACAACTCTGGTCGAACAGATTCTTGCCAGCCATCCGCAGGTTTATGGCGCAGGAGAATTACTATATCTAAAACAGGTTATCTTGCGTGCTTGTGGGGGCTCTCCCGGATACAGCTTCCTGAAGAACATCGAGAAACTCAAGCAAGATGACTTTGCAAATCTGGGCAATGAATATGTTGCAGAAATTCGGAACCATTCTGCAAGCGCCAACTACATTACGGACAAATTGCCGCATAACTTCTTCTATCTGGGAATGATCAAGATTATCCTCCCCCACGCAAAGATCATTCATTGTCAACGGGATTCATTGGATAATTGTCTGTCTATCTACAAAAACTATTTTAGCGACTGCCAAAGATATGCCTACGACCTTGTTGAACTGGGAGAATATTTCCGTTTCTATCAGAAATTGATGGAGCACTGGCATCGTGTCCTCCCCACCGGCAGCATCTATGATATTCAATATGAAGCAGTGGTGGCAAATCAGGAACAGCAAACGAAAGCCCTGTTACGCCACTGCGACCTGGCATGGGATGAGCGCTGTCTTTCGTTCCATAAAACGAACAGGGAAGTGAAAACTGCAAGCGCCGCCCAGGTTCGACAACCGGTATATCAGCGTTCCATCCACCTGTGGAAACGTTATGAAAAACATCTGGAGCCGCTAGTTAAATCCCTTACGGGATCCGGGAGTTGAACCTATGACCCTGTTTTCATTGGCAGAAAATAATCAAAACTGGAAAAGGTATGCATGATGTCTACATCAACTAAAAATATTCAGAAGCTAGCAAAGCAAGCACGGCGCTTTCTCGAGATCGGCGACGTTCACCAAGCAGAGATAATTTGTGATAAAGCCGTTGCCCAAGTGACGACAGATCCCGATATGTTGTTGCAGATCGGCAAAGTGCATTATTTTCGCAAACGATATGATGAAGCTGGCAATATTTTCCGGCAGGTACATAAATTAAGACCAAAGGATAGTGAAGTTCGCATCATGTTATGGGCCACCTATCGGGATGGTGATGATTTCGAAGCTATGCTGAATCTTGCGCGCCAGTTTCAAAACCAGCCCTTGAATGCCAATGAAGTCTTATTTGCTTACCGCAGTTTTCTGGCCGCCTGTGACTGGCGCAGTGCAGAAAAAATGCAGGAACGTATTTTTACTTTAGTTAAGCAGAGAGAGATAAGGCACGACCTCATTCCTGCCCTGCTCATTGAATTATGCGGGATTGACGGACTGTCACCGGAGCTTGTATTTGATATTCATCGACAATGGGGAAATGAAGAAGTCAAAGAAAAACAGCTATATTCTCATGCAAACATGCCCGCAATTCCGATCACTAGGCGCTTGAAAGTAGCTTATATATCTTCGGACTTCAAACTGCATCCTGTTGGCTTTTATATGAACCAGATCATTCGATCACATGACCGTCAGCGCTTTGAAATATATTGTTACGCTCACTTAGGGCGTGATGACATGCTTACCCAGCATGTTCGTGAGAACGCTGATCATTTCATTGATATTACAACATTACGTGATGAAGCTGTAGCCTCCCGCATTCATGCCGATGGCATCCATATCCTCATTGACCTCGGCGGACACACTACCGATACACGTCTCCCGGTTTTAGCCTACCGCCCAGCCCCTGTGCAAATGACCTATCTCGGCTACCCGAATACGAGCGGCTTGCCAACTGTAGATTACCGCATTACAGATCATAATGCAGAATGTGAGGAAGGCACCCGTTATGTGGAGAAGCTCCTCTACATGCCGCAAAGTTTTTTATGTTATGGGGTGGATCCTTCCGGGCTAAGAAAAGATAGCTCCCCTGCAGAGAAGAAGAATCACATCACCTTTGTATCTTTCAACAATATCAGGAAAATGACTCCACAAGTCATTCAAACATGGAGCCAGATTCTCAATCGTGTCTCCGGTTCTAAACTTGCGCTTAAAGCTAGGAACCTCAATAATATTGTTGTGCGTGATAACATGATGCGTGAGTTTGCCAGCCACGGTATTCAGGGAGAGCGCATAGAGTTCCGCCCATATACAAAAACATATGAAGAACACATGGTCCAGTATAACGACACCGATATTGCTCTGGATACCTTTCCATATAATGGCACCACTACCACTTGCGATGCCTTAGTCATGGGAGTGCCTGTTATAACCCTCGTAGGCAAATCGCATGTACAGCGTGTCTCCTGTTCCATCCTGAAAAACATCGGTTTTGAAGAAACGATAACCCACTCCATGGATGAATATGTGGACAAGGCTGTAGCGCTTGCAAGCAACAGACAGGGTCTTACCGTGTTACGTAATACCCTTCCTACGTTGTTCCGGCACTCCATTCTCTACCAGCCGGAAAAGTTTACGCGACAATTGGAAGGTTTATATCTGCAGGCATGGGAAGAAAAATATGGAACTTTCCCGATCATTGCTAAACCTGAGGAGAAAGAGGCTCGTCTGCGCCGACTCCACATTGGCGGTCATGCACCACATCCCGACTGGGAAATCATGGATGCCCTGCCAGGTGATCATGTGGATCATATTGGCAATGCCAAAAATCTATCCCAATTCCCGGATTGCACATTTGCAGCGCTCTATGCTTCACACGTTCTCGAACATTTTAGCTACCAGAACGAAATACTCGCCGTGTTACAGGAGTGGAAGCGGGTGCTCATTCCAGGTGGCAAGCTCTATTTGAGTGTCCCCGATCTCGACACATTGGCGCAGCTCTTCACTCAAAGAGAAGTACTCTCACCTGATGATCGTTACATGGTCATGCGTATAATGTTCGGTGGGCAGACAACTGATTATGACTTCCACAAGGTAGGGCTATACTGCGAGTGCCTGACTGCATTCCTCAACGAAGCCAACTTCGAAAATATCCGCAAGGTTGATGGCTTCGGCATCTTTCAGGACACGAGTACTATGATCTTTGCCAATGTTCCAATCAGCCTCAACATCATCGCAGAGAAGCCGCTCGAACCCTCTCTTGCTGTTTTACCATCCAACAAAGAGCCGGAATAATTAGAACTTTGATCAAAATGAGAAATTGCCAAACAACGATTACAGAAACTTTCTATCTGTACAGATAAAGGATGAATATATGAGGACCTCTATTAACCCACGTACTATTCTTGCCGACAGCTTGGGGATTCAAAAGCAAAGCGCTCAGACAGGCAAAGGAAAAAAAACAGTAAAAATTGAAAATGATGTTCTCGTTGTTGTACCGGACGACCTGAATCTCATAACATCCTATATCCTTGAGGAACAAATGGACTGGTTTGAAGATGAAATTAAATTTGTCCGCAAGCTGATCAAACCGGGTATGAGAATCATTGATATCGGTGCCAACTACGGTTGCTATGCCCTGAGTATGGCTAAACTAGCCGGAGCTGAGGGCAGACTCTGGGCTTTTGAGCCAGCTTCATCTACTGCCAGCTTTCTGCAGCAAAGCATTGAGGTTAACGGACTTGATCAGATCAAGTTAATCCGTGCTGCGCTATCCAATAAACAGGAAGAAGCCAGTCTCTCCATCCAGGACAATGCCGAGCTTAATTCACTGACTCGTAATAACAGTGATGACAAAGGCATGGAAACCATACCCGTATTCCGCCTGGATGATTGTATGCAAGTTTATGGCTGGAAAGATATTGATTTTCTCAAGCTGGATGCGGCAGGCGAAGAGATCAGGATACTCGAGGATGGAAAACAATTCTTCCGGTCATGTTCGCCGTTAGTCATGTTCGAATCAAAGCACGAAGAAAAGGTTGGTGAAGAACTCGTTCAGTTATTTCTAGATATGGGTTATGAACCATACAAATTTATCCCAAGACTGATGCTGCTGGTGCCGTTTAATCTACAGGAGAAACCCGATCCGTACCAACTGAATCTTTTCTACTGTAAACCGGATCGGGCCAAGCGACTGCAGGAAGCCGGCATGCTGACCATGGACGAAGATGAAAACGAACTGGTTCTTTCCGGTCAGGATGCCTGGGTTGAATATCTCAAGACCTATCCCTATGCGGTTCCTGTTCTCTCACGATGGAGTCAGTCAGAATCCGCGCTGCCGGGCGGAGAGGTTTACATCGCAGCGCTGAACGCCTATGCCGTTGCCCATTCCTTAAAAGGTAGCCCGGAAAGTTACCCTTGGCTGAAAGCTGCATTTATCCAGCTGATCTCGGCACTGGAAGAACACGCCAACCTGCCTCGCCTGCTAACACTGGCACGCATTGCAACAGATATGGGCAGACGTTCGGCAGCCCTGCAAACATTAAATCAGTTTGTCGATACCCTGAACCGTGAGCAACAATTTAACCCGGTAGAACCGTTCCTGGCAGCATCGGAACGTGCTGCAAACATTGATCCTGCTAACCAGTTGGCCAACTGGTATTTTGCCCAAGCGCTGGCAGAACGGGAACGTCTGCAGACATTTTCTTCCTATTTTACGGGTACCAATTCACTTTCAGCACTAAACATTATTGAGAATCTCAATTATAATGATGCCGAAATGGGGCGCCACCGGGAATTGATCAACCGCCGCTATGCATAATAGCAGTATATTGCCAGGGACATAATTAGGGGAATAATTCATGCAAACACATAAACTCAATACATTTTTTGCTTCTTTTGCCATGCTGGCATGGCCGGGAAATATATTTGCATCATCTGCTGCGGTAGCCTCATCCGTGCCGGATCTGACGGACCATTTTGTCGGTTACACGGCGCTGGTTCTCTTCGCCATTGCCTACCTGTTTGTGATGCTGGAAGAGTTTACCCATCTACGCAAATCCAAACCTGTGATTCTGGCTGCCGGCCTCATGTGGATTCTTGTTGCCTGGCAATATGCAAGCATGGGTTATCCGAATCAAGCTGGAATCGCAATCAGACATAATATTCTCGAATATGCCGAACTTCTCCTGTTCCTTCTGGTAGCCATGACCTATATCAACGCCATGGAAGAGCGTCTGGTGTTTGAAAGGCTGAAATCCTGGTTGATCAGCAAAGGATTTAGCTACCGCCAGCTATTCTGGATCACCGGCATCCTTGCATTCTTTATCTCACCGGTTGCAGACAACCTGACCACCGCACTGGTGATGTGTGCTGTAGTCCTCGCTGTGGGGGCGGAGAGCCCTCGTTTTGTCGGCATTAGCTGCGTCAATATTGTTATTGCTGCCAATGCAGGCGGTGCTTTCAGCCCATTCGGAGATATCACGACATTGATGGTATGGCAAAAAGGCATTCTAGATTTTTGGACATTTTTTGCTTTATTCATTCCAGCCACGATCAGCTACCTGATACCGGCAGCTATCATGAACTTTGCCATACCAAAAAAGATGCCGCCGCCATCTGATCAGCAGATTGAAATGCTCTATGGTGCCAAAGTTATCATAGCACTGTTTCTGGCCACTATCATCACTGCAGTCTGCTTCCACAACTTCCTGCATCTGCCGCCAATGGTTGGTATGATGACAGGTCTGTCCTATTTACTGTTCTTTGGTTATTACCTGAAGAAAAAATATCAAAATGGTGATCTGCCATCGCGCAGGCGCAGTGACGACATCAGTTTAAATAGTAACAGCATTATTACCTTCGATGTGTTTAACAAGATCAAGCAAGCCGAATGGGATACACTGCTTTTTTTCTATGGTGTTATCCTCTGTGTCGGTGCAATCGGCCAGATTGGTTATCTCAGTATCATGTCCGAGCTGATGTATCTTCAGATTGGCCCGCTATTCGCTAATACCATGGTTGGCTTCCTATCTGCAATCGTGGACAATATCCCGGTGATGTTCGCCGTATTAAGCATGAATCCTGAAATGTCTCAGGGGCACTGGCTACTGGTTACAATGACAGCCGGCATTGGTGGCAGCATGCTCTCTATCGGTTCAGCAGCAGGAGTGGCATTGATGGGACAGGCAAGAGGGAAATATACCTTCTTTGGACATCTCAAATGGACGCCAGTCATCATGCTGGGTTATGCAGTTGGTATTGCATCGCACATGTGGATCAATGCTTCATTGTTCTAGGAGTCTGTCGGGCTCCACTGTTGACTTGCATTTGGCATAAATTGCTCTGCTTGCTTCGTTGCGCAGCTCATTCTTCATACGCTGCACCGGATGGCCGAATATGAAGAGAAAGTAGCCAAGCGGGAAATGGAACCTGTAGTTAAAATGCTGGCTAAACTTCCTGAAGAGCTTGATGAGGTAGAAACGGTAATCCTTGGCATCACGAATCGCAGTAAGTCGTTTCCCCCGAGCCTCAAATTCTTCGGGAATACTGAAACCATCCGGCAGATCTGAAACATTCGCCTCATCTGCCAAACGTATCAACTCTTTCACTTCCGATTCAAACTGCTTCTCCAATTTACAGGCATAAGCCCAACTTAATGCCTTATGCTTGCGTTGCCCGTTCAAGCTTGCGGCTCGAAAATACTCCCGTCGCATAACCATAAAACAGAAGGCTCATCAGCATCTTTGGATGCCATATATCACTACCCCGGCCTGAGTAGCAATCCACTATCGCTAAGGTATCAAGCTGAGTAATAATATCCGCAACAAAACGGGCAAGATGACTGCCAGGCAACCACTCATCTATCGATGGCGGTAATAAGTATGCAGTGCTGCGATCAACTGATATGAATTCTACTGGCATATTATGATACTCTAAAATCAGATATATGTTACATCAATTGACTGAACTGAACATCGGAAAGTCCGACAGACTCAATTGCCCATACCAAATTATATTATTTTCCGACAGCTCTGCCTGCACACGTTAGAATTTCATACCCATTTCATATTGGAAAAGGCTCTTGATCAAAGTCATGGTGGCGACAGTATCAGTCTGGGACATTTTGATCCCAAGGAGAAATTGGCATTTATGTCTCCTGTCACAGAATATGGAGACATGTTTTGGAGTATGCCCCCATGGTACAGGTTCGCAGGGCAGCAAAGGAGTCAAGAATAGTGGTCACGAGTGAACAGCAGGGAAAAAAGGGCCTGGTAAAAATTCTTCTGGTTGATGATCAGAGTGTAGTCAGATGTATTTACCGGAAAGCATTGGAACATGCCGGTTTCCAGGTTGTTGAGGCCGTTGATTACGAAAGCGCTATCAACCTGTTTGATAATTCTATCGGCTTGGCTCTGGTGGATATCGTACTGGAAGGACAATCCGGCATGGAGATTCTGTCTTATATCCGCAAGCAGAAACCTCAGTGCCCGGTGATCATGATTTCGGCCCATGCCAATAAAAACAATGCCATCGATGCTTTACACAAGGGGGCGGCAGATTACCTTGAAAAACCGGTCAATCTGCATGAACTGGTGTGTGTCGTAGAACGCTGGATCTCTTATCGGACTCTACAAGAAGAAAATATATGTTTGCATGAAGAACAGAAGCTTCTATATGAACTGCATGCAAGCGAGCTGCGTTACCATAATCTTATTGAAACTATTCCAGATGGCGTATTGATTTGCTGCGAGGATAGGATTGTTTACGCCAATACTGCGGCTGCGAATATTCTGAAAGCAGCAGGTACGGATGAACTTATCGGCAGGAAACTACTGGATCTTGCTGGACCGGAGTACCGGAAATCTATAGCTGAACACATGAAACATACCATGCAGGAACAGACATCCCAGTCCAGGCTGGAAGTCAAGCTGCTACAACTTAATGGAGATGGGTTTGATGCTGAACTCAGTATCACGCATACGGACTGCCTCAATAAAGCTGCCGTACAACTGATGTTTCACGATATTACTCAGCGAAAACAGTCGGCGGAGTTACTCGAAGCAAGTGAAAAGCGCTATCGCGAGCTGCATGAAAATTCACCCCTGGGATATAACTCGCTGGATGCGGACGGGTGCTTTATCGAATCCAACGCGACATTGTGCTCGATGCTTGGTTATGAGCGAGATGAGCTTATAGGCAAATGGTTTGGCGATTTTCTGATGCCGGAATCAGCTGAGAGATTCAGGAATTACTTTCCGACTTTCAAGGAGGTTGGTAGAGTTTATGCAGTGCCATTTGATTTTATTGTCAAAGACGGGCATGTCTTATCAGTCGAGATGAATGGCTGCATAGGCTATAACGAGCAGGGGAAATTCAAGCAAACACACTGTGTGGTTCTTGATGTCACTCAGCGGAAACAGGCCGAAGAAGCCTTATCGCAAAGCGAAGAAAGTTTACGCAATCTTGTCGAGGCAGAGATTAATGCTCTGGTTGTGCACAAAGATTTTCGCTTGGTATATGCCAACCCGGCCGCAAGAAAATTGTTTGAAGCTCCGGAGGGAGTGGCTGTATCGGATATATCGGTTCTGGATTATGTGCACCCGAATTACAGAAATTTCACCAGACTGAGCACTCGACGGATGTTAAGAACGAATAATAGCCTTGCACCTGCTTCAATCCTGATGGTAACACCGAGCGGGCGACAATATAATATTGAAATCACCTCTACACCTATCACTTTTGAGCATCAGCAGGCTGTGCTATCTATAATTCGGGATGTCACCGAGCAAAAAAAGGATGAGGAGAAGATTCGCACACTGTCTTCGTCGGTTGAACAGGCCTGCGAAGCCATTGTCATTACAGATAAACAGGGAACCATTGATTACATCAACCCTGCCTTTACCCTTATCACCGGTTATTCTGAAGCCGAGGCTATTGGCCAAAACACCAGTTTGCTGAGAAGTGGTGAACACGGTCAGCATTTTTATGAGGAAATGTGGGACAAACTACACACTGGACATGCCTGGCAGGGCAGAATTATTGATAAGAAAAAGGATGGCAGTCTTTATCCGGCAATGCTGACCATTTCACCTATTCTGGATGACTCAGGTGAAATTACCCATTTTGTTGGTATACAGCAGGACCTCACCGCATATGAAGAAATGGAGGAGAAATTTCATCAGGCCCAAAAAATGGAAGCTGTGGGTACGCTTGTAGGCGGCATTGCTCATGATTTCAATAATATACTGGCAGGTATCACCGGCAATCTGTACCTGGCAAAAAGTAAGGTCATTGCATTGCCGAATGTAGTACAGAAGCTTGATAATATTCAGGCACTTTCTTTTCGCGCAGCCGACATGATTAAACAGCTTCTTGCCTTTGCTCGTAAAGATCAACTTATGATGAAACCGATTTCATTCACCTCTTATGTCAAGGAAATCATCGGGTTGGTGCGGGTAAGCGTGCCTGAAAATATTGGACTCGATCAGTTTATTTGCTCTGACAGTCTACAGGTTTATGGTGATAGCACTCATCTGCATCAAGTTATCATGAACTTAATCAGCAATGCCCGTGACGCGCTTGAGAGCACCGATAACCCTGTGATTACGATCAGGCTTGAGTCTTTTACAGCTGATACCACTTTTATCAATAAGCATACTGATGCCAAGGGCAAGTTTTTCGCCCACCTGAGTATTGAGGATAATGGCTGCGGTATACCGAAGGAGTATATCGAACATATTTTTGAGCCATTTTTTACAAGCAAGGAACAGGGCAAAGGAACCGGTCTTGGCCTCGCCATGGTATATGGTGCCATGAAGACGCATAGTGCTATACTCGAAGTAGAGAGCGAAAAAGGCTCAGGAACAACATTTCATCTCTATATCCCATTGACAAAACAGCGAGGGCGAGCACCCGGCTCCAAACAGCAGAAGATTCTAGAGGGCCGCGATGAGATGATTTTGCTTGTTGACGATGAGCAGCACATCGTCGAAACAGGATCAGAGGTACTGGAGAAAATTGGTTACCGAGTACTGACAGCGATCAATGGCAGCGAGGCGGTTAATTTATATAAAACCCGTTCAGATGAGATTGACCTGATTATTATTGATGTGGTGATGCCGGTTATGGGTGGTGTTGAGGCTGTCAGGTGTTTTCGCGAGATAAACCCTCGGGTGAAGGTGATTTTTTCTACGGGTTACGATAAAAACATCACCCTGCCTCAAGGTGTCAACGCTTCAAACGAGACAATTCTCAGCAAACCTTTCTCAACCGCTACCTTGAGTCGTACAGTGAGAAAATTAATTGATTCCTGATTCAAATCTCTTATGAGATTGTGGATACATGGAGCGGTATTGGGAAAATGCTGAGTCAAAATAAATGTGTGTGATGCTGGTGTTGCACATGCTAGGAAGATGCTGATTAATTGCTAAAATTCTGAAGTGGCCCCCAAGAATAGGATAATATTGTAGAAGTTGATGAATCGCAACAGGCTGGTCTGCCTTTGCTTGCGACCTATGAACATCTCCTGCGTATGCCACATATCCATTAATGTTCGGATAACTTGCTCTGCCTTGCCATTGGTCTGTAGACGATTAATGCGGGTGAACTTCTGCCCAAGATCTTCGGTTTTGCATAAGGCTACAAAAGCATGATTCCCGGTTCCTTTGTACTCTTTTCCATTGTCTGAATAGCTGTATTTAGTCGTATAGGGGCGTTCTTCCAATACTTGCTGAAG
>JAJRTX010000030.1 GCA_021545665.1 Zetaproteobacteria bacterium
AAAGAGTACATCAAAAATCAGAAGCCACCGCATCCGGATGATGACTTTGAAGTGGTGTAGTCAGTCGGCCGGATGGCCGACCAATCACCGGCTTCTAGCCGTAAAAGGAAGCCACCGGCTTTTAGCCGGTGGTCGTTCACTTTCTGACGGGAGGGAGGGAGAAGTATGAATACTCTGCTGATTTAGCGCCCGTACTCTCTTTCTACTTTGCTGATTCTGATTTTGAAATCAGCATACCATTGGCTCCGGCCATATTTCTGAGCAACAAGATGTTCAGAGTCCTGTTTCCAGTGACTGATTGCCTCCAGATTGCTCCAGTAAGATACTGTAATGCCAATATTCTGTCTGACTGACTCAACCCCAAGAAACCCTGGTTGCTGTGTTGCAAGCTCCATCATTCTGCCTGCCATTTTACTATAGCCATCATCAGCTTCTGTTAGAATGCTGGTAAAAATCACAGCGTAATATGGCGGTTTTGGAGTGTTTGCAATTTCAGTCATTCTTTATTTCTCCGTTAAACTTTTAAAGTAAGCGTTGTTGATTACGCTTTTTTGAAGAAACAGGTTTTCAGGACGAGAGTGGCTTTGCCGATACGACATTCTATTTGTTCATCTTTGGAGGTTAGGCGGATGTTTTTGATGACAGTGCCACGCTTCAGGGTTTTGGACATACCTTTGACTTTCAGGTCTTTGGTTGGCATGACTGAGTCACCATCTTGAAGCTCGGTACCATTGGAATCCTTAGCGGTCATATTTTTCTCCTTTAATCAGCGAGGCAGGGTAGTTGAACCCATCAGGAATTCGTCGACAGCGCGGGCGCATTGGCGGCCTTCGCGGATAGCCCAGACAACAAGCGACTGACCGCGACGCATGTCACCGGCGGCAAATACCTTATCGATATTGGTGCGGTAGTCCTGATCATTGGCTGAGACATTACCCTTATCATTTTTTTCAACAGTCAGTTCTTTGAGCAGGCCTTCATGCATAGGGTGCACAAACCCCATAGCCAGTGTAATCAGGTCAGCTGGCAGCTCAAATTCAGAACCTTCAACCTCATTCAGTCTCCACTGTCCAGCTTCCTGCTCCCATTTTACACGGACACATTCAATGGCTTTGACATGGCCATTTTCATCACCAATGAAACGTTTGGTGGAAACTTCCCAGTCGCGATCACAACCTTCTTCTTGCGATGTCGACGTACGCATTTTCATTGGCCAGTTCGGCCAGGTTGTCAGTTTGTCCGGTTCATCCACTGGTCTGGGAAGAATTTCTAATTGGGTGATTGACTCAGCACCATGGCGAGCTGATGTGCCAATGCAGTCTGAGCCGGTATCGCCGCCTCCGATAACAACCACATGTTTGCCTGCAGCTGATACAAAATCATCTTCAGCAATTTCATCACCAAGTACGCGTTTGGTATTCTTGCTAAGGAACTCCATGGCAAAATGGATGCCATCCAGTTCACGACCTGGCACGGAAAGGTCACGCGGTTTCTCAGAGCCACCAGTGAGCACGAGAGCATCGAATCTATTGAGTAAATCCTTAGCCGAAATGTTGCCGCCAATATTTGAATTTACCCGAAATTCAACACCTTCAGTACGCATCTGGGCAAGCCTGCGATCAATAATTGATTTATCGAATTTGAAATTCGGAATGCCATAACGCATCAAGCCGCCAATGCGGTTGTTTTTCTCAAACAGCACGACATCGTGACCAACCCGCGCAAGTTGCTGGGCACAGGCAAGGCCTGCCGGTCCCGAGCCTATAACTGCAATGCGTTTACCTGTTTTCTGTTCGGTAACCTGGGGGATAACCCAGCCCTCTTCCCAGCCTTTTTCAACAATTGCCAATTCCAGGTTTTTAATGGTAACAGGTTGATCTATGAGATTCACAGTACAGCCTTCTTCACAAGGGGCAGGACATACGCGACCAGTAAATTCCGGGAAGTTATTGGTTGAATGCAATATATCCAGCGCATCGCGCCAGCGGCCTTTATAGACGGCATCATTCCAGTCTGGAATAATGTTGTTGATAGGACAGCTATTGTGGCAAAACGGGATGCCACAATCCATACACCGGGCAGCCTGTGTACTCATATCATCAGGTAATTTGGAGAATTCCCGGAAATGTATAATGCGGTCAGCAACAGGCGCATAGCTCAGGTTCTCGCGGGCATATTCTTTGAATCCAGTGGGTTTACCCATGTGTATGCTCCTCTGCGGCAATCTTTTCAGCCTCCATTTCGGCTAGCGCACGGCGGTATTCCACCGGCATTACTTTGACAAACTTGCTTAGATTTTCATCCCAATTATCAAGAATTTCCCGGCCTACTGCTGAGTTGGTATAATGTACATGTCGGGAAATAAGGGTATGCAGAATTTTTCTGTCATTCTGGTTCAGGGCATATTCGATATTAACGCGCCCGTGTGTTTCCAGATCTGCCCCCTGGTGATCCAGTTCTTCCAACGCTTCAGATTCAGAAGCGATAGGTTCAAGATCAACCTGAGCCATATTGCAGCAGTTTTCAAAATTATTGCCAGCATCAAATATATAGGCAATGCCACCGGACATGCCAGCTGCAAAATTACGACCGGTCTGTCCCAATACAACCACTGTGCCACCAGTCATATATTCGCAACCATGATCGCCAACACCTTCGACTACAGCTATGGCACCTGAGTTTCTAACAGCAAAACGTTCACCAGCCACGCCTCGGAAATAACATTCACCGGCAATGGCTCCAAACAGTACCGTATTGCCAACAATGATATTTTCTTCAGCAACAATATTGGAATCTTCAGGTGGATAAATAGCAATGCGACCGCCTGATAATCCCTTTCCTACGTAATCATTGGCTTCACCGGCCAGGTCAATACTGATGCCCGCTGCCAGCCACGCACCCAGCGACTGGCCTGCAGTACCTTTAGCTTTGATGGCGATGGTGTCTGCTGTGAGGCCTGAATGGCCATAACGCTTGGCTACTTCACCGGAAAGCATGGTTCCGAAACTACGATCCACATTACAAATTGGCATTTCTATCTGAACAGGAGTTTTATTTTCCAGTGCCGGTTGAGCTGCTTTAATCAGTTTATTATCAATGACTCTATCCAGCTTGTGATCCTGTGTCTCACAGTGGTAAATCGCTGTGCCATTCGCTTCTGCCTGCCGCAGCACAGGGGATAAATCCAAACCCTGAGATTTCCAGTGCTTGATCGCATCATTGGCATCGAGCATGTCAGCACGACCGATCATTTCATTAAAGCTTCTGAAACCCAGGTCAGCCATAATTTCCCGCACTTCTTCTGCTACATACATGAAATAGTTGATCACATCTTCCGGTTTGCCTACAAAGTTCTTACGCAATTCCGGATCCTGCGTAGCTACACCTACGGGGCAGGTATTCAAATGGCATTTGCGCATCATGATGCAACCTTCAGCTATCAGGGCAATGGTGCCGAAAGCAATTTCATCAGCGCCAAGCAGGGCGGCAATAACCACGTCGCGGCCAGTACGCATCTGGCCATCCGCCTGCAGTATAGTTCGGCCACGTAAACGATTCAGTACCAGTGTCTGTTGTGTCTCAGCCAGTCCTAGTTCCCATGGTGTACCAGCGTGTTTGATAGATGTCAGCGGTGATGCGCCCGTACCACCGTCATGGCCGGCAATCACCACATGATCGGCATGCGCCTTGACAACCCCCGCAGCAATGGTTCCAACGCCAATCTCGGAAACAAGTTTAACACTGATATCGGCTTTCGGGTTGGTGTTTTTCAAATCAAAAATTAACTGCGCCAGATCTTCAATAGAATAAATGTCATGGTGCGGTGGTGGAGAAATCAGCCCCACACCCGGCGTGGAGTGGCGAACGCGGGCAATACGTTTATCCACCTTGTGACCGGGCAATTGCCCACCTTCACCGGGTTTGGCGCCCTGTGCCATTTTGATCTGGATTTGGTCTGCATTGGACAGATACTCAGTGGTAACACCGAAACGGCCGGAGGCGACCTGTTTGATAGCTGAGCGCATAGAATCGCCATTTACCATTTTACTGAAACGACCAGGTTCTTCGCCACCTTCACCGGTATTTGATTTGCCACCCAGACGGTTCATGGCAATGGCCAGTGTGCTGTGTGCTTCATGTGAAATCGATCCGAAACTCATGGCACCGGTGGCAAAGCGTTTAACTATGGCAGTGGCAGGTTCCACTTCGTTCAGAGGTACAGCCGCTGCATTTTTAAAACTGAACAAACCACGCAGTGTTTTCAATCTACCTGCCTGATTATTGATCGAATCAGCATATTCCTTATAAATTGAGTAGTTGGATGTACGAACTGCATGTTGCAATTTGGCAACATTTTCAGGTGATAAGGTATGTTCATCACCACGGACGCGCCAAGCATATTCGCCACCGACATCCAGTGCGTTTTTATAAACCATTACACCACGGAAGGCATCCAAATGACGCTGGGCGGCTTCTTCTGCGACCTCTGCCAGCCCGGCACCTTCGATTTGGGTGGGTGTGCCAGTAAAATATCTTTTGATGAATGCACTGGACAGGCCAATGGCTTCAAAGATTTGCGAACCACAGTAGGACTGGTAAGTGGAAATACCCATTTTAGACATAACCTTGAACAGACCTTTTCCTATAGCTTTAATGTAGCGGCTTTCAATCTCTTTATTTGTCAGATCATCTGGCAGCATGCCCTGGCGTTTCATATCTACCAGTGTTTCAAAAGCCAGATAGGGATTGATCGCTTCAGCACCAAAGCCGGCCAGGCAACAGAAATGATGCACTTCCCGGGCTGAACCCGTTTCAACAACCAGCCCCGTTTCGGTACGCAAGCCCTGACGGATCAAATGATGATGAACTGCACTGGTAGCCAGTAGTGCCGGAATGGCAATATGATTCTCATTCATTGCACGGTCAGACAGAATAATTATATTATAACGGTCACGAACAGCTTGTTCAGCTTGTTTGCACAAACTTTCAATAGCTCTTTCCATGCCTCCCGCACCATGATCGGCAGCGTAACAGGAAGACAGGATTATGGTGCGGAAACGGTTGTCTGTGTACTGGTCGATATGACGCATTTTCTCCAGATCGACATTGGTCAGGATGGGTTGGTGAACTTCCAGTCGGAGCTGCGGTTCACCTTCATCCATGGCCAGAAGATTAGGTCTGGGGCCTATGATTGAAGTCAGGCTCATGACCATTTCTTCACGGATAGGGTCAATTGGCGGATTGGTTACCTGAGCAAATAACTGGCGGAAATAGTTGTACAGGGGTTTGGCACGATTAGATAATACAGCAAGCGGGGAGTCATTGCCCATTGAGCCCGTGCCTTCCTGCCCTGATACGGCCATTGGCGCCATCAGGAATTTCAGATCTTCCTGAGTATAACCGAAGGACTGCTGTCTGTGTAACATGGTACTATGATCAGGTGCCAGCGGAGCAACTTCTTCCGGCAGTGATTCCAGCTGGATACGGGTCTTAGCCAGCCACTCCTGATAAGGCCTGGCATTGGCCAGTTCATTCTTGATTTCCTCGTCATCAATAATGCGGCCTGCCTCAAGGTCAATGAGCAGCATTTTACCTGGTTGCAAACGCCATTTTCTAATTATATTTTTCTCGGGTATGTCCAGTACACCCATTTCAGAAGCACCCATTACCAGATCATCATCAGTTACCAGATAGCGGGCGGGACGCAGGCCATTCCGGTCCAGCGTGGCGCCAATTTGACGGCCATCGGTAAAGGCAATGGCGGCCGGCCCATCCCATGGCTCCATCAGGGCAGCATAATGTTCGTAAAATGCTTTGCGTTTTTCATCCATTAGCGTATTGCCGGACCAGGCCTCCGGAATCATCAGCATGGCTGCATGAGCCAGGCTGTAACCAGCGGCAACCAGAAATTCCAGCACATTGTCAAAGCTGGCAGTATCAGAATGATTGGCTCCAATGACTGGCCACAACTTTTGCAGATCATCACCAAGAACAGGCGATTGCATGGACTGGCGTCGTGCATTCATCCAGTTAACGTTGCCGCGCACTGTGTTGATTTCGCCATTATGCGCGATCATGCGGAAGGGGTGTGCCAATTCCCAGGATGGAAAAGTATTGGTTGAAAAACGCTGATGCACCAGTGCCAGCGCGCTGGTCACTCGTACATCATTCAGATCCTCATAATAAGCAGCCAGCTGATGTGAAAGGAACATGCCTTTATATACAATGGTGCGGCAGGACATAGAGGGAGTGTAAAATTTGACTGCATCCTGCAATGCCAGTCCATTGATGCGGTGACTGATAACTTTTCGCATGACAAACAGCTTGCGTTCAAAGCTGTCCTGGTCTGCACAGTGTTCGCCACGGGCAATAAATACCTGACGAACAACAGGTTCACAACTGGTTACGCTGTCGGGCAGATCGGCGCGCACGGCATCAACAGGCACATCACGCCAGCCCAGCAACTGATGACCTTCTTCGGCGAGCGTCAATTCAACAATATACTGGCATTTCAAGCGATCATTTTTATCCTGAGGGAAGAACATCATGCCAACGCCATATTCGCCTTCTTCTGGCAATTCAAAACCAAGATCAGCGGTTACAGACTGGAAAAAAACATGTGGAATCTGTAGCAGAATGCCGGCACCGTCGCCTTCACGGTGATCTGCTCCGGAAGCACCCCGGTGGGTGAGGCGTACAAGAATTTCCAGGCCTTTTTCAACAATGTCATGACTTTTCTTATTTTTAATTTGTGCCACAAAACCAACACCACAGGCATCATGCTCATGCTGAGGATCGTAGAGCCCCTGTTTTCCAGGGCGCTGCTTCATTATTGGTTGCGACTGACTCATTCTTCTACCTCACTGATAATTCAAGTTGATCATGGCGATTCCAAATGTCTGATATTGATTGCCAATAGACATCTGAATAATTTCTCAGATGCCATCCGATGATGCAAAAAAGGTTGCGCATGCTAGCGAGACCCACGTCAATTTTCCACTATCAATACATTGGGTTATCCGGGTGATAGGCTCTTTTTTGGAATTAAAAATTATGGTTTGAAGGCCTTTACCATGATACGCAAAGCCCATCGCGTGGGCATCAGCTTCTGAATGCAATATAATAATTTATGTCGCCAGCCTGGTACACAGTAACCGCCACCACCTTCAAGGCAGGTCAGTGATATTTGAATGAGGAGAGGGACAGAGGTTCGAAAAATGCCGCCACCTAATCCGGAAGGCATGCCGGAGACATCCCGGAAACCTGTCGGTGATGGTCCGGGCGCGAGTGTGACAACGCGTATGCGGCCATCCAGCTCGGCTCTCAATGCTTCGCTCCAATAGGTTAGTCCAGCTTTGGCCGCTGCATAAGTGCTCATATATGGCATTGCAGTTTCGCCGGCCAGAGAGGATACATTAATAATGAATCCTTTATTTTTCAGCAGTCGCGGTAGTAGTGCGTGGGTCAGGGCAATCGGCGCTTTCAGGTCGGTTTTTATGACGTCAACCTGAGGTACAATCTCGGTTTGTTCAAAACTGCCCCAGATACCAAATCCGGCATTATTAATCAGTCCGATCAGATCTTCGCCAGAGACAGCAGTTATGAGCGTGGAAAGGCCTTCTTTTGCGTTCAGATCAGCTTCTACAATGCAGTGCCGTTCAGGGTGCTTCAAGCTGTTCAGTGTCATTTGCAGACGCACCACATCACGCCCATGTAGAATCAGACGATAACCCAAAGGTTCTATCTGCTTGGCAAACTCAAGGCCGAAACCACCGGAAGCACCGGTGATCAGTACACTTTGTAAATCCCGATTCGAGTCAGACATTATTAATCCCTCTCATGGTACGCTGTCGCTGCTCAAAGGTGGCGATTTCTTTGATGCCGCTGGCTTTCAGTATATTTATACATTCTTCTGTGCCATGCCCGACATCTCCGGGAGCATGTGCATCAGAACCAAATGCAAAACTAATTCCTAATTCAGCTGCCCGGGTCACAATGCGCTGATTCGGATAGATTTCCTGCACAGGTTTGCGCAGACCAGCCGAGCTGATTTCCAAAGCAGTCCCGGCGGCCAGAACAGCCTGTAACATGGATTCTTCCGCTTCGATAATGCGGGCACTGTTCGGGGTGGGGCGGTGGTTGAATTTCTTAATCAGATCCGGATGGCCGATTGTATCGAATAAGCCGGTAGCCGCAGAAGCGGCAACCAAGTCAAAGTAGGCGACATATGCATCGTCGATATCCCAGTCATCCCATATTTTAATATAATCCGGATTATCAAAGCCCCAGTTGCCGATATAATGTACCGAACCGATCACATAATCCCAGTGATAGGAGGCGATCATTTCTTCTACATAGGCCTCACTGCCGGGATGATAATCGACCTCCAGCCCCACTTTGATGCTCAACTTCCCGGTAAACTCATCGCGAATCCGTTCCACTTCTTCTATATAACCAGCCATTTGTGAACGATCCATACGCCATGCTTTATCAAACCCGCCGGGCATAGGTGAGTGATCCGACATGCCGATTTCTTTTAAACCTCTGTTTACTGCTGCCCTGGCATAATCGGCAACCGAACCTGTGGCATGATTACAGCGGGGTGTGTGCATATGGTAATCGGGAAGAGGCGAGCAGGGCATGCTGCAATACTAAAGCATGAATGTTTCACTGCAATGACTGAAGAATTTATCGTTTGACAGTACAGATGAAATTGCCAAACTTCGCGCCGCTTGCGCCTATAGCTCAGTTGGTAGAGTAGCGGCCTTTTAAGCCGTGGGCCCTTGGTTCGAGTCCAAGTGGGCGCACCATATACTGAAAGGGGTCACATTTATCGTGACCCCTTTTCAGTCTTGGCTATGCGCTAACTTTGGCTATATCTAGCATCTTCCAAAAACTCCGATCTTCTTGTCTTCTTCAAGATGTGAAACCAGACAGGAATGTAGAAACTCAGCGATTTCCAGTCTTTCCGTGATCCATAATTTTCGATATTCACCGCTTATCAGTGGTCGGATATCATCAAGCTGCCTTATCAACAGGTCATGCATGCTTTTGTGCAATGCATAACCCGGACAGCCATGTGCCTGCATGATCTCTTCTTCAGTTTTGAAATGCGCTCTGGCCTGGTCTGTCAAATTTGAAAAATACTTATTAATCAGGGTCAGCGCGCTGTAGCTTAATAAATGATCATGCAATCTGTTCAGCGTGGAAAAAAGCTCCCGGTGCTGGTCATCCAGCTTATGTATGCCTACCTCGCTACGCTTATTCCAGGCGTAAAAAGATTTCACGTTGATTCTGTCCGGCTGACGACAATATTCGGGTTCAGGCAGTGCTTGCGCGTAGTTCATCATATCCTCCTGTTTCAAAAACTTTTTGTGGTACACGCGATGCATTCCCGCGCAAGCAAAGGATACAGGAAAAATACAGTCGGAAAATATGGCAAGTTGTCGCATGGCATTGCCGCCCAATGGTTTGCTTGTCCCGGATTGGTAAAGATGAAGAGAGGTCGTGGGGAGATTCCATTTCTCCGCTTGCTTACAGGCGAATTATACCTGACATTACACCTGCACCTGTCAGCAGCAGGATAGAACCTCCGAGGCGGCTTATCTGAGGCGCTTTTCTGGAGAGTTGGGCGCGGAATTGAGCGCCGGCTGAATTCAGGCCGTAACCGAGTAACAGCTGCGCCGGTAAAACAGCGCCAAGACCAAATGCAGCGCCCAATAACCAGCCAGCCCAGAGGGAACCGGAAGCTGCGGCTGCCACGCAGACGCCAGCCAGTGGAATACATGGAGTCAGACTCATACCAAGGCCCATGCCGAAAATGCTGCCTCTGAATATATCATCCTGTTTGCTGCCATGTTTGCCACATGCGCTGGATGTACTACGACGCCACAACAGTAGTCCGGCCAGCATCAGCAATGCTCCCAACATCCATCCGGCATGCCGATTATTCAGGCCATCGGTGATTTTCACCCCGATGCCACCTGAAATCATGCCCAGCAGGCTGTAACCCAGCCAGCGACCTGAATTGAATCGCCATGCCAGCCCAACACTGGATGAGCTGCTTTGTTGAGTTATGGCAGCCATTCCAAGTGTTGGTATGCAGGAGATGAGGCAGGCGCTGGCTCCGAAAGACAGGCCCAGCATCAGGGAGGCGATAAGGCCGCCGAACATTATATCCATTTCAGCCCTCCTGTTTTGCGATTTTCTGCTTGCGGCGATCCCACCAGCTGAACAGATTAGATGATTCCCATGTTTTCTGAGCCCTGTTGCGAGCCTTGAAATATTCAGGGCTGGCCACCTTGATCGGGATGATGCCGTACTTCAATGCCATCACGCCCTGATCAGGGCAAAACTCCACGCAGCGGCCGCACAGGGTGCAGTCCGGGAACAGGATGTCCGTTGCTTTTGATGTATGAATTTCTCGAATATCCATCGGGCATGCTTTGGTACACAATCCACACTTGTCACAGCGTGGCGTATATTTCTTGGTCAGCCTTACCAGACCCAGCTTTCTGAAAATGGCATGCAGGGCCAGCATGGGGCAGATGCGACAGAATGGCTGGCGCAGCGTCAGGCCAAGCACAAGAATAATACCAAACATCAGATCGGCTGTAATGGATAAGGCCATATATCCGGGTGATGTGGTATCAATACGCAGTTGATCCATATTGCCGATAAACAGATTGGTCATGATACGGCTGGGGCAGATGCTGCAAAATGCACTACCCAGCTCACTGCCAAGATATCCGAGCCCGGTGAGCAGAGGGAAAATAATGATCAATAACCCGAGCATTAGCCATTTGACGGGCCGGATACGCTTGACCGCTTCTTCGGAAAGCGTATCCGTGCGCTGAAGCCCAAGCTTCTGGCCGATCAGCGTCAGAAATTCCTGAAAAGTACCCAGCGGACAGATCCAGCCGCAGAAGGCCTTGTTGAGTAATACAAACAGCACGAAGAATGTGGCAATGGTAATAAAGAATGGGGTCAGCACAGCAAGGCTCCACTGTCCCATCTGGATAGCCATGCCGATGCGATGATCCAGCTGGTGTTGCAACGGCACCAGCACGCAAAAATCGGCTGTGTTTATATCATAGGCACAGGCCAGTGCGGGTAATGCATTGCTGAGTTTATCTGCGGCATAATAACCGACAGCTACTGAGCCATAGACCAGAAAGACAAAACTGATCAGTTGCACAACTTTGCGGATTACAGAAAGGTTTTTCCAGTGTGACAGCATATCTTATCCCTTTTTCCTTTTTCTGGATGCCCTGCCTGTGCGGGCAGGTTTTATTTCCCGACGACGCACACTCAGCATGCCGGTGAATAACATGCCTCCTGCTACAGTGAGCAAACCCCATGAGAGTGGTTGCCAGCGGCTGGGATCAGCATGGTAGGCTGCTGAAAAAACTGTTCTGTAATTGTGTTCGCCCTGCATATGGACAGCTGCAATTCGCCATTCGGCAGGCGGATTATTTTTACTTCCCGCTTTCACGTTGGTGAAATCATCGGGGATAGTGATATTCAGCATGCCCGTTTCATCCGAGTTGACCTCAAATGTTGAGCCAAGACTGGTTTCGACATTGACCGTGTGCATGGTCAACGGCTGCTCCTTGAACAGAAGCTGAAATACCCTCTGCTGGTTGGACTGATAGCGCGTATGTTCACGAGCGAACGGGGCAGGGACAATTTCCAACTCCGATTTGGTGGATGCCATCAATTCCGAAGGGTTGTGACCGGAAGGTTTACCATGCATGGTTACATAACGGATGGCGGTTTCTGTCAAGCTATCTGCCTGCCGTGATGCAATCAGGGCGTGATAATTATCCTTGCCGGTGGATTTGACTCTGACTCTTCCATTCTCAGCAAGCGTGAGCTGACTGCTGGTAAGGTCGGGATGAAGTATACTGAGCGTCGCCCCGTCAGGCTGTGTTAGCACAAATTCTTTTGCTGCCATGCGATTTTGATGCATGCCAGGCTTTTTTGGTGCTGGCTGCCAGTGCATGGCGGCGGCCGGAGCCACCCCCACACAACAGACCAGAATGAAACATGCAACGATACGCATGCTTATTTCTTGCCGCGCCAGTTACTGCCACCACGACGCATGGCCTTCATCTTCTCACGCGGATCATCACTGAGTAATGACTTGGCTTCGTTGCAAGCCAGCAGATGTGCCAGCAACTTGGCTGTACGCAGATCACCCACATGCTTGGCATAAGCCTTCATATCCTTTTCCGTAACTTTCCCCGCACGGAGTTTGGATTTGAACTCCGCCACTGTTACTTCCATCTGAGCATGTGCCCTGGCGGCATCAGTCTGCGCCTGAACCAACAAATCACCGACTTTTGAGCGCTGCTTGTCACTCAGGCCCAGTTTGTCTGTATGTTTGAGTATCATACGCAAATGAGCAGGCGAATCTCCAGGGATGGCATGCTTACCGGATTTGCCATAATGCTTGCCATGATGGCTACCCTGCAGTGGGCAGGATTTGCCTCTATCGCCACTGGCCATTGCCGGTGAAGCCATTAAGCCCATTGCCATGATAGCCAGTACAGCTGTTTTTATTCTCTTTGTTTTCATTTTGTTTCTCCTTTGTTTATATGGATTGGTTTGTCAGAACTTCGCACTTAAGCCAGCCGTCCAGCGACGACCGGGATTCACTACAATAGATAAATCTTCGCTGTTGTAGGCAAAATCACCATTGCTGTCGCGGTAACCGCGAGCTGTGTTGTAATAGGTGCGGTCAAGCAGGTTGTCGATGCGGCCGAAGACCGTGAATTCAACTCGGTTGTTTGGCCCAACTGAAAAGTCATAGTTAGCAACCAGATCGAATGTTGCATGCCCACCAATCTTTTCCTGATTGATCTCATCGGCAAAATAGGAGGACTGTGCATTCATTTCACAGGTCAGCACCATGCCTTTAAACGGCTTGACCCTGGTAGCCAGAAACAGCTTATGTTTTGGTGTACGGGGTATGACATTGCCGGAATTATTGTAATGCACTATCCTGTTGGCTCCCGGTCTCCGACTGTAGCGGTTGCCCAGCAGCATATTAATATTATCATATTGGGTAAATTTTGCATCCAGATAAGTGTAAGCCACATCCATTGAAACCATCTGGCTCTGGTCACTCTTCAGAGCAAGCTCCACACCTCGGTTGCGCGCGCCGCCTATGTTCTGGTACTGATCTATTACCCCGTCCGGAATGGCATACTGACCGGCAACATTGAGGATAAAATCCTTGCGGTCGATCTGGAAGGCAGCAATATCCCATTCCAATCCACCAATCACATCAAGCCTGCCTCGCAGGCCGATCTCATAGTTTATAGCTTGTTCCGGTTTCAGGTCGGGATTAGCGGCAACAGAGCCGGTCAGTGAAATGGTGCCGGCAAACAGCTGGCTAATGGTCGGTGCCCGGAAGCCGGTGGATATATTGGTGTACAGTGTCACTGATTCACCCAGATCATAGGTCGCACCTGCCCGCCATGAGCCGACATTAAAGCTTTTGGACAAATTCGGAGCCGGAGCTGCCGGCAGATAATCCTCGTAGTTCAGTCTGATATGATCATAGCGTCCGTTCATGGTGAGAGTCAGCGGTTTAAATACACGATATTTCAGTTCCCCATATCCGGCATACATCCGTTCCTTGGTCTTGTTATCAGATTTAACTGTCCCGGCAGTAACAACAGCCCTTGCTCTTGGACTGCTCTTGTAATCCTGCAAAACTGTTACCTTATTTTTATAGCTGTTATCGCGCAGATCGAATGCACCCATCCAGCCCAGGCTTTCACCACTGCCGCGCCACTCACCTTTCAAACCACGCTGCATTTGCTTATAGTCATTATTATTCTGATAGGCATCGACATCTGTAACTGGCTGGCCAGCCGCATCATACTTAACCGGAGCTGTCCAGAATTTCGTATGGTCGCCAAACTGATAAAGATTGAGCATCAGATTGCTGGTTTCTGAAATATCATTGGCATAGGTCAGATAGAATTTGCCCAGTTTTACATCATAGTGACGGGCATAATCGCGACCATTGATGCTGGTCGGATCGATAGCAGCCTGAGTAACGCCCTGCACGGTACCATGGCTGTCTTTTTGGCGGTTGGCTACTTCCCAGCCAAAGGTCAGGTCGCTGGAATCGGAGGTATAATACTGCAGTTTGCCATTGAGATAATCAGCCTTGTATTGGCCCTGCACGTAGTAACTGTCGGCATCACGACGGCTGACCTGTATATGGCCCGATAGTTTGTCGGTGGCAAAACCTGCCCTTGCCTGGCCGCGTCTATAACCAAAACTGCCGCCTTCTGCCGAAAGCTGGCCGCCCGCCATTTTGGCGCCGCGCTTGGTGGTGATAATCACAGCGCCCGAAAGCGCATCATCACCAAATAAATAGGAAGCCCCGCCCTTAATCACCTTGATGGATTCGATATCATCCATATTAATATTCACGCGTCCGGTACGCTCAAAGACCGGCACACCGTCAATGACCACGGCTACGCCGGGTTTTTCACCCATAAAACGTTGATTCTCCACGCCACGGATATGAATCTTTAATGAATCCTGGCTTTGCAGTTCGGCTGTTACGCCCGGAATTGCATCAAGAAGCTGTTTGATATTTTCAACATGTGCCTTTTCCACCTTGTCGCCGGATATCACCGAGATATTTGAAACCTCACCGCGCTTGGATTCAAAGCGATCATCAATGGTGGTGGAGTCCACGCTTATCAATCCCATATCTTCTGCCATGCCGAGTCCTGGCAAAAGCAGAATAGCCATTACCGATACAGTACGTTTCATATACTTTCCTTTATTCACATCCTCTCCTTTGTTTCATCTTTATTTCTATGTTTTCGCTGGCATTCGGGCTATTTCAGATTGAAGCTCATCCTGAATTCACACTTCATGGGACAGTCAATCATTGCTGGCGGCGGCGGCATGGGTACCGCTTTGGCCACTGCGTCTCTGGCGGCAGCAAGCAGAATGGGGGAAGCATTTTTCACACTGATATCGCTGGCTGAACCATCAGCGAATAGTGTAAAGTCCACATGCACCATGCCTTCAATCCGTCGGCGCCTGGCAGATTTTGGATACCATTTATGCTGTTCAATATGGGCCATCAAATCTGCCAGATAGCGTTGCCGTTCCCGTTCAAGCAGACCTTCATCAATGGCCGGGGCTGTGGCAGCCATGGTGGGAGGTGATGCAGCAGCAGGGGCCGATGCCACCTGAACCGGCTCAACAGGCACAGAGGGTTTGTGTATCTCCTCAGTCACTGGCTTCGATTCTTGTTTGGCTTTAAGCACGGACTGTTTATTCTTTACAGGTTTAGGCTTCTTTACAGGTGTTGGTTTGGTGTTTTGTGCCATCGCTTCGTGTTTTGGCAGCGGTTCCTTCATAACCTCCTGTAGAGCAACGGGTTCAGGCCTGGCAATGGGTTCCGGTGCGGCAAAGGTCAAACGGGTTACTGTGGTACGTACAGGCATTTCAGTCTGCTTTGCGCTGGGCGTGCCGCCGGATTGCACAAACCAGATGGCATGCAATGCCACTGATGCTGCAACCGCGATCAGACGAACCCTCCCATCCCGCATCAGGGTTTCTCGGTAACCACATCTACTGTTTCTGCGCCCGCCTTACGGGCTGCATCAAGAATAATGACAGCATTACCTAAATCAGATGCACGATCTCCGCGCAGCGTGACCCATTTTTTACTGCGGTTTTGTAAAGCTTGCCGCAACGTCCCCTCCAGTGCATGTGCCTCGATGATTTCGCCAGCCAGGCGGATTCGCCCGTCAGAATCCAGCACAATGACCACCGCTGCATCATCCTCGCGTGAGACTGCGGTTTCAGCCTGCGGCAGCTGGATGGCAATGCTCTCATCCCGGACGAAGTGGGCGGTAAGCATGAAAAAAATCAGCAGTAGAAAAACAATATCAATTAAAGGTGTCAGGTTGGGGGCCTGACCACTTCTGCGCGTGCCCTCAAATTGCATGAGCCAGACTGTCCCTGTGGGTCACCTGATCGTTTTTGCAATGCTCGGACGCATGCGGTAGCTGTTCAATTAATATTGAAGCAACCCGTTGCATGGATTTGGCACGTGTATCCACCATCCCTTCCAGAAAATGGAGCAGCAGCAATACCGGGATGGCCACGGCAAGTCCTGCACCTGTTGTCAGCATCGCCTCCCATATACCACCGGCAAGTGCCTGCGCATCCACTTTGCCACCAGCCTCTTCAATCACCTGAAAAGCCTTGATCATGCCGGTAATTGTACCGAACAGGCCCAGTAGGGGAGCTGTATTGCCCAACCATGCCAGCGTACGCAATCCGGATTCCATACGCGCCAGTTGTTCGCTGCCAATTCGCGATGCAACCCGGATAAGGTCTTTTACTCCATCTGCAGCGGCCTGCTTCACGCCTATGGCAATAGCGGCTTCAGGCGCAATGCGTTTGCCCGTTACGTTATATAAACCAGCCAACTCGTTACTAATCTTTGGCAACAGTTGAAGATAAATCAGTCGTTCAATCACAATGGCGACAGCCACTACGGAATATCCAAGAAGCACCCACATCATAGGTCCTCCCTTGTCAATCAGCATGCTTACATCCATATGTCCACCCCCAATACACAGGACTTATCAGCAGATAAGAACCTAGTATTTCAACCCCAATGTTGAAGCGAGGAAGGCTATAGGCCGGAGAAAAGAGGGAAATATGGCAAATTGTCGCGCGGCAAATTGTCACACGGGCTGGCAGGCGAAGAGCCCGCTTTTACAGGCTCATATTTTACTGGGCCGTTTGGCCAGTTTTCGTTGTAGGGTTCTTCTGTGCATGTTTAGCTTTCTGGCTGTGGCCGAGATATTGCCGTCACATTCCATCAGCACTTTTTGAATATGTTCCCACTCCAGTCGTTTGGTGGACATGGGCTGTTCGGTTACTGCTGTGGAGGTGTCACCGGATTTGCGTCCTAGCGCGGCCACGACTTCATCGGCATCGGCAGGTTTGGTCAGATAGTGGCTTGCGCCCAGTTTTATGGCTTCCACTGCTGTGGCAATGCTGGCATAACCGGTTAACACCACAATGCGCGTATAATCGTTAAGTTGTTTGAGCTTTTGTACCAGCGCCAGTCCCGATTCGCCCGGCATGTTCAGGTCAATTACGGCATATTCAGGTGGCATTTGATCTACCCGTTCCAGCGCCTGTTTGACATTATGGGCAACCAGCAGATTAAAGCCGCGTTTACTCAGGGCGTCGGAAAGCACGCGGCAAAAAAGTTCATCATCATCTACAAGTAGTAAAGTAGGGGAGTGCTTCAGCATAAGCTTAATTAACCTGCCATCAGTTTGTTTAGCGGCAGCCTGATAACAATGCTGGCGCCGCCATCAGGGTGATTCGATATTTTCATATCACCGCCCAGTCTCAATACAACAGCCTGGGCCAGATAAAAACCCAGACCATGACCATCTTTTTTGGTGGTAAAAAAAGGCTTTCCGATCTCATTCAACACGTCCTGGCTTAAACCCTCGCCAAAGTCGCGAATATTCAGATGCAACTCAATATCGGACCATGCGGCGTTGACTTCAATGTTTTTGGGCGAAGCATCGGCTGCATTATTAAGCAGATTGATAACCGCCTGATTTAGCGTTTCATCCACCACAATCCTGGGTGCCGGGTCGTGGCCACTGAGGTTTAACGACATGGTGGTGTTCGCATGCATCTCCTGCCACTGCCTGAATATCTGTTTCAGAAAAGACGCCACGTTTTCACTATGGCCGCTGACGGCTTGCAACTGCCCGGCGCTGGCACTGATATGCGACAGCGTGGTTTTGCATCGATCCACTTGCGAACGCAGAATATGCAACTGCTCCAACAGTTGTGGCTGTGCACTGTATTCCTGTTCCAGTTCATGCGTGACCACCGCCATGGTACCCAGCGGTGTGCCCAGTTCATGCGCAGCGCCCGCTGCCATGGTGCCCAGCGCTACCATATGTTCATCGCGCAGATTTTTCTCTCTGGCCTCAGCCAGTTTATTATCGCGCTGGCGCAAAGCTTCAGCCATCGAAACAACAAAAAAAAGGATAACCCCGACGCCAAGCAGAAAACTGAACCACATGCCCAGCACATGATGTTGCATATTATGCCCTGCTTCAGACAGTGGCATATGAATCACCATCAATAACGAATAACAGGCCAGAGTCACCGCCGCCATGATCCATACGTAACGCTTGGGTAATGTCGCTGCGACAATAACCAGCGGCAGCAAAAACATTGACACAAATGGATTGCCCGAGCCGCCGGAAAAAAAGAGCAATCCGGCCAGCGCCAGCACATCGACAACCAGGTGCAGAAAAAACTCCAGTGCCGATGCCGAGGTTTCCCGACGCATCCACACCAGCAAATTAAAAGCAGCATGTACAGCAATGACGGCGAGCATGGCTCGTACAGGCAACGTCACGCCCAGCAGATGAACAGCCAGAACAATGGCCGCGACTTCTGTCGCGATCACTGCGCTTCTGAATATCAGCAAACGCCGGAAATGATATTTCCCGATCACCTGCTCCGCCGTATCATTTTCAAACATCAGCAACCCCACGCCTACCTGTCCGCAGCCCCATTATATTCAGGTAGTCTTTTGTGGACAAGCCTGTCTATGCGTTGTCGACTCTGGCGGATATCCGCCGACCAGTCGGCAGCGGAATCGATAATGGTCGGTTTGATCAGAATAATCAGCTCATACTTCTCGACTGTCACGTCGGTATGCCCAAACAGTAATTTCGGCAAGCCCGGTAAGCCGGAGCGGTTATCGACGCTGCGCTATTGCATCAGGCCACCGATGGCGATGATCTGACCATCGCGGGCGCGCACAATGCTATCGGTTTCCGATACTGTGCTCGAAGCTAGTGGCAGTGTGAGATTTCCACCCAGCGAACCGAGGTCGAGTGTCTTGTTTACCGAGGCCACCTGACTGACTGAAGGATGCACATGCATGGTCACCATGCCGGTTGCAGCATCCACCTGTGGTGTTACATCCAGCATCACACCGGAAAAGAACGGCTGCATCGGAACCGAAGTGCTGTTTAAAGTCTGGGTGTTTCCCGTGGTCTGGCTCGTCGTACTGGCAGCGCCGGTAACGAAGAACTCATCCGTACCCACCTTTAAAACTGCTTTCTGATTATTTAATGTGGCGATGCGCGGACTGGATAGCACATTGACATCACCTTGTGTTTCGAGGAAATTGATCAAAGCTGCAAAATTGGCTGTTTGAAATGCCAGACCGAACAGAGAGCCTGGCCCTTCACCAATTAATGAAGCACCGGGTATGGCAGTTAATACTCCATCAGCGATTTCAGCAGGCACACCGGCGATACGTGGTGCAAGCGTGGAACCGTTGGCGAGCTGACCGATAGAGGCATTGTTGCTAAATGCAGCCCAGTTGACGCCACTTTGAAAGCTATCATTCAATCGCACTTCCAGAATTTTGGCCTCCAGAATCACCTGCTGCTCAACGGAGAGCTGGGCAGCCCGCAGGTAGTCTGAAACACTACGCAGTTCATCCGGCATGGCGCGCACTATCACCATGCCGGTCATTGGACTGACCACCACCTTCCGGCTCTCCACACTGCCGACAATCATTGTTAACGAAGTTTCCAGTTCCTGCCAGAAGTCAGCCTTGCTGTTCATCGATACTTTACTGCCAGCGTTTGATATATTGCCTGTAGTTGATTTACTATTTCTGTTTACTGATGAATCCGTTTTCTTTGATGTGGCTGAACTACTTCTCGCAAAGCCATTGCTGTTCAACGTATCTATCAATGAAGATGAAGCGACCTGTAGTTCTGCCTCGCCAGCGCGTGTGCCTATCAGATAGTTGATCTTGTACATGCGCGTCTGCAAGCCGGCAGGGCGGACAAAAACACGGCTTTTATCAATATAATAATCGTAACCGTAGAGTTCCTGAATCGCTGCCAGCGCTTGAGTTACGGTCACTTGTCTGAGATTGATGGAGATGCTGCCGGCCACCTGCGGATGCACCAGCATATTAACCCCTGCCGCTGTTGCGATGGAGTAAAACACCTGTGCTGCCGGTGCATCGGCCACTTCCAGATCGAAACGTGGTTCCATTTCTTTTTTAATATTTTTACGGGTGGAAGGTGCAGGCTGTTCCGCCTGTGGCGTTGTCTCCAGCGCCTGATTCAGCTCTTTTTTGATGGCATCAGTGGTCGCGTCGCCATTGATCACCGGCTTCGAGCAGGCGCCGAGCGCAACGAGCAGCAATATGCCTGTCAGAATTCTCATTATTTTACCTTCTTTGTTTCAGTCATCGAGAATGCAGCAGTTGCATCATTTACCTGTTTGCACACGATAGTCACCGCTATTTAATCGGGCCGCATGCTTGACCCATTGCTGTTTGCCACGCAAATAGAGCACCTGTCTGCCCTTGCCTGACTGCAATACGGCGCGACCATTGGCCGCTTCGATCAGTATTGCATCACCGTAGTAGTCGCCAACCCTGACCATCCGACCATTGATAATGGCAACTGCTGCACCGTTCGAAGTAATAATACCTTGCAATCCACCTGTATTTTTCCTGTCTGCCACCGGATACATGCTGGCAGCATCAGGTTTAAAACCGGGCGGCGGCGCGGTCGGGTCGCTGATTGTTTCAGCAGTGGTTGAAGCCAGCGGTGTCAGTAACAGACTGAAAACAGGATAACAGACGCCTTCATGTAGACTTTCCGCTGACTGTAAACAGATTTAATGTCATGGTTGAATAGGGATAAGGCCCGGCTTTTAAATTTAGTGAGTGCCAGAAAACATGCAGATCCATGTCTTCCAGTTGTTCCAGATAGTCTACCAAATCAAACCAGCTGCCACGCACCGACAACTGAAGCCCATGCCTGTACAGCCCTTCGGCGAAGTCAGCCTGCTGCAACTGAAGTTCAATTTTATCCTGTCCGTCGGTTTTAGTTGCGTCCTTCTCGACAACAGTATTTTCACCTTTGGAGGCATCCGGTTTCCGAACTGCTTCCGGTAATAGCGCCTCGGGTTTCAAGGTCTGCAGCCGGATTAGCGTCAGCCCTCCGTTTTTGCGTAACAGGCTATCAACAGTATGCTGCAATTGTCCGGCACCGGAGATGCCGCGAACATAATCCAGTCGGGCATATTTCAAATGATCCAGTTTCCGGCCAGCCGCCTCGATCTGTTGCTGCAGGGACTGAATTTGACTATTTTCACTGGCAGCCAGTTGTGTGGCCAGTTCCTGCTGCTGTTTTCTGTCCTTCTCCGGCAGCAAGCGCAGTTTCCATACCTGCTGCTGGTATTCATCTGATAAATTGCCGATCAGCCAGACTGAACCTGTGATAAACAACGACAGCGCTACGACTACCAGCAGCAGGCGCACTTTCACCGTTTGCGCGTCCATCTGCTCCCGTATGTTTTGCCAGGCGCTCATGGTTGCGTCCCGTGCGCATTGGCCACCAATTCAAAACGAATATGACGGGCATGACTTGCATCCACTTTACCCAGTTGCAGGGATGGGCCGCCGTTGCCGTTAAGCAGTGCTTGCCGGCGCAGCAATTTTAGATATTCCGGCACCAGCGCCGGATACAGCGCCGAGGCCTCTATGCTCACCTGAACATGATCATCGCCGCCACTGAGTCTAAGGCCATTGAGCCAGACATTGGTCAGACCTTGCTTCGTTAATGCCCGCATGTATTGCGAATAGCCAGTTCTGCCACCCAGCATTTTCTGTATCACATCCAGCTGTTGCTGCGACTGCAACACTTCGCTCTCCAGTGCATGCAGTTTCTCCTGCAATTGTTTTTCGGAAGAATTTGCAATCAGGTCAGCTGCTGCTTTTTTCATTTTTTCTATCTGCGTCTGCTGCGTCTGGTTTATTTTCACATACTGTTGTTCGATTTCGTTATTCATATAAGCAAACCAGAGCCATGCCGAAAGGTTTACTCCCAGAGTCAGAAGGCATGCAAAAATAATCGTGCGTACGGAGAGGAAGCGTTTTCGGGAAGAATATTCCGGATTGAACAGGTTGATCTGCTGAATGATCGTCATTTAAGACTCCCGTCGCAGGGCTGCGCCGATCACTGGCAGCGCTTGCACCACCATGGCCACATCGGCCAGTTCGGGCGCCGTGGAGATATCAACAACATCATCCAGATGCAGGGGTTCAACCGCTGTTTCAAGCTGCGCCTGCAATGCTGCATTGAAGTCACTTTGCTTTTCAACAGCCAGAATCAGCCTGCTGACCGGCTTGCCAAAATGGCGGCTAAAATAGCTCAGCGAGCGCTCCACTTCACGCGCCAATGCGCTCCAGTCGCCCTGCCGCGCCGCTGCTCCCGTCCCGATCCGACGTGTCATGCACAGCTCCTGATCCGCCGTGATAGTCAGTAAATACTCATCGCTCTCACGGCTGAGCATAGCCAGCCCCTCGCTCTGCTGTTCATACAGTGCGGAAATGTTGCGCTGCGCCATCTCGGGAATATCGAATGTGGTCAGATTGAAACAGGCCCGCTCGATCAGCGCAGTGCGCTCCCGGATCAGTTCCCCGGCTGCCGCTACGGCATAGACCGAGCGGCCCTGATCATTCAGCCCACGCGGAATCCGCATGATATCAATACTGGCATCCTCAGCGCTGCAATTAAGCTGATCGCGTATCTGCCAGCGCACGCTTTCCAGCATCTCCTGGTGTGGCACATTCGGAGCCTCCTGTGGCAACAGCTGATATTCAGGTGCTGCCAGAAGTGCTGTCACAGCCTTTCTTCCGGGCTTGAAGTTCTTATGCAACTGTTTTAAATTATCAGCAGACCAGAGATTGCCCGGCTGCATGATGAATTGCTCGACAACAGGTTGATTGTCTGTCCATGTGATGGCGGCGACGTGATAGCCCGCGCCGCTCTGAGCCAGCGCCAGCCGTGATTTGGATGACTGAAATAGCATTAATCTCCCTCGATTCGGGCTGTAACAGCCGCTTCGGCATAACCAGGCTGGCCGGGCATGCGGTTGGTGACAGAAGCGGTTGCCGACAAAGCATAAAACCACAGCGTCGCACCCAGTTCATTATGCGATGTGGCGTTACATACAAGACTGACATCAAAATCAGCCAGACTGCCTGCCAGCGCCGCTGGTTGCGGCAATAAACCCGCTGTTTGACAGGCTGTAGCAAATGCGCCGCCTGGATTGCGGCGCAACTGCCAGGCTGCCCACTCCAGCCCGGCGCGTGCGGCAAGCGTTGCACGGATACGCAGCAGTTCGGTTGATACGCCGCGCTGCTGGGCGGCGGCGAATGCCATGGCCATCGAAACCAGCATGCCGATCACCACCAGCAAAAAGATCGCGCCGATGAGCGAAAAGCCCTGTTCGCCATGCCGATGCTCAAAACTCACGCGGCAGTCCCGCCTGTGCTTCAATGCTTATCGACTCGTCATAGCTGTTGATCGATAACTGCATCAGCGCCTGCGCCTGCTGCATGGCTGAAACGGTATCGGCAAGCGTAGCAAAAGAGCAGCTGGAGATATGGTCGGCCATGCGCTCGCCGCTGACAGCAAACGAGGTCGGTTGGGTGGCGGCAAAACCATAACCCGAGTAACGCCACAGGCTGCCCGCGCCGTAGGGTTTCCCATGCACGGCATCGGTGGCCGAACCGGGTGAGAGGCAGACATAGGAAACCGGTTGTGCGGCCAGATAATAGCGGTGGCCTGTCAGTGAAGCATCGAGCGGAAAGGCAGCAGATGATGCCAGTGTTACACGCGTTTCATCCGGCAGCGTGCCTACGGTGGTCGTGGACACACTGTTGCGGTTATCTCCGGCATAGACGGAATAAGCCGCAGTTGCCGTAACCACAATTTCATTGCCGACCGCAGGTACATCGCCGCTGTTAAACAGATCAAATGCTGTGTCGATAGAACCCACATTCAGTATATCGCCGGTTGAGGCGCCGGCTTGATCGGCGCGGTAACGGCCGCTGCCGCTTTGCGGAATAAATTCGAGATAGTGATTACCGCCGGAGGCCGTCAATCGCACGCTGTTGGGCAGCGCCGTGACCAGATCGCGTACAAACTGCTGCTGCGCTGCGGCAGCGATATAGGTCAGATGCGCCCGTTCCGAGGATTTGGCGTAAGAGCGCATCGGCCAGGTCAGAAAAGCCGCTCCGCCTGCCGCCAGAATGCCAATAATCGCCATCACCGCCACCAGCTCGATCAGCGTGAATCCGCGCTGGCTCGTCATTATTAATCGTTGCAAAAGTTCTTTCACAGAAAAACCGTCACTCCCGCGCAGGCGGGAGTCCATAGTTGTTTAAATACAATAGATTCCTGCTTTCGCGGGAATGACCAGGTTTTAAAAGAATTTATGCGACTATTCATAACACCGGTTGCCCGCGGTTTGGCGCATGGCGGCTGCGATAGCTGTCCAGCACTATAGTTTCCAGTACCACGTCATCGGCGGCAACGGCGTTGACTGTGACGGTGATGCGCAGGGCATCGCCATCATCTGCTGCTGCGAGAAACGCAGTTCCTGCTCTCTGCACATTGATCTGCGCCGAGAAGCCGGACCAGCTCTGTCCGTCCATTGTAATCACCGGGTTGATTGTCAGGCCAGCGTAATCGGCGATATTGTCAAACCCGCCACTGCTGCGCATCTCGGTGCCCGGCATCGGGCCGATTAATGTAGTGGGGTCTTGCGAAGCGGAGATGCCGCCCGTACAAGCGGCGGTGGAAGCAGCCGTAGCAAACAGAGTATCGTCAGGGTCACAATAGGAAAAGGGCTGGCGAACGATCTCGGCCATCAGCGTTTCGGCCAGAGAAATCGCCTGCATGCGCTGGATGGGTATAGCTGCGGATTGAGCCTGAATACCCATCGCCGTGGTAATACCCACGGCAGCAACTGAGAGAATTACAATCGTGGCGATCAGCTCAATCAAACCGAAACCGGCTTCTGTTATACAATCGTCATTCCCGTGCAAGACCTGCCCCCGTGAAGGCGTGGGGCGGGAATCCATACTCGTCATTTCCGAAGGTTTTATCGGAAATCCACTTGCACAAGTGGATCCCCGATACAAATACTCGGGGATGACATGATTTCTCATGCGGTTATTCAGCATGCTGTTTGTCCGGAGGGCAGCTGATAAACAAAACCGGAACCGGCGGCGATGCAGATCGGCATGGAGAGGCCTGCAATATCTATCTGCATATTTGAAGCTCCAAAATTCGGTGTGCCATCGGGCGCAAAACTGAAACTGGTTGGCGTAGTGGAAAAAACTGCCTGATTGGCAGCCATGGAAGGGGCGAAAACAATATAAGATGCAGCCCCGTCCGGGTCGGAAAGCGGCGAACCGCAGGCCGCTGAAGCGCCAAATGAATACGAAATGCCACTGGCCGAGAATGCAGCGCAGACATAGCGATTCTGTGACAGCGCCGCCTGCTGCGCATAGCGCAGACTGGAGATGACCTGATCATAAAAACCGCGCGCCGCAAACACCGGCTGATCGGCGCTGATGCGGCTAAAAGCCACGCCTGCCAAAACCACCAAAACCGCCATCACGGCGGTCAGTTCAATCAGTGTAAATCCATGCTGCCTGTTCATTACGCTCCTTTACCTTTTACGCAGAAAAAAGCGGGCAGGGGATAATACCTGCCCGCTCAATCATTCTATATCGAATTACATGCCTGTTGCAGCACAGCCACCATTTACAACCGTTAATACTGGGTCAACAATAATGTTATTAGCATCTAAATATGCCTCTGTGTAAGAGACATAACAACCCGACACGTTCTTAGCAGAAGCTGATGCTGGCCCCCAGGCCGTTTCGGAAGCACCAAGCGTCGGCGCACCCGTAGCAGTACCAACCTGAGCGCCTGGAAGAATTATTTGCCAACCATCAGAGGCTGTTCCAGCCCAGTCATTCAAGCCTGCCAGAAATCCTACAGGGGTACCCTTAGGATAGTGAGCAGCCCAGTCCCCCATTGCAAAAGTGTGCCCGTTAATGGTCGGGAACATTGAATTGGCAGCGAGCATTTTTGAATGAGCCATCAGCGCCGCACTTGAAAGTGACCCTCGCGCACCCTGAACAGCCGCTGCACGCGCCTCACCCTGTATACCTACGAATTTCGGTAGTGCTACTGCAGCCAGAATGCCCATCACGACAATTACGGCGACCATTTCGATCAGCGTAAATCCTTTCTGTTTTTCATCTTCCGGCTGAAGCACCGTCGTTTCTATCTCTTTCATTACTCCTCCAATGTATCGTTCATCGCTGTGCGACGATTTGTATTACTCAGGAGCCTCACCGGCTCCTCTCTTCCCCAAGTTGAGTGGGGCGAATGATATGAAATGATCAAAGAGCGGGGAATGCGACATAGTGTCGCACCCTCTTGAGTATGGAAGTATTATCAGTTTGACTTCTATTATTGTTGTATATACAATAATGCACAATGAAATTGGAATAGGATCCAGCTAAAAATGATCGCAACATCGTCAGACGCGGATTATTTTTTGATCTGGCTTCCAGATTTTATTTTACAACCACATTGATCTGGCAAGACAAGCGCAAGGCATATGACGAAGATCGTTTTTTCGCTCTGGGCTATATTGATGCAAGACTACATGCGCTTGTGTTTACGCTGCGTGACGACGCGATGCGGGTGATCAGCTTGCGCAAAAGGCCAATAACAGAGAGGTAACACGCTATGAAGAAGCAAGTAAATTCTGAAACCATCGACCAGACCAATCCGGAATGGACAGATAGCATGGTCGCCGAAACTACCACGCTGGAGGCATCGGCTCTGCCTGAGGTGTTCAAGGGCGCAGCCCGGAGAGGACGGCCTGTGGCGGCGAAACCCAAGCAGGCGATAAGCATCCGCTTATCTCCTGATGTGCTGGAATATTTCCGATCTTCCGGTAAAGGCTGGCAGACCCGGCTGGATGATGTGCTGAGGGATTATGTATCGCATACTTCATGATGCCATTGTACCTTTATTATCTATCTTCAGGAGTAAAACCACCGGCTTTGAGCCGGTCAGCTTCAGCTTGATGTTCATAATCTCTCCTCCTGTTTTGGCTCGCCCATTGGGTGAAAGCCAAAACAGGAGGAGAGATTATGAACTATAGTACA
>JAJRTX010000031.1 GCA_021545665.1 Zetaproteobacteria bacterium
TCTGAGTCAGCCCTGCTTCGATATGAATGTTTTCCTCTGGCGACAAGGTTCCACGCACCTGATCAGCAAGCTGTTGTGATATAAACACTTCGCCGCCGTGTAGTTGGATGCCTTTGCAGCGGGCAGGCGTTTCGTGTTCACTGAAGCTGCCGACTTCAATCACCACAGCCGCAGGCGTGCGGGCAAGGGCAGGGGAGGCAAACAGGGGTATGATCGTGATGCTCGCTAGTAATAGTTGCCAAGGGCTTGTTAATTGCATTTTAGTACACCAAATGGTTTTCCAGCATCCACTTCTACCTCTAAACTTTCATTCCCCGGCGGCAAATCTAGAGTGTCGACATAACTGACATGTTCACCGCTATTCAGCAGAATCTGCTTCGGCGGTCTGCCCGGATGTGCGCTGACCACCTGATTATCGGCCAGAATCCATGTCACTGTGTCGACGGATGGGGTGTTGATCTCCAGAGCATAGCGACTTTGGTTCTTCACTGTGACGATTGATTCCACAGCACCGTCTGGCAATGTTCGGGTGCTTAGATTGCAGGAGAGTGGGGCGCTTGCATTGGCGGGGGATTGTTTTTTTACCGCCTTGTCTGTTTTGGCATTCTGAATGGCATCCATGCGGTCTATCGTTTCACCGAGTCTGTCCATCAATGTCTGGTAGGGGATATCGAGTTTTTCATCGCCAAATTCGACGATTTTGATATAGAGTTTCCACTGCCCCCAATGGTTGTCGAGATATTCATAGACGCGGTTCAAAGCCGTCAGAACCAGATACCAGCCTTCGTAGGTTGCGGCCAGCTTTTCGGGTTTAAGTTTGGCAATCAGTTTATCTGCTTTGGCTATCGCCGCATTCTTGGCAAGCCCCTGTTTTTCCATTATTTGAACCAGTGATTCGCGTAAACCGCGATGCATCAACGCCAGCGAATTGGCCAGCCGGGATGCTTTATTCACCTCAATCAGGCGATGAACCAGAACCTGCTTTGAATCAATCCCCATCGATCCCTGATACAAATAGGGAACCACCTTCGCCATTGCCAACATTGTCTCTGCCAAACGCGCCTTTCTCTGCGCCTCGAATAATTGCATGGCACCAGTAATGGTCTGTTCCACTTTGGCCTGTTGGCCGGGTTCAGCGGCGTAACTCTGAGCTGTCAGCAATCCCACCAAAAGCAGTGCAGAGATAATTACAGTAGTATAATACATACTCACTTTTTTCTTAGTGGTGGATGTGTTTGTGTGCATATCATAATACTGTCGCATCATTATGTTTCCTTTCACTCTAGCTCAGGCTTGTCTTTCTCAATAAATGAGACATTTACCTTGTGCATTTCGGGGGTTTCAAGTTGTGAAGCTTTAACTTTGTTATCAACAAGCAACTGACCGACATAAACCATGACTTCGACCTGGTAATAACCTTTGGGAAGTTCTCCCATAATAGTTTTCCTGGGGCCTTCTTTTATACTTGAAGGTATCAGATGGTATTTTCGAATGAGAAGGCTGGATGCCCCACTTGTTACAAACTTGGAGTAGGTGCCTGAATAAACGCCTTGTTTGCTGTTACCTTGATGATCATAGATCTGATCGTCTGAAACAATATGTTCTCCCACAAGTCTGGATGCTCCAGCAAGCGCATCCAGAATAGCCCTGTCAACTGAAGGCCCGAATCCAATCATATGGTGAGCCTTGCCGCCAGGCAATGGAGACATGAGCTTTCCACCACCACTAATCCTTTTGCACGTCCAGCCTTTAGGCAGATGATAGAGTTTTGTGAAGGTGTGGATCTTACTGGTAGAAGATTTAACACCTCTTATTAAATCAGCAGAACCTCTAAATTCTTTTTTGGTAAAAGTCTCAATAAATTTACATTTACCATCCGAAGGGAGATTCACAAGATTAGTTTCAGACGAAGAAGCAGGCTTGTTAAGTGATGTGTGACCCTCATGTTCCCAGATGGCATAATTATCACCGGTTCTGAGCATCTTTAGTCCTTCTTTGGTGATTGTATGATCAGGAATACCTTTTCCTCGCCCAATCACTTTTTGGAGCACATGTTGCCCATCAGATGTGACGTTACGATCCTCTGAGCCCTTATCTTTCAGATTACCTGAGTTGAGCTCCCCGTAGGTCGTAGTTATGTATTGTGCCCAGCGCACTAACGCTTTGCGTAAGGAGGTTAGTTCCTTCTTACTAAGGCATTTCCAGTACTCCCCTCCCGGAGGCGCGTTGATCAGAAAGGAGCCCTTCTTATATTTATCCCAGCTATCGATCAAACCGAGTTTTTGATAAAAGAATATATCATCCGGCTTTAACTGCTTATCGAATCGTATGATTGCCGTTGCCATGCTGCGCGGATATTTAATTCTATTTTGTTCCAGTTCACTTCTCAGCTTTTCCAACTCAATACGGTTGATTTGGCAATACCAGTTTTTCACTTGCACTTCAGCAGGCGCAGCCCCTTTGTAAACAGAAGCCTCCAAGCTTGTATCCGGAGCAATCAATTCAAAAGTTTCGTTCTCCGGATCATTAAATTCAGCTCCCTCATCATCTATCAATCCAGAATCCGCAGGAGCCGGTACTGTCAGAGGTTTGTTCTCATTAACATCATCCTTTTTTAACTCTCCTACCAATCCATAGTTATTTTTATGGCTGGATTCTCCCAGAGAAAACACATTTCCTTTTTCATCAAAGGTTAAGATAAGACCCCATATTGAAATTTTCTTCTTCGTTGGGTCAGCCGACCATCTGGCCAGGTTAATAGTTTCAACCTTACCTGTTGTTTGGTAAAATCCTGTGCATGAAAATGCCTCGCCAGAGTAGATGCAGGAGTATGTTTCTCCTCCTTTTACTGCTCCTAATGGACTAGTTTCCCATCTAGTGTAACCCTTCGAGTCATCGAATTTATCTGCTGTTTTATTAAGAACTACTGAGAACCTGTTGCCTTGACTGATATATTCTATCCAACCTGAAGGTTCTTGATTGTCTGAATCACGGATAAGAGTTAGCGAATCATGTGCATTACTTTCACAATACCCCCATGTACCAGAAATACGATTTTTATCACTGCTACAGGATAGTTTCACGAGCCCCCAGTGGGTACTGCCTTGCTTCGATTTACCGCAATCTTTATTGGACTGGTTTTCCACCCAATATCCACTCAACCCTTCACCTTGTTTATTTAAGAAGAGGTGACCATTCTGCTCAGAGTCATATAATCCGAGAATATTACCATCTGAATTGGTTTTAAAATGGATGTCCCCACTACCATCTCCCGAAGACCAATTTATACGCCATTTACCAGTGATATCGCCGCAAGAGTTGCTTTCTTTTTCACCCTGAGAACAATCTTTGCTACCAGACTCTGCTTTGACCGATACATCATCAAGTGCCCAAACCTCATCTGGGAAACCCAGATAAGTTTGGCTAGGTTGTGAAACGCTCCCATTAAAAGAAAGGGTTAAATCGCCACCTGGATGATCCACGGTTAATTCAGGAGAGTATCGGAAATTTGCGACGGTCCCTTGTGATGAACTGTAATGCAGAAGATTCACCCCTGAGTTATCTGTTTGATTAGGATGTTTGACACCGCCGAGAGGAGTGCTTTTCGAATAGGACTGGCTTATAGCAGAGTGCCCCGCAGTGGAGAACGTAGCATTGAGATACTGTTTACCATTGATTAAGAAGCTGAATGAATCGGGCCCGTAACCATTTTCACCGTTGCCATCCCAAGTATGAAGTGTGTAGAAATCGAATTTTACCTTGTAATTCCCTGCTTTTACACCTGAAAGCTTCAGTTGAACCTGGTCATTATTGAAAAGTCCTAAAGTCTTTTTTCCCTTGTTATCGGCACTTAGATTTGAATGTGACCAGTGTGAAGTATCTCCGCTTTGGAAATCACTTTGATAAGTAATGTCTTCTTCACAAGAGCCATTGGCTAATGTTGAAGAGTCGCTTCCTTCTACATTAGTTTTTTCTGCAACAGGCTTTTCTTCTTTCTTCTCTAAATTGATCTCATCAGTATCTTTTTCGGCCCATGAAACTTTTAATTGAACCGCATTCTCAATATGCGGCGACTTTGGTAGGTGATTACGAATTTCCTTTTGGATTCTGGAAGCAGTTTTATTGTACTCATTCCATGCATTAATTATGCCTTGCTTTTCTTTAACCCCGGAGCCTCTCGGAATGCTGTGATACTGCTGCTTTAATTCCTTCTTTTTCCCCTCTAATGTTTCGATTTTTTTTCTGCTTTCATTGACTTTTGTTTTCAGTGGCTCGTACTCTTTTCGCAACTTTTCAAACTGCAGTCGGGCGGACTTGGCAAGTTCAAGGTATTTTTCTTTCTTCTTTTCCAGTCTCTTAACCAACTCTCTTTGCCTTTCTGACCATGTGCTTGGATCATCGGATACATTTTTAATTCTCCTTAGATCCCCTCTTAGCTTTCGCTCTTTTTTTCTAAGATCTGAAATCAAGGAGTTGTTTTTTGGATATTTATTCTTTTCATGAGTAATTTCATTTCTTATCTTGGAAAGCTCCTCACTGTAGAGACGAATTCTGCTTTTTTTCTTGCCAAGAGTACGGTAATCAATATCCCTTTGAGCATCACCTGCTGTATTAGCAAAGTCTGCATGTCTACGCTTTTCATGTGCGAGGTCATCACGCAGACTGTTAAGGTTTTCTTGTTGCCTGGCCACTTTCTGACTCAATGCATCATGATCTTTCTTCAGCTTGGAGAGTTCACCAAGAATCTTATCTTTCTGATCCTTTCCCGTACTCACATCAAGACGTTGGCGAGCTAGGTCATATTTTCTCTCAGCTGCTTTCAATCTCTTTTTGAATGTCTCCTTCTCTTCCAGATACCAAGTAGCCCATTCATGATATGAATAAACGGTTGCAACTGCTGCATGAGTGAGACACTTAGGCCCAGACCAATAAGAGTTAGACCCTACAGGATAAAACGCCTTAGTTTCTGAACTCTCAGCTGATCTTCTTTTTTGTTGGCTGTTGATGACTCTAATAATTGACTTCGCATTTCGTTCTAGTTCTTCAAATTTGTATTCCCCAATCGTATGAATCCATTTTTTTGAATCTGGTGATTTAGGTTTATACGTAAGTACACCCGAATTTGAAATATCATCGAAACTTTCTTTCAGCCCATCTAAATAAATGTGTTTATAACAATCGCCAAAACCTTTCCAGCAAATTTTTTTCTCTCCCACTGAAGAAACAAACCGAGAGCTATGTTGTGGATCTAATATCACATCACATTGTTTTTTTGTTGAAGTAGAGGAACCCGCTGCCGCTTCACCAATATTGAAGTATTGGCTACTTACCAAAAACATAAGACAAATCAGGAGGCGTTTTATATCCATATTAAAAGGCCTATGCTGTTTTACATAGAGGCCGAATAAGGGTGAAACCTTCAATATTCTCATATAACTTCTCCTCGTGCTGTCTAGGGGCTGTTCACAACCCACTCAAAACAGAGATCTCCAACAGCCCTATCAATTGACTACTTTATCATCATTCCTTCGCCGGAGTCCTTAATCTTCAGAAGCGATCAAGTTCCTGCCAAGTGTAGTTATTACCCTAATCGGTGCATGGGCTTTGGCAAAAGCCTTCATTTATCGCTATTGTCACCGCTTATCAGGTTGATGGCCTCGCCCATCTCCTTAATCAACCGCTGATATGCAGCATTCAATTCCCTGTCTTTAAAATCATCTTTCTTCCTGCCCCATTTATCCCAATGCAGGTCGAGATAAGCATACAATCTTTTCAGGGCCTCAAAAAGCACATCATATTTTGCAAACAAGACTGCATTCATGGTCGGTTCCAGTTCACCAAACAGATGTGGCAGGGCAGCTTTGATCTCTTTATCACTCTGACCATGACGTTGCAGGATCAATCGCATGGCCGGGATGGCGCTGCCATTCATTGCAGCCAATGCATTGGCGAGGCGTGATGCATTGGCAAGCTCTTCAATACGGCGGCGCAGCTCATCATGTGAATCAATGCTCGTCACTCCTTCCGATATATACGACCCGACTTGTCCCATTGCCTGCTGGAATTGCTCCAGCCGAATCTGCCGCTGAGCCACAAACATCTGCACAGCTCCATAAGACAGCTGCTCAATATCTGGTCGAAACTCCTTGTCCTCAGCCGCATAACACGGGGCTGCCATTAACGCTATAAAAGCAAATACAATAATATATTTTTTCATTTTTCCTCCTATCCCAATCACTCGGTCAGATTACTCTGCACAATATTTATCATCTTGTTGTTTCGATTTCCTGTATGCCTTAAAAGCAGAGACCATGCCCACAATCGATGCCAGTGTGAAAATGATTGCCACTGTAGCTGTGGCTACCCATGGAACGTGCATTTCAACCTTTGTCTGGGAAGCAACAGCCAATGTTACTACTACTGCCATGGTGTTATACACAGCTACACAGTTTATTCATTTTTTAGCGACCTTATTTCTTTCGCAATCGCACTGATTTCAGCGATGGTCAGTACACCATCATAAATCCGAATATCATCCAGTTGCCCGTGGAAGAATTCCTTGTAGGGATCAAATTGGCGGCCAAGCCGGGTATGCGAGCCTGATTCAATGGAAACAAGATTCCTGTTGAATGCAACCTGAGGTACATTATCGATGAATAATTGGGTCTTGCCAGGGCTCGCTGCATCGACAACAAGGGCATAATGGTGCCATTTACCATCCGTCGACATTTTTGCCGATGTGCCATCGGATGAGAAATCAGTGACCCGAATTGCACCTGAAGGAGACTGCCCGATATAAAACCCCGGGCCCATTGATTTTCCCTGAGAAATAAATTCAGCATAGCCCTTTTGAGCGGATAGCTGGCGAGCAAAGAAAGCCAGAGTATAACTCCCTTTGACGGGCACGATATGAGTGCCAAACTGGACATAATCATCGTTACCATCAAGTAACAGGCTGCCATCAATGATGCTAGCTCCATTCATCAATTCACCATCTGCATCACCGACAGAATCAGAGGCATCGCCATCAAACTGATAATGGTGAATAAGAGGTGTGTTCCCTGCGATACTCTGTTTGATCTGGCTGAAACTCTTTGCCAGTTCACTGGCGTTGCCTGCTGAATAATAATTGCCGCCGCCATTTTTGGCGATGCATTGTAACTGTTTCGCTTCGCCAGCTTTGACATCGAAACCAACAACATCCAGCCGAATATATGCTCCCGCAGCACTGGCTTTTCTGGCTGCTTCACAGGGGTCGCCATGGCAGCTTTCCTTGCCATCACTCACTACTACAATAGAAGTGGCTCCATCCCGCCCTTTCACTTGTTCAAGAGCAAATTCAATGGACCGGGTTAATGGTGTTTTACCTTTTGGGGTGATCGAAGACACTGCACTGATGAGAACTTCACGCTCTGAACCAACAGGAGCGAGCAACTGGATGTCACTGCAATCCCCTTTACTGCGGTGCCCGTAGGCAATCAGTCCCAAATCGACATCTTCTGGCAACTCTTTTAGCAGGCCGGTCATGGCTGTTTTAGCCAGTTCGATTTTTGTTTTGCCTTCGATCTGTCCCCACATGCTGCCGGAACCATCAAAGATGATGAGCACAGCAGGCTTGGCAGCAAACACGCTGATCGGGAATACAAATAGAAAAACCAGCATTACATATCTAGCTCCCTTCATCACTCAAAACCTCGCGAAATGGATACATCAAAAAAACCAGAATTGTTTTTTAGATCCGTATCGTTGATTCGCATTACCAACTCACCCTGTTGCAAAGCTGTGAACTGTGTTCCCTTGCCGACCAGTACAATCTGATCTCCAACCTTTGCAATAAGTGCGCAATGGTTCCATTGAGAGTTTATCACATACTTACGAAAATCATTGCTGTCTCCATTGACTGGCGGACTATTGAGTGGCACACCTATTGGGGAGCTTTTTCCTTTACTTGGTGCTGTGGAACGGGAAGTATATTGAATCTCACCTGATGCAGATATTTTGACAGTATCACCTGATTGCATTTCTATACCTGTTTTTTGCCAAGCCTTGGAAGCATATACTTTGCTGTGAATTTCGCTTGTATCGCGGATAAGAGTCATGGAATCATGTGCATTACTTTCACAATACCCCCATGTACCGGAAATAATTTTTATCACTGCTACAGGATAGTTTCACGAGCCCCCAGTGGGTACTGCCTTGCTTCGATTTACCGCAATCTTTATTAGACTGGTTTTCCACCCAATATCCATTAAACCCTTCACCTTGTTGATTTAAGAAGAGGTGACCATTCTGCTCAGAGTCATATAATCCAAGAATATTACCATCTGCATTGGTTTTAAAATGGATGTCCCCACCGCCATCTCCCGAAGACCAATTTATACGCCATTTACCAGTGATATCGGAACAATCATTCTTCTTTTCGTCTTCCTGACACCCTTGAACAATGATCTCATAATCAATGGTATTTCTGCTTCCTGTCCTGCTAAGCCAATTTCCGACAGCTACGAGTTCATATTTTCCAGGCTCTGCAAAATTATATTTCAAATGAATAACGCTTGCTGGGTTAATATCGTATGCATGGGACACCCTTTTCTTACCCGAACGTTTAATTTGATCAAGTCCAAACGATGCGGCTGATGCACCCTCGCCTACAGTTAGTTTTATATTGATTTCACCTTTGTTAAATCCACCCGCATCAATGATTGGAATGGAACTAACTTCGTAAGAGGGCTTTTCAGGGCAGCAACCCGGTGAGATTATTGGAGCCCTTCCACGCGTAACTATTTTTGTTAAACAACCTTCTCCAGACTTTTCAGTCGATGAGGGTGTGATTTTTTCCCCTGGTTTGGGCTTTTCAGTCACAGGCTTTTCTTCTTTCCCAATTGGTTCTTTAGCAACGACTTCTTTGGAATTAACTTTCTCCTTCTCAACTGTAACTACCGTAACCGATAGTTGATCAGCCTTTAGATTTTCAACTGGAAGACGCGATTCAATGGCTTGCTTAATGTGCTTTACTGTTTGGTTATACGAAGCCCAAGCGGCTAGATACCTCTTCTTTTTTTCTTCGCCACCATGCTTAGGTATTAGTCCTGTTTCACGTCTGGCGGCCATGGCTTCTTTATTCTTTTTTTCGTATAAGGGACTCTTTTGTTTAATCAAGGGAGATACTCTTTTGATTTCTTTCTGAATGCTGACTAAACTTGAAATATATTTCTCAAGCTTTGCCTTATCATCTGCGTGCCTCTTCCAGCTCTTAATCCGATTCTTTCTAGGGTTGGTTCGGCGCTTTTCCCAGGCAGAAACCTGCGCCTGAAGATAATTCTCTCGAGATTGAAGCTCCTTTTTGAGTTTCGCGGCATCCACTTTTTCCCCCTCAAGGAGGCCTCTGTCTTCTCCACCCATTAACTTATCTAGCTTTTGAACAAGTTCAAGCCTCGAGAGGTCAGCAATCTTTTTCCTAATACCCTCAAGCTCTAGTGTAAATGGCTCAATCCGTACTTTAACCACCCACTTTTCAAATCTCTCTTTTGATATATCAGGCTCACTGTCTTGCTCAAGCCACTCTTTCATGCTTTGAATTTCATATTTCAAATTTTTTTCTTGTGATTTCAGATCTTTCAGTTGTGAGTTCAGAGATTCCAGCTCGGCACTTATTTTAAGAAACTCCTTATCTTTTGTGTCTTCTATAAGCTGTAATTTGCCACGCCTCTTGCTTAGTTTATATTCATCCAGAGCTTTATCCGCTGCGTCTCCAGCTTTAGCCAAGGCCTTACTAAAACCCTCATATTCCTCTGATAACCAAGTTGCCCATTCAACGTATGAATAGAGATTGCTAGATTCCTCATAAGTAATACAGAAAGGCCCATGCCACGTTTTTTTATCGCCAACCCCTCCAGACCATATATTCCAATCGCGACTGGGTAGGTTGTCTTTACGCTGAATATACCTTGATTCGCTTAGAACAGAGCTAGTTAAGTCATAGAGCGCCTTGAGCTTCCATCTGTTGTTCATTGAATCCCATGTGCCCCGGGAGGTTCGAAATGAGTCAGGATCATTTGGGACAGGATCATAGGGTATCAATACCCTAGACTTAATACGTTTAAGATCCTCGTTAAGCCTTTTAAGACCACTTTCATCGTTAAAGCATGCTCCATATCCAGTCCAGCAAACTGATGCTGTTTTGTATGGCTCTAAGTGAGCGGTTTTTGAAGAATGTGAAGGACTTAGCGTAACTGAACATTTACCCTGCTCTTTTTTGGGGTCATCGGCCCATGCATGATTAACACCCATTATAATATGCATAAATATCATTAAGAGCAGTGTATGTATGAGAGTGATTTCCTTATTCTGCATAATCCTATCCTCCGCTGGATTTACTCCAGCCTTATGTTCAGTCAATTTTTTATCACTGCGCCAGTCTGGCGCTGATAACCCTGACGCTGGAATTATTGATCTGTTCTTGTGTCACTTGTGCATTCATCTGGAAAAGCGATTGGCTGTTGCCTTGAATGATACCGTTCATGCTTATCTGTTTGCTGCCACTATTATCGCTGGCTTGAAGTACAATATTGCTGACCGGAAAAGGGGTTTTATTGCGAATCACGAATTGTAATCGGCTATTGGCATCGACTCGCATACCGACATCGAGATAGGCGGCGGCATTGGCGGGCAGGTCGAAACGCAGCAGATCGGCATAGGCTTTTTTGCCGTCTGGGGTGTTGCTGCCTGCAGTCTCGCTCAGATATTTATCTGCCAGGATCTGATTGCCATCGACCAGCGCATAACGGCCCAGTCGTTGCATGGCGGATGCGGTCTTCATTAATTTTACACTGTTCTCCAGCGCCTGTTTGGCCTGATAACGATTACCCATCGCATCGAGCAACAGCCCCAGTCGAAGGTGCGGTTCGAAATAACCCGGATTCATGTGTACAGCCTTACGGTATTCGGCCAGCGCCGCATTGCCTTTATAAGTTTGCTCCAAAGCCGAACCGCGCAACAAGTGGAATTGCGCTTCTTGCGGTTCGATGCGAATAGCTTTTTCAGCCAATGCACGGGCTTTTCTGAAATTATTTTTTTTGATCGCTTTGACGCCTTCATCATAAGCGGCATAGGCAGGGGCTGTCTTGAACAGGTGAGACAGACGACGACGATATTCATCGCGACCTGTTTTTCCCGCCGGTAGCTGGGTGGCAAAGGCACGATTGGCGGCCACGCGGTCGGCAGAAGGGGGGTGATCGGCCAGCAGTCGGCTAAACAGATTATCCGCTTGTCCCTGCGATTCTTTCAGCAGTAGCTGTTGCACGCTGACTGCGGCCTGCGGATCGTATCCGGCGCGGGACATTAGACCATGCCATAATGATCCGACTGGCTTTCATCATCGCGGCTGAATTTGGAATTCAGCAGGGTGGCAGCCACCTGTGTGCCGATGCTACCGAGCATCTGAATATTCTGATCGTCTGTCTGACTCTGAATGGCGATATTGGCCGCGATGACTGCGCCCTGTAGTAGCAAGGCCTGTTGCATTTGTTTGGCACCGTGCTTGGCGGCGGCATGGGTGATCTCATGGCCGATCACCGCAGCCAGTTCCGCTTCATTATCCATTTTCATCAGCAGACCGCGATTGATGCCCATTTTTCCACCCGGCAACATCCATGCATTGATGGCGGAATCATTCACCACCACAAATTCATACGGCAATTTGCGATCCGATACCGCAGCCATTTTCTGGCCGACTTCGCGTACATAAGCAGTCACTGCCGGATCAGCAACATAATCGCCGCCCTGCATCTGGCGCGCAGGCATATAGTTTTTCTGCCCCATTTCCAGTTCCATGGATTCGGGAATCAGCATCAGCTCATTTTTTCCGGTGACCGGATTGGTAGCGCAGGCGGAGAGCAACAGGGCGGCGAGCAGGGGCGTGAGACATCGCCTGAAATGGATGCGGTTACGATTTGTTACTGGATGACGATCAAGTCCATGCATGGACCCTCCCCGAATGCGTGTACTCCGTTGTATTCATCCATGATTACGACGGTTGCTCTTATATCAATAATTCATGGCGCTAATATCATCAACTGCCAGATCAACGACAAGTGGAATTATTGCCCATTTATGGAATGGGAGCCAATTGCAAAAGTCGTGAGCGGCAATCTGCTTCCCCACTTTTGCAATTGGCTCATGGGTTTAACACTACAGAGCGCGTTGTTTGATTCGCATGATGTATTCGTTCACGCCCTCGCGGCGCTGGTAACCGGACGTCGGATCATTAAAAGTCAGTTGCGTTTTGGCGGTGATTGATACCATGCTGACCAGGATTTTCCCGCCTGGGGTATCGATCACTTGCTGTTGCAGCGTTTGCGTATCCTGAATAGCCAGCAGGCTTAACGCTGCATCACGAGGCACCTGTCCGTTCATTGCATCGTTCAAACGCGATTTATCGTAAAATTCTTTGCCAAGGATGCCGTCCAAATTCTTTCCATTCCATGCTGCTATAAGCTTTTGCACCGCTTTCTCCGCCAACTGGCGGGAAACAGGTTTCATTTGGCTCTGCTGCAAAGCCCTGCTATTTTCCGGCACAAGCGAAGGCGTAAGAATCGGTCGCCATGATCGAAATTCAGAGGCCGCAACTGCCGATGTGAAACCAATAAAAAATAGGCATATCAAATATCTGATTGCTTTATGCAATGGTCTATCCTCCTTTATTTACCATCTCATCCTCACGGTGAGAATATAGTCAACGCAAAAGAACCGAAATAACCAAGATTACCCGCCTGATCTACAGCCATAAAGAAGATTCCGGGATGGCTTACAGCATTCACAGATGGAGGAACGATGACTGTCGGCGCAGCAAATACGGCAGGTGGCAAAACAAATGGTGGATTGATCCGAGATGGTCTGGGGTTTAGATCAGGATCACCATATACCTGCACGCTTGCTGCCGGAATCGGCCCGTCAACATTATCAGAAAAACTGTTTTTTACACAGTTGATATATGTTTGCAGGCCAGGGTGGGTAACTGGCACTATACTGCCAAGGGGAACATGTATTGCGGCAGGAAAACAGCTTCCTGATGCATTAGTGCCGGGGCCACTAAAGTCAGCCACAAGAATCGTACTGGTGGCTGTTCCCACATTGCCTGCCGCATCTCTGGCAGTAAAAGTCACTGTGGTTTTTCTACTGTTAAGGTTGCTATTAAAGATAACGGTAAATGGTTTTACGGGAATAAAACCAGCAGGGGCATTGTTTGTAATGCCTCCAACGACGCCAACATTATCTGTTGCAGTTGCACCGTTCAAAAAAGCTTGAATCGCAGCATTGGAAACAGGAGCACCATTGGTTTCAGAACTGCCTACAAAGCTTTGTAATAACACTGTAATCGGGAAAGGAGCAGTCACAACAGGTGGCGTGGCATCCGCGACAGGTGGAGGTGTAATCACCACAGGCGGAGGCGTAATCACCGCAGGCGGAGGCGTAATCACCGCAGGCGGAGGTGTAATCACCGCAGGCGGGTTGACTGTGTCTCCACCAGCAATTGGGTCAGTTGGATCAAAAGGATCGTTGCCTGTTCGATGTGTAACCTGCACGAGATCAACGCCGCAGTCAGGACAATCCAGAAGATGGCGCCCAAGATCAGGAAGTTCCAAGCCAGCTTTCTTATCACTCTTCTTTCGTTCTTCACATTGCTTTAGGCAATTTGTAATTTGCTCGATAAGGATTTTTTTCTGTCTTTCTTGATCCTGTGTTAAGGGCTTCTTTGCAATAATGGTTAACCTCAAAAACTGTTTATACATAGTTCCACAACCACACTCGTCAATAGCAGAAAATAGATTTCCCAGCGTATTCACAAAACCCTGTATAAATGGCAAGCTTTCTATGCCGCCAGCATCACTCGAAGAGGGAGTATCTTGACCACCAGTAATTTCAAAGCCTGAGATTGACCCCAAATCGTTGCCTGTTTCGAGGTTAATTACATCACGGAACTCATTGGCCCGTTTGCTTATCTGCTCATCACATAATGCTTTTGCCTTTTTCTCGGCATCTTTTTGGCATAGTTGAAAATCTACCCTGTGTTTTTTAATCGCATCAATCTGTTTCTTATATTGTTCGTTTAACTTTCTCCACTTTTTCTCAATAAACCTTGCAGCGCCACGATTACTACGCTTTTGAAACCTTGCAAAATCATCTGCCAGTCTATTCATTTTCATGGATAATTTCAGTGCTTTTTCCTGCAAGTCTGTATCCGTAGGTGGTGTAAGGCAGATATTTCTAAACTTTGCAAAAGCCGAATCAATACATTGATTCTCAAATCGAGGCATGGTGAATACGCCAGTTTCTATCCGAAAGCGAATATGGTGTGGGGTATCGCTGGCAATTGACTCCTTATCTCCACTGCCAATCTTGATGCCGCCACTCGGCACGACAGGAAGCTCAGTTTTATCAACAGGGTCACCAGGAATAATTATTCCGCCATCGGGCTTTTCGCCACCGCCAGTATCATCGTCACCCGTCTTTTCAGTTGTTTCACCTTTCGCACGATCCACTGTAACGGTAATGGTATGGCAGTAGGGCAGCGAAGATCCTCCGCCGCCAGCAGGCTTCGCAGGAGGCTCTTTCTTTCCATCGCCGATCTTGATGCCGCCACTCGGCACGACAGGAGGCTCAGTTTTACCACCAAGATCACCAGGAATAATTATTCCGCCATCGGGCTTTTTGCCACCTCCAATATCATCGCCACCCGTGTTTTCAGTTGCTTCACCTTTCGCACGATCTACAGTAACGGTAATGGTATGGCAGTCAGGCAGTTTTCCGGCAGCAGGCGCTGACCAAGCAAGTGCAGGCAAACAGGCGGATACCGCCAATAAAAACGCAACCCTTTCTAAAAATCCTACTATCTTAATCATATCTTATTTCCTTGTTGTTCTAATCCATCTGACCTTAAGGTTCCGAAAACTTATAAAGGGTAGCGTCCCCTTTAATTTTCCTTTAATTTTTGTCATGTTCTCACGTTTTCTTATGGGTGTGATTTAGAATTCACCTACTAATTCGTTAGTCTCTGGTAGTATCCCCTCGAACCCAGACCAATTCGAAACTTCACCCCATGCCGCCTTCGCGCCTTTCATGTTATAAACAGCTTTTAAAGCTAACTCCGTCTTCTTTGCTATCAAGTCCAGTTCAGACTTGGTATAACAACATTTGAAATTATGGACTTTTGAACCGCCAGGAGGGGCATCAAGTCCCATCTTTAGAGGGTTTTTTAGCATAGATTCATAAGGCCAGCCTTTGCCATCATAGACGCTAAACAAGGCAATTAAATCGCTAGCGGCTTCATTCGGGTTAGTGCTGCGAGCCACACGCTTCAGCATTTCTCTCACTGTCTTGCGTAAATCGGTACTCGAGCAATACCAACCGTTCAGCTTTGCGATACTAGGCGGATCGTTAACACCCAAATGAATGGTGGCAGAAGTTTGTGGCGCAGAAACATCCACAGCCCATGCCTTCATCGGCATAAACGCCGCAACTGCCAAGAGTGCCAATACCATCGTTGTTTGCCCAAATCGTTGTTTCATCATTTTTTCCTCCTTTGAGTTATCTTAGATCTTTTCATTGCACCTGCTCCAGACTCCACAGGGTATCTTTCAGGATCGGGAAGTTTCTACTAAACTGCAATTCCATGCGGACACGGTTATCCAGCCTGCGCGGGATGCCGAAGCGCAGCGTCCCGCCGTCCCGCTTCCACTCCATCACGCGAATGAAACGACCAGCCGCTAGCTCCATGCCCATATTCGGGCCGAAATCGCCCTGATCGAAAAAGTCATCGGGTTGTCCGTAAACAGCCAGCAGTTGCCTGCGTATGCGTTCAAACATGGTGCGAATGCCAGCCACATCATTCTGTATGCCAATATCGAAAATAATCGCCGAGCGGTTCAGTCGGGAGCCGGCCATTTCCAGCACAAGGCGCTGGTTCGCGCTGATATCGCGGAAGATCTGCGCATACCAGATCAGGTAACCAGCCTGATCGGATGCTTTGCCCAAGCCGCTATCCGCGATGAGGGATAGTGCGGCAGCCTTTTCCATGCCCGGTGTGATTTGGGCGATGTCTACCAACATGCGATCTATGGATGACGGGACAGGCGAGACATCACGAACAGTCTCCTGTCGGGCCATGGCCAGTTTCACCACCGGCTTGTCGAAATTATAGGTGATATAAGCGCCGACACGCCAGGCATTGGTCCAGATCGTTGTTTTCAAATCGGGCTGGCGATCATACCAGTTGGCATCCAGACCAAATGTGTATTTGGCTTGCGTATAGCGGTAGTTCAGGCCCGCTGTCATGGTATCTACGCCGTTGTTTGCAACCAGACTGCTTTGATCCAGTTTGGAGAGAGCCAGCGAAAGCTGGTGACTACCATAAAGCAGATTGGCATTGACGGTGGGATTAATATCCCACCAGCGGACGCCTTGCTGGTCGATGCGGCGGGCTATAAAACCGGGTGATAAGGTGCCGCTGAATTCGCCGATTTTGAAACGGTAATCAGCACCGGCGCTATATTGCCTGGTGATGTTCAGGCCGAGGAAATTATTTTTGTTATGGTTGTTGGCGTAATAGAAACCGCCGCGTATGGCGAGCTCGGGGGTTATTGGTTTGCTCAGGTTGATATTGACCACTTTGGCCATGGTGTTTGTCGTCAGATTGCGATCTTCCACATCTGACCCGAAAGCATCGACACTTCCAGTGATGCCGCCGAACACGGGGATCAAACCACTGATATTTCCGCCATAGGTGATGGTGTCGGTCGGATTGTTGGTTTGCCATGCAGCATGGTAGTGCTGCAGTCGGGCGGTGAAGGCAAGTCCGGATAAATCGCGCCAGGTTATATAACCTTCCTGAGCGTTTCGATCAGACTGAATTGAAGCGCCGTTGGGTAAATAATCCTGTTCGTAAGCTTCGCCCCGGAATCGATAACTCAGTTGCGGCAGAAAATCAGATGTGCCGCTGACTTGAGCAAAAAAACCGTTACCCTGCCGCTGCTTGTTTGGTCGACCGAAGATGACCAGCGGATGATCACCGATAAAACGACCTGCCTCTGCTTCTACAACCAGTTTTTGCCCCAGCATGCTGCCGCGTTTTTCCCAGGCGAGACTGGATACAAACTGTTGCAGGGATGGTTGGGCAAGGCCATTGGCCTGTTTGTTGTTGAATACGATATTGGCGCTGAGCGTACCGGCTAGCGGATGTTGAACTAACCATGATCCGCCCGAACTAAAATCATCCTTGTACTGGAAATTATCCCAGGCAGGGGATGCCGCGCCTGTGAACAACTCAATGGAGTGGCGAAAATCCGACCCGCCCAATTGCGGTTGAAATTCAATGCGTCCGCCTTTAAGCGAACGCTGAATGGTGCGATAACTCTGGAAAGCAAAAAAATCGCCTGCCTCGGTGCGGTAGGGGATGATGAACTCACCATTCTCTTGTCGCAGATTGACGCGCTCCAGCACGAAGCCGGGATACTGACTGCGATATTGCGAGTCATTGTAGAGCAGGCCGCTGATTTGCCCCGTGATGCGGTGGAATGGTGAAAAAATACGATCAACATTCAGGTTGAGTTCATCATAAGTATGCGCATCGGAAAAACGATAGGGGGTGGCGGCGATGTTACCTTTATTGTTATAAACATCCGAACGCAATGTGTTGCTGCCATAAACATGCCAGTCAGGCAGCAATTTCGATGAAAAAGAATTCATCACGGTTTTTACAGTGGCCAGACTGCTGCCGTATGCAGGTGGACTGTGGTTACGGGTGATCACATTTTCGTTGCCTGTTATAGAGCGACTGACAGCAAGGGGCGTGGCGGGCTTGGTGATCGTCCGGTGTTCGGGTTGGGCAGAGCTTGGCGAGCGCGAAAATGCCACTTGATCTGATGTCTGAGCGGGTGGGGCAATAATTCGCAGGTGCTTATCAGCGATGTTGGTGTGTTGCTTCAAACGATTTCGATAGTTACGTGCTTCGTCCAGACTGGCCAATGCGGAGATTCGCGTCAGATATATGGATGTATTGGAGATTAGCAACGGCACCATGTCTGCATCAAAGCCCTTGTTCTGCAATCGGTTAATAAAATCGGTTGCTTCTTTTTTATCGGCAAACGAAATGAGGTTAATAGTCCAGCCTTTACTCTCTGCCGCATGCTGAGACCCAATGATGCGAATATGCTGGTCAAGGATATTGGTTTTTTCTCTCAAACTGCTGCGATAAGCTTTTGCTTCGGCAAGAGAGAGAAAATCGGATATGCGCACCTGATAGCGGACGTTTCCAGCCAGGCGTACGGGCGTTACCTCGGCCAGAAAACCTTTGTTTTTTAATCGGCCAATAAAAGCTTCGGCCTGCGCTTTTGTTGGGTAGGATAGCAGTTCAATGATCCATTCCTGAGCTGGGGTTTCACGAGTGGCATTAACTTGTGTCTGGCTATAAAATATTTCAGCGCTGGCAATTGCTGGCATGATACACAGACACAAAAAAATAATTTTCCGCACAACCATGGACGCTCTCCCCTCCCAACAAGAAATCTCTTATATCATATACGAGGCCACGCATCATGGGCTCGAAACATCCATCCATGGAATTAAATGATTACTTAAAGTGTCTGAAATTGTTGTACAAGTATTCAACAATTACAGAAAACACTCCCCAGTGCCGGTTTCTAACATGGCATTATTATAAACACAATTTTTTTATGTCATCTGAATATTCGATATAAGGATCGCTTTTCAGGGCTACCATCTTCGTAGTCATGGATTACAATTTTTGTGGCAGCATGAACAAAGGAGCATTGTTCGCAGGCATGCTATCGGAGGTGCGGTTTTAGCCGCGCTATAAGTATTATGCGAGACTGAAGTCATATTACTGGCGTTTCACTTCGTCAGGTTTATCGCCCATCAGGCTGATACTATCAGCCAACGATTTGATCAGGCTTTGGTAGTCGGCATCGAGTTCCTGAGCGTCAAAACCGCCTGTCTGGTGCCGCCATTGTTCCCAGTGCAAATCGAGATAGGCATATAAACCTTTCAGCGTTTCAAAAAGCACATCGTACTTGGCAAACATCACTGCTTGCGAATCGACATTGGTTAGTTCCGAAGCCAAATACGGGCCAACCTGTTCAAGGGCCAGCTTGAATGTTTATCAGATACGCGCAATGTTCATCATTCAGGGAGGGGATGATATGGAAATGGAGCGAATTGAATGATCAGCAGATTATCGGGATACTGTCTGATGGCCGGTTACGGGGCTTTTGCCGCAGTGTGGCTGTACATTGCCGGAAGCAGATTTTTGTTTGGGCTGGAAGATGCGGCGTTGAATCTGTGGTTGGTATTTAATGGCTGGCTTGCATTTGTGGGGTTCAATGGGGCCTCATTGTTGCTGCGCCTGATTCATATCATTGTTTTTCACAACAGTAATTTACAGCAATATATATTGCTGACAGCCGCCTCCCTTCCATGCGGGCTCTGGATTTTAAGCTAACCGAGAGGTCGCGCATTGGTGCCAAGCTGGTGTTTAATCAGACCATTTACCGATGCTTTGCCAACTGTTCCCTGACGCAATTGATGGGCTTTTGCAGTCAGTGCCGCCATGCCAGCCTCATCATGGGCCGATGCCTGCTCCACAATCTCATCATCAGACCAGTTTACTTTCCATAACGTGGCACCTGTTTTTTCATCGCGTAACAGAGAGACCGGATAACGTCTGATTCTCATTTCAGTGCGTGTGGCAGTCTTGTTAAAAGCGATTTTCACCACATCGATATCGGGCAGGCTCGACCCTCTTGATTTAAATTCTACTTTATAAGCATTCCAGCGCTCCGGTTTTACAGGTGTTTGTTTTGCTTTGCTCGGTGTTGCAGCCGTAGTGCTGCCAGCCTGTGGTGTCGATGGTTTTCCGCTTTGTGTGGCGGGGGCAGGTGGTTGCTGTGTTTTCTGATTCTTCCTGCCCATATCGGTCGATGTGCCTTTTGTGCCTTGGCTGGCAGGGTGCTTGGGCGATTGCCTGGCTTTTACTCTGGGAGGCACATAAGTCGGATCGAGTTTTTTGATCTCAGCTTCCAGTGATTTGATGCTGCCATGTTTGTTTTTCAATGCGACGAAACGAGCCCTTGCTGTGGTCTGTTCGTCAGTCATCCTGCGGAGGTTACGCATCAGTGCGGATACATCCTCACCCTTTGCACGCTGCTCATCGATATAATCTGCCAGATTCGACCAGCTTACTTTTGATTGATAAAGCTCCTTACTCGCCTGCCTGACGATGGCCAGTTTCTTCTTCAACTCTTTCAGCTTTTCGGCGTTGGGATCATTTACTTTTACATTGACACCGCGCATGCCGGATTTGATGACAATGGTCTGCCCCTCTTTGGCTCCAAGTTTGGCAACAGAAACCGCTTCAATAGACCTGAATTCGGATGAGTTCGGACTGGTTTCCATCAACAGTATTGATGTTTGTTCATCTTCCTCCGTACCTTTTGCATATACAACTGCTTTTGCCAAACCCTTTGCATTGGCGCATTGAGATTTCCCTTTGGCCTTTATCCAAAATTGTCCGTCTTTGTTGATGCTTGATATGTGTTTCTGAAAGCTCTGATCGGTAACTGTGACAGAGGATATCTTGGCAAGCTGTTTATTATCGACATCCTTGATGTTTCCGGCAGGAGTCAACACCAACTGGATATTGGTAAATTCAAAATCATCAGCCCCACCATTGTTTGGCGTCGAAATATTGATTGCATTTTTCCCCTCTTTTAGAATGCAAGCGTCAAATGAAATTTCATCATCTTTATTACTGCCATCAGAGTTTGATAAACTAAGGTAACCAACTTTTTGCTTGTTGATGGCAACAGGGCTTAATGAATTCTTTTCGACCCCTTTGCTAATCAAGGTAATTTTTGCAGCCAGAATATTGGGAAGAGTTTGCTCTTGGGATAGCTCAAAACTGGTGCTGTAGCTGACTCCATCGGCATTTGCCTTCTGAAACTGTGAGTTGTAACCGCCTGAGTAATCACTGTCTCCAAGGTGATGAACGCTCGTGTCGATTTGAACAACATACTTCGAAGCTTTTGATAATGAAAAATCAGCCTTATCGAAGTCTTTTTGATTGATGGTTTTGGTGTCGGTGTTGAATCCTTGTTTGGAAGCCATCACAAATATTGTGCCGGGCACCTGAATGCTTTTTGGAATGTTAATCAGGTACGCCCCACCTGAATCCGATGCGCCAGAGTATCGTTTGCTCTCGATCTCTACACTGGCAGTTGCACCGGCCAGCGCATCGCCATCTGAAGATCTAATCTTTCCCGAAATTATAACAGAAATCATTCCTTTGCAATCTTCTGAATCCAGTTTTTTTTCTTTGATTTTTGCTGTCTTCAAAGCACTAATCAACTTGGCTTGCATACCTATAAGTTTGTCATAAACATGGATTTCATCGATTCCAGATTTGTTTCTGTCTCGATATGTGGTTGATACATTCTGATGCTGATTTACACACCCTTCATATTCTGACTGAGCTTTCATCAGGGCGAGTTCATATTCCGTTTTAACTTTCTGTCTATCGACCTCAACAAAGATAAATGGATGCTGCACTCGTCCCATTTTATACTCTAGCCGACTCTTTTCCGAGAAAATCCCCCTTCTTCTTTGTTGCTGGTTCTTAATCTTATTGGCAATTACCTCAGGAGTTTCAGATGACTTTATTTCGTGTATTAGTTGATTTAATTCATGAGTGCGAAGTCCATCTGTATCAGTTTTAACAATTAGATTTTTTTTAAAAATCAACGTATGAACTTCTGCTTGCCTAGCAATAAGTCTGTCAATTTCTCTATATACTGCTCTGATCTCACTTACATTGGTTTCCAGCTTCTTAATCAATTTTTCGGTCTTGGTATTGGCCAGATCAATTTTAGCATCGATTTCTGCCATTTTTTCATCCTGCTGTTTTTTTGCAGCTTGAGCAGCCTGTTTATATTTCCTCTGGCATTCAGACTGCTTGTTGCTGTAATTGCATTCACTGACCAGAGCAGCCAAAGCAGATGAACTTTTTTCAATTTTTTTTGTAATGAGTCTGCTAAACAAAATGCTGGCATGGATAGTTGCAGCGCTTTTAA
>JAJRTX010000032.1 GCA_021545665.1 Zetaproteobacteria bacterium
AAACACGCCTCCCAAACAAGGGTTCTTATCCATATCTACATCCCCATGGTCAGAAAGACAGGCGCTGTGGCAACGTGCATGGGCCGGGCCAGTGCCAGCTTTTGCTGCAGACTTTGCAGTGTTGAATATTTTTAATATTTATACCCAGGCTACAGCCGTTCCTGCCGAAAACAGAGACCCATGGTGGGTAATGTTAAAATACCAGCTTCATCTTGCCCAGGATATGGATCCCTACTTCAAAGACGTCTACCGGTTAACTGAAGGCATTTTGGCTTATGAAGCTAGGGATATGCGGGGAGCAATTAACATTCTCTCCATGAGTGAACCCTATCTTAATAGTTCAGATCCGTTGCTAGTGGCCGCTTTTATTGCCCATCAGGAACTCAAAAATGAAAAGCAGGCTATCATGTTGGCTAAACGAGCTGCTGATAAACCAGATGCCAGCCCGTTTACACTGGGCTTTGCGAGCAGCCTTATTAAAGGGCAGAGTGGTTGCAAATCGGCACTGGACTTTTTGAACAGTCGTCTGGATACTATACCGGAGAAGTATCAGCAGGGTATCACTCGCCGTATCAGGAAATTGCAGGAGGGAGAAGAATGCCGCGAAGAGACCTAGGTTTCACACTTATTGAACTGATGATCGTAATCGCCATCATCGGTATTCTGGCAAGTATTGCTGTAGCCTCATACAATAGTTATAGACAAAGTGCATACAATACACAGTCAGTTGCTGATATTTACCATATTAATCTTTTTGAAAATCAGTTTTTTAATGACAACGCTGTATACGAGGTTATCGCAATCTCTGACAAACAGGCCAGTGGACTGATCAGCAAAAATGTTACACTTTCTGATGGCAGCACTGTCTTATTTGAAATAAGAAGCCTGGCTCTTGACGTCAAGGTTGCGGCCAAAGTCGATACCAACAAGCAAACCATCATTATCGGCAGTAAACATGATGCCAGCACCACATTGATTGCACTTGATATTAATGATAACCAGAATCGCAAAAAGACCATAGCAGGAGATTTTGCTATTTCCGATCTACCCGCTTCGACAGCGGCCAATGATTTGTCATCGTGGCCAATATATTAAAGATCATGTAGTAACCATCGTGGATTTGCATCCCAGTTAGATGATGGGACAAGACCATGGCAATTTCTCTGGAAAGCTGCATAAGCAATCATCGCTGCATTATCGGTGCAATGCCTTGAATTAGGCAAATAAACCTCAACGGCATTATTCGCAGCATATTCTGTCAGCATCACTCTTAAACAGCTATTGGCAGCCACCCCGCCGGCAATAAGCAATCGCGGTACGGCTGTGTGATTACATGCCCGCATACTCTTCTTTACCAGCACCTCACAGATTGAATTCTCAATCCCTGCCGCCATATCACTAATCTTCTGCAGATCGAACGATTCGATGCCACCTGCATTTTTCACAGCATACATCACTGCAGTTTTCAGGCCTGAAAAACTGAAGTTGAGATTATCTCTATTCAACATCGGGCGTGGCAGACTGAAACGTTTGACGTTACCTTTTTCGGCCAATACAGAAATTTCAGGGCCTCCCGGATAGGGAAGCCCAAGTAATCTAGCAGATTTATCAAAGCATTCACCCGCTGCATCATCGAGGGTCTGTCCAATTATGCTGTACGCTCCGATGCCATCCACCCGCACCAGCATCGTATGCCCACCGGATACAAGCAATGTGATAAAAGGAAAATCAGGCAACCCGCCAGATAAACGTGGGGCAAGTAAATGCCCTTCCATATGATGAACAGGCATTACAGGCACCCTGTTAACCATACCGGCAGCACGAGCAAAGGATGTGCCTACCAGCAAAGCCCCCATCAAACCGGGACCGGCAGTCACAGCAATGAGATCCAGGTTCTCCCATATAAGTTCTGATTGGCCTAATATCGAATCAACCATGGGAGGCAAAGCAGCAAGATGTTCCCGTGAGGCAATTTCAGGTACCACACCACCAAAGCGCGCATGGGTCTCAATCTGTGATGCAACCTGCTCAGCGATGATACTGCCCGTGCCGGATTCAGGTTCGCCCTGATAAATGGCCACAGCCGTTTCATCACATGATGTTTCAATACCCAGAATAATCATCTTTCACCATAAAACCTTTATAAGCACTGCACTGCAGAGTACTCTGCAGTAAAAATATTAGCCTTGCTTCTTTGCTTGACCGAACCCGCCACCGCCCGGTGTTTCAATGCGGATTCGATCACCTTTCTTCAGTTTCATTGATCCTTTTCCCGGCAAGTCTATCCATTGACCATCATGCCATAAACGGTTTCTACCACACTGCCCTTCTCCGCCTCCAGCCAACCCATAGGGCCTGCTGCTTCGTCGTTCTGTGAGCAGTGAAAGATGACAACCCTGCGTCACTTCCCATTCACGCACCAGTCCATCGCCACCGGCATGGGCTCCCTTGCCACCAGAACCGGATCGGATTGCATACTCTCGAACCTGAATAGGATAATGCATTTCCAGCACTTCAATGGATGAATTCTTTGTATTGGTCATATGACACTGCACGGCAGACAGGCCGTTCCCCTGTGCAAAAGCGCCCATACCACCAGCCAGCGTTTCATAATATACCCAGTTTTCTTCTACTGTATCAGCACCGAAAATCACATTGTTCATCGTTCCCTGTGCCGCTGCCGGAATCTGACCCGGAAGAGCCTGGGCCAAAGCTCCCAGAACCACATCTACAATGCGTTGACTGGTTTCCACATTGCCAGCCGCCACCGGCGCTCCCGCTTTGGCATTGACCATGCAACCGATGGGTGCAGTAATGGAAATGTCATGAAATATGGCAGCCGTTTGTGGTGTATGTTTTGGCATCAGGCAGCGAAATACGTAATATACGCTTGCTGTTGTCACTGCCAGCGGACAATTCACCGGCCCCCGGCACTGATCAGCTGTCCCGGAAAAATCAACAACAGCCTGTTCACCATGAATACTGATTCTGACTTTAATCGGCAACGCACCGGAGCCAAGGCCATCATCTTCCAGAGTATCCTCAAAGGTATATAATCCATCCGGAATCCCGGCAATAGTTTTGCGGCCATAGCTCTCTGAAGTAACAGTTAATTCAGCGAACATTCTGCGCAATTCATGAACGGAATAGTCAGACAACCGTAAAGCAGCAAGTGAACATGCTGCCCGCTGTGCTGACAAATCACCCAAGCGCTCTTCAGGGGCGCGCACAGCATGACGAAACTGCTCAGCCAGATGCATATTCTCCTGCCCTGCTTTAAACCAGTAACAGGGTGATATGATCAAGCCTTCATCCTGTAATCGCGTTTCCACACCCATGGAACCAGGTGCAATGCCACCGATATCAGCATGATGGGCACGCGCTGCTGAAAATCCGACCCGTGTTTCATCAAGATACACAGGCATAAGCACAGTAATGTCCGGTAGATGAGTACCACCCAGAAATGGATCATTGAATACAATGATATCACCTTCATGCCAGTCGAAGCGATTTATGACATCAGACATGGCAAAGGCCATAGAGCCCAAATGCACAGGAATATGTGCAGCCTGGGCTATCAACTCACCATGGGCATCAAACAAAGCACAGGAGAAATCCTCCCGATCACGTATATTGGTCGAAATAGCACTGCGCTTGAGTACGGCACCCATCTCCTCACAAAAGGCCGCCATACGGTGTGAAAACAGGCTCAGGGCGACCGCATCAACATTCATCCATCTTCTCCAGCAATAAATGGCCGTATTTGGAAACACTCATACTCCAGCCGACGGGTAACCACAGCGTTGCAGTATCTTCAAGCACCAGTGCCGGACCTTGCCAGTTGTGCCCCGGTCTCAAATCAGCGCGCTGAAGATGTGGAACTGAGCCAACGCCATACACTTCTGAAACTGCTTCTGCCTGAGCTGCATATTTCTCAACTGATAATTCGGGGAAATCCAGAGCTGGCCTTTCCACAAAAGCTGTAATTCGAACTGTAACGATTTCAATGGAACGCTCCAGCGTATGTCCATAGGCCTGATCATGTGCCGCCTCAAAATATTGAGCCAGATTAAGTAAATTATCATCTTTTACATTCACGCTCAACTGGAAACCCTGTCCCAAATAAGACATGTCCACACGTCGCTCAAAAGACAGGGGAAGACCTTTCATTTGAACATTAGCTTCATCTTCTAACTGACTGAAAATAAGGGCTAATTCAATTATAGTTAAATCGTCATCAAGCTGCATTCGACGACTTACTGACAACTCACTCTGTTGCCGTCCTGCCAGCATTCCAAGGGCTGAAAATGCTCCGCTGGCCAGAGGTACAATCACACGCTGCATGGACAGCTTTTCAGCCAGAGAACAGGCGTGCAGACCACCGGCACCGCCAAAGCTAAGTAGCGCAAAATCAGCCGGATCAAAACCGCGCTGCACAGAAACCACTCTTAATGCTCCGACCATATGCTCTTCGGCAATTTCAATCACCGCCTTAGCTGCTACCTGCGCGGAAAGACCTAGTCTTTCAGCGAACAGGGAAAATGCTTCACTGGCCGCTGATATATTCAATGACATAGAACCAGCCAGTTGAGCAGATGAAGGAATACGACCAAGCAACAGGTTGGCATCTGTAACTGTCACCTGCTTTCCACCAAGCCCATAACAGACAGGTCCCGGTTTTGCTCCGGCTGACTCCGGCCCGACCTGCGGCAAATCGGCCTCATCCAGCCATGCCAGCGATCCGCCACCTGCACCAATGGTATGAATATCCAGCATCGGAACGGCTACAGGGATACCGCCAATCTGTCCTTCTGTTGTGATTCCGGTTTTACCGCAAAGCAGAGCAACATCCGTACTCGTGCCTCCCATATCAAAAGTCAGCAAATGACTTAAACCCAGTTGCCGACCTACCTCTTTTGCTGCCACAAGTCCCCCTGCGGGACCGGACAGAGCCAGCCTCACAGCCTGCAACCCGGCCATTTCAGCAGACATGACACCACCGGCAGAATGCATAACGAACAAGTGTTTCGGATTCAACGACAACTCAAGCCGTTTCAGATATGACTGCACCAGCGGCCCGATATAGGCATTGAGGAAGGTCGTAGCCCCACGTTCATATTCGCGAAATTCCGCCAGTGTTTCATGCGATAAGGAGATAAACAATTCATCAGGCAGAGTCTGAGCGACCTGTTTTTCATGTTTAGGATTAAGAAATGAAAACAGCAGACAGACTGCAACCGCATCATAATTGACAGCAACTGCTGCCAACTTATTCAAATCATCCGGATTGACGGGTTCCTCAATTCTTCCGGCAGCATTGATTCGCCCGGAAATACCAAAGCAGTCTTTTCTCTCCACCAGTGGGCTAACTCTTTGTGGGCACAGTTCATACAATTCAGGGCGTATTTGCCTGCCAATGGTCAGTAAATCTTCCAGGCCTCTGTGGGTGACAAACAAGGTGCGCACACCTTTACGCTCCAGAATCGCATTGGTCGCCACAGTTGAACCATGAACTATGTGTAGTGTGGAAGATTTTAGACCCAATTCCCGGATACCCTGCTCAATAGCACGGGAAGGATCATCCGGTGTAGACAACACCTTGTGAAAGCGTAGGCCCGATGCACCAACACATACAAAATCGGTAAATGTTCCACCTGTATCCACACCCAATAGCATGGCTCAACTGTAACCTTCACCAATGCATTTGCGCAGTAAAAAGTGACCCATAGAACCAATAGAAAAACTCTCGGTGGCTGAGTGGCGATCCCACTCTGAGTCCATTTCCAGAATGGAATGATCTGCATGATGGTTCCATAGAATGAAATGCCAGAGCGAAAACGGTACGAGGTGGGGAAACCTCTTGCCATTCGCGAGTTTTGCAATTGGCTCCATATATTAGAGAATTTTTCCAATCTGGATTTTCTTCATACAGAAAACATCAAGTGAATTCCGTTTATGGAAAAGAATTATATGTTGTCGATGGTGCCTTTTAATACGTGAACGACCACCGGCTAAAAGCCGGTGGCTTCCTTTTACGGCTAGAAGCCGGTGATTGGTCGGCCATCCGGCCGACTGACTACACCACTTCAAAGTCATCATCCGGATGCGGTGGCTTCTGATTTTTGATGTACTCTTT
>JAJRTX010000033.1 GCA_021545665.1 Zetaproteobacteria bacterium
AAAGAAACGATACTGGAATCGGGCTTGGCTGTGTCTGAGCTTGTCAGAACAGCCTGGGCATCCGCGTCCACTTTCCGTGGCAGTGATATGCGTGGTGGTGCACATGGGGCGCGTATTCATCTTGAGCCTCAAAAAAAATGGGCGGTGAATAATCCGGCTGAGCTGAAGAAAGTGCTTCAGGCCCTGGAGAAGATCCAAAAAGACTTCAACAAGTCGCAACGGAGTGGAACGAAGGTTTCGCTTGCTGACCTGATTGTTCTGGGTGGAGCTGCTGCCATAGAGAAAGCGGCGAAGGATGCAGGATACAAGGTAAAGGTTCCGTTCAGGCCTGGACGTGCAGATGCATCGCAGGAACAGACCGATGTGAAATCTGTATCGGTGCTGGAGCCAAAAGCAGATGGATTCCGCAATTACTTCGGTAGTGGTAACTATAGATCGCCAGCGGATATGCTGGTTGACAAGGCGAGCCTGTTGAATCTAACCGTTCCCGAGATGACGGTTCTGGTGGGTGGCATGCGTGTGCTAAACGCCAATTTCGGACAATCTAAACATGGTGTATTCACTGATAGACCTGGAACATTGAATAATGATTTCTTCGTAAACTTGCTTGATATGTCTACAAAATGGAAGAAATCATCCAGCTCTGAGGGTGTGTATGAAGGGCATGATCGCAAGACAGGTAAGCTTAAATGGACAGCTACTCCTGTAGATCTTATTTTCGGCTCAAACTCCGAGCTGCGTGCTATTGCAGAGGTCTATGCATTTGATAACTCGAAAGAGAAGTTTGTGCGTGACTTTGTTGGCGCCTGGACCAAAGTGATGAACCTTGATCGCTTTGACAACTGACAAAAGATTTAGCATATAATGCTCTGGTGCTGTGGTGGCTTCTCGCCACCACAGCACTCTACCCATAGCCCGTTTCATAGAAGCCCGTGAGCTCTGAAAATATCAATAAACATACAAAGAATCTGCTTTTTTATGGACTGTTATATTCACAACTTTTCTTTGAGAACACACAAATCAACAGTTTTCTAACGTCCTTTTGGCCGCATCCTGCCGCTCACCACAGGCGGTCATCGGCCAAAGGCCGACACTCAGTTCCAGCTATTCACTTGGCTCATGCTTTCCACTTGTTATACCAAAAGAACCAGTTTTTGGATCTAAATAAATTGCCCGTTTTCCTTCAGGTTCATCATTTAGCCTTGTCAATATGGTTTCAGGAGGATTATAAGAGTCTATGTGTTCAGTAATAAATTCTTGATAAAAAGCGTTATTTTAGTCTTTTAGACTTGGGAGCTTCTCCATTTTATTCCCCCGATAGAAATGAATATAGCCTAATTGTCTTAGGTTGCGAATGACCGGTTATGGCTCAGGCTAATGAGGTGGTCCGAAATTTATTGGTCGAGTAAGTGAGTGTTTTTCGGAATAAGCTGGATATTTTTCCAGTTTATTCACGGCTCCTGGTCTTTTGTCTCCATCAATTCCTTGAGTCTGGCAAAGGCATTGAATGTTGTTCCGGGGTCATCTGCCCGCGCCGCTGAACCTTGTGCATCAGCTTCCATATAACGTTGATGTTCATTGTCATGACAATAGATACATAGCAATTCCCAGTTGCTGCCATCGGCGGGGTTGTTGTTGTGATTATGATCTTTGTGATGCACTGTGAGTTCACGCAACTGCTTGCCGGTAAAATCGCGCCCGCAGCGGCCACAGACCCAGGGATATAGTTTTAACGCCTGTTCACGATATTCATTCGACATGTAATTTCCTCGGTTCACCGAATCAGTTGTCGATCTTTTCCAATATCCAGTTTATCGCCATATCATATTTATCGGTAGGGAAATGTTTGACCTCCGCATTGACAAAATGTGCGGCTATATGCGGGAAAAAAGCCAACACGGCATCATTGGAAACAACCGCAACCTTCCTGATATGTTTGTGATGATCTTTAATAAACTGGAAGTGACTGATCAAACTGGTAAAGCTGTCCCAGCCGGGGAAACTATCAGCCTGAATCAACAGGCCGTTCAGGCTACCTGATTGAGCTATGATTGGGTCAACAACTGAAGCAACTGCACGAAAATCCTCTTCCGCTATCGGCCCATTGGGATGAACGGTTAGCACCGCATGTTCTGCATCTATATCAAAATCAATCACCGCATATATCTCCCTTATGAAATTCGCAGGCGGCCCTCTTCATCAGAACTGCCGAGGCGCAAAAAAGTGCCCCAACAGACCGAAAACAATAGAGCCGATCACAGACAAGATGATAAATGCCGGAATAGAGGCAACAGCCGCCTTGACCATGAATATAACCATGGAAAAGAAAGGCATTTTAATATCGGTAATGGTTACATTGGTATCCATATATTCTCCTTAGTACAATTTAACCTGCATTATCCATGAATAGTGTAGATTAAGAACCGGCAAAGCCGGAGTGGCGCAATAATGCATCCACGTTCGGTTTGCGACCACGAAATGCCATGAATGCTTCCATGAAGTCAGTGCTGCCGCCGATAGATAAAACATTGAGGCAAAAACGGTTCGCCGTATCACTATTCAAGATGCCTTCTTCTTCAAAAGCGGCATAGGCATCAGCGGAAAGCACTTCCGCCCATTTGTAGGAGTAGTAACCTGCCGAATAGCCACCGGCAAAGATGTGTGAAAAGCTGTTCTGGAATTTATTGAAGGCAGGCGGCGTAAACACCGCCACTTCATCGCGCACCATATCCAGCATATCCTGAATGGAGTTCTCGCCAGTCGGATCAAACTCGCTGTGCAGCAACATATCAAACAGGGAAAACTCAATCTGACGCAGCATTTGCATGCCGGATTGAAAGTTCTTCGCCGCAATCATTTTATCAAACAGATCATCAGGTAATATTTCTCCTGTTTCATAGTGGCAGGCAAACAGATCCACCACTTTTCGCTCCCAGCAAAAATTCTCCATAAACTGGCTGGGCAACTCCACGGCATCCCACGGTACACCACGAATGCCGGATACGCCAAGCTCTGAAACTTTAGTCAGCATATGATGCAGACCGTGACCGAATTCATGAAATAATGTCGTAACTTCATTGTGCGTCCATAAAGCAGGCCTATCCCCTACCGGCGCATCGAAGTTACACACCAGATAAGCCACCGGCAGTTGCAATGAGCCATCCAGTCTGCGCCAGCGGATCATGCATTCATCCATCCAGGCACCACCGCGCTTGTGTGCGCGGGCATAGGAATCAAGATAGAAACCTGCAATTATTTGTCCATTCTGATTATAAATATCAAAATAACTGGCACTTTCATGCCAAATTGGCTTATTTTCATTCTTCTTGATATTGACGCCGTAGAGCTTTTCCACCAGCCCGAACATGCCATGAATTACATGCTGTTCAGGAAAATACGGTTTCAGATCTTCCTGTGAAATTGCATATTTCTTCAAACGCAACTTTTCCGAGGCGTAAGGAACATCCCATATCTGAAGATCATTCATAGCCAGTTCAGCAGCAGCAAAAGCCCTGAGTTCAACCAACTCAGCCTCAGCCATACCCTTACTCTTTGCCGCCAGTTCACGCAGAAAACCGCTTACTTCCTCTGCATCTGTCGCCATCTTCGTAGCCAATGAATATTCGGCATAATCCGAAAACCCGAGTAAAGCCGCCGCCTCGGCACGCAGCTTGAGCAAACCCTTCATCACATCCGAATTATCCCACTCGCCACTCGCCGCCCGCGTGGCAAATGCCGTGTAAATATTCTGCCGCAAACCTCGCGCATCAGCATACTGCATGAACGGGATGTAGGACGGTGCATCCAGCGTAAATAGCCAGCCATCAAGCTGTTCTTCCGCCGCACGCTGGCGAGCCGAATCACGCACTGACTCAGGCAGGCCGGATAGCTCATCTTCATCGGTGATATTCATCTTAAAGGCGCGAGTAGCATCCAGCACATGCTTTTCAAATGTGGTTGCCAAATCAGACAATGCCATTTTGATTTCCTTGAAACGCGCCTTGTCTGCACCTTCAAGCTCAGCCCCGGAAAGCCGGAAATCGCGCAGCGTATGCTCGACCACCTGCTGCCGCTCCCCGCTTAAACCAGAAAAATCGTCCCGCTCCCGCACTTTCTTGATGGCCGCATACAAAGCTTCATTCTGCGCCAGCTCAGCAGACCATTCCGCCATCCTGGTCACACCCTGCTGATAAACAGGTCTCAGTTCCTTCGAATCACAAACCGCATTCAAATGTGTAACCGGCCCCCAGATGCGCCCCAGTCGCTCATCAATTGCCTCCAGCGGCATCATCAATGATTCCCAGTCCGGGTCGTCAATCTCAATCAACCGGGTAACAGTTCTCCGCGCTTCATTCAGCCCTTGCTTCAGTGCTGGCAATACATGCTCCGGCCTGATTTCATCAAACAGAGGAAGCTCGGCGCTCACCCCTTTCATTAGTGGATTAGTAGTAGAATCATTCATACCCGGAACGATAGGTCTCACCAGCGATGACGCAAGCCTGAGCAAGTTAGGTCTATTCTTCGTCTAAAGATGGAGGTCACGACCAACGAAATAGTAACGACCCAGAACAACAATCAGTATACCACCCAATATCATGATGCCGGAAAGCATCAAACGCATCGTGATGGCTTCAAACACGAAGATAATACCTCCCAGCGCTGCAATCACCGGCACAAAGAGTTGCACAACTGCAGCCTCCGTAGTGGATAGCCCCTTTAGGGCCATGTACCAGACGGCATAACCAATGCCTGATGCCAAACTACCCGACAATACGGCTAAAACTATACCTTCAGATGATAACTGCATGGTTGGCAGGGCAACCAGAACCAGTGCAAACACAAACGGAGTGGTGCGCAAAAAATTATATGTTGTATCAGCCAGAGGATCCTTCGAGTCTCCTCCTCTGAGTGTGTAAACAGCCCAGGCAATGCCGGAGGTAACCATAAGCAAAAATCCGGAGGAAGAGGGAGTGGTGAGATTTGGAAATACCAGATAAATAAATCCGGAAAAAGCGACTATCAATCCCAGCCACTCTGAAATATGCAACCTGTTACCTGAGATCACACTGACCAGAATCATGGTGATCTGCACTGTAGCAAACAACACCAGTGCTCCGGTGCCTGTATCCAGCGATACATATGCAAAGGAGAATGTGATGGCATAGAGAAACAGCATCACTGCCGATAACCAGCTCCCCTTTGTGGTCGTCTCGGTTTTATCCGCAGTGAACCCCAGAATCAGCAGAAGCATGATGATGCCGGATAACAGGCGCAATACAGTAAAACTGGAGACATCAATCACACCCTCTTCGAGAGCCATACGGCACAGTACCGAGTTCGCCGCAAAAGCAATAAGCGCAAATAATGTGTATGAGAAGGTTTTGAGCAAAGTATCACAGCTATTTATCAAGCTCACCCCATCAAACACCGAATATCATAAATTTACCTATTCAGGTCTTGTCATGCCCCTGTGTCGAAGCGGGATGCATATTATTACCGCTGCATTAAATGACTCGTTTGACAATAGTGCGCAATGGCAATGTGGATGCTAATGAACTGCTCTCCACATCCAACTGCTTCGAAATTCAGATATTTCCAAAATATCACAGTGTCTTTATGTGCCAAAGTTTCTACACTTCGGCTGCGGAGTGGTCCGGATGGTCGCGGCAGATTTATTTCTGTCGAGGAAAGTCCGGGCTGCATTGGGCAGAGTGCCGGATAACATCCGGTGGGGGCGACCCCGGGAAAGTGCCACAGAAAACAGACCGCCACAGCATGCTGTGGTAAGGGTGAAACGGTGCGGTAAGAGCGCACCGCCCGATCTGGTAACAGATCGGGGCACGGTAAACCCCACTCGCAGCAAGGCCAAATAGGGAAGCATCAGGCGTGGCCCGCGTTGCTTCCGGGTAGGCTGCTTGAGCCTGTCGGTAACGGCAGGCCTAGATGAATGACCATCTCCTCCTTTTCGGAAACGATCTGGAGAGACAGAACCCGGCTTACAGGGCCACTCCGTATTTTATCTTGGCTCAATTGCCGTTAGTATCCCGTCCAGCAGTGTGTTGCACATCAGTAATGATTGGACAAAACAAATCACGAGCCTTAGGGCTGATATTGGAGTAAACGATAGAGATGAGTTTGAGTTTTTCAGATGCGGCCAAAGCCAAAGCCTTGCGTGAATATTTTTCGCGTTATAGCCGCATTTATATTGTTGTCGATGCGACCAGCGACGATGTGTTATTGCCGGATGATTTGAAAGGCGACCCGGCTCTGCGCCTGGTGCTTAATTCACGTATGCCGCAACCTATTCTGATTCGCGATGACAGGCTGGATTCTGATTTCTCATTCTCCGGAACAGTCTACTCATGCCGGATTCCCATGCATACAATCTGGGCGACCTATCTGCCGGACGGTGATCTCGAACAGGGCATTATCTGGGATGAGGATGTTCCTGAACTCATCAAAACTATAGTCAAGGCCGTACGCAGCAATATGCCGAACAGGGATGAGACAACTGATGCGGAACAGGAAAGCTCCAGCCAGGCACCTGCCCGCACAAACGAGCAGGACACTGCTACTGCAGGAATATCCATTATAGACGGTGGTGCCGCGACAGATGGCAAAGTCAACCGTACTGAGCGGAAAACAGGCCATCTTCGCGTGGTGAAATAGATCATATGAATTCGCTATTCAGGATATTATCAGGACTGCTGCTGGTACTTACACTTTCTGTCACACAGGCTCTGGCAGAAGCTGATATGCGCATGGTTGTGGATGTAATTGCTGATGATAAAGATGGGGAAAGACTGAAAGATCTACATACAAATATTCAGCATGCAGCAACATTGGCTCTGCCCACACTATGGAATCGTATCATTCCCCGCAAAGCACGGAATTCCATACCCAGAGATGTCAATGCACTGCTCTTCATGCAACGTGCATCACCAACTGAAAATGGTATCAGCATAAGCTTTCAGAGTAGACGTGTGCTGAACTATCTCAAATCCAATGGTCTGCCCTACATTGAACAGGAACCAGCCTGGAGCCTGTCCATTCAACTTAGCAATGCATCCGGAATGCCCATGGCTCAATCTGCATCCTCGCTATATGATTATGCGGACAGGTCAGCAATATACTGGGGTTACAAGCTGGATGAATCCGGAAACTCGCTGATTTTGCAATGGAAATGGCTGGATCGAAGACAGGTCAAATTGACTATGCAGGGCACATCCAGACTGGGTGAATTTTCTGAAACACGGCAACTTGCCGATGGCAACCCGTTTCCGCAACTTGAAAAATGGTTAACGGAAATATTACTGAGAGCCCGTGATGCTCATGCACAGCCGCTGGAAGATATAGCTGTTGCTTCTGTCCCGGATGATATACCTGAATTCATCGTTGGGTCTTCACAGCAGGAAGTACAATCTGCTGAACTCGCCGGGCAGCCAGTGTCAGCTTCTCAGAACAACTATTTACTACTCAGCATAGAACGACAGGCGTCATTGCCTGAGCAGGTACTGTTTGAAGATGATCTCAAACGTGATCCGCACATTATCAATCTGTTATTGCAACGGGTAGATAGTAACAAGCAACAATATCAACTGCACATGAAAAGTTCTGATAATCAGTGGCTGGTTGAATGGTTCGGGCAAAGGGGCATGGAACTCTCCCAAACTCAGAAAGGCTGGGTAGCACGCTAAGCAATGTCTGGAAAGGAACTCTAGTGCCGCAGAAAGATCGCATTCTTAATATTCCTAATGTTTTGACGCTGGCACGCATCATTCTTACGCCCTTTATTGTCTTTGCCATTCTGGAGCATCAGCCGGTTATGGCGCTGTTACTTATGGGTATAGCCGGGCTCACCGATATGCTCGATGGCGCTATCGCACGTTATTTCAATCAGCGTAGTACAGTCGGTGCTTTCATGGATCCTCTGGCTGATAAACTAATGCTGATCAGCACCATTGTAACATTGTACATGATCGACCAGATTCCCCTGTTTCTGTTTCTGGCGGTGGTATTTCGTGACATCATTATCATGGTTGGAGCAATCGCCTATGAAATGGTAACGGGCAAGCTGGAAATGCAGCCTTCCATGACCTCAAAGATCACTACAGTTCTTCAAATCACTCTGGTGCTGACCGTACTGGCTAAAATGGCCTGGCAAATGCCTGGCGAGCCATTCCAGCAACTTGCGATATGGCTGACTTTTGCCTTCACCTGCATGTCCGGCGTTCATTACATGGTGGTCTGGATGCGTAAAGCCGTTACAGCGGAAAAGGATTGATGCTCAATAACCAGTTACGCCTGCATTTGGAAATCCCGGCAAATGACAATTATAGTGACTGGCTGCGCCATGCCGGCGTTGAAGATGCCTGCAATCGTATTGCCCTGTGGTCAGTCCATGGCAGCAATCTGTGGCTGAAATCAGCATTGCCTGCCGGAAAAAGTCACCTGTTAAAAACCATTGCCCATGATCACAACCAGTGTGCCCTGCTGCAGATCAATACGGATATAGCCAAAGGCGCTGCATGGTATCAGGTACAACAATGGATACAGAAGCTGGAAGCTCATGCCATGTGGATGCTGGATGTACAGGCCGGAGTTTTACCTCTGCCCGTTGCTCATGCCCTGTTTCACTGTCTCGAACGCGCCCGTGATCTGCAGCGCCCCTTACTTATTGCCTGGCGTGGAAATGCGGATGACTGCCCGCCTGAACTGGCTTCCCGCCTACGAGCCATGGACACAGTTCTGATGTCGCCGCCTGCACAGGATGATGATTTACTGGCACTGCTCAGAGCCAGCGCCAACCACATGCAATGGAATATCCGGGAGCAAGCGCTACAATCTATGCTAACCTATTTACCACGTCGGCTTGATGTGTTGCTTGCTGCATTGCGGGAATTGGAATCTCTTTCTTTTGAACAGAAACATAAACCGGGCCCTGCCTGGCTAAAACAGCAGTTAATCAGAATAGCCTCAGAATTACAGCCCGGACTTTAACCTGGCATGCCGGAATAAAACGGAATCTGCATATGCCTATTCTTTATTTGCCGCCAAAAAAGAAGAGAACACCCACATATGGAAACACTGAATCTTTTTTTATTTAGAGGCCTGACTGCAACTCAGCCTGCTTGATATAAGTGTGCAATCGCTTGCGCCAGCCCGGTAGCCAACGTTTTTCGTTGCGTGAGGGTGGTGACAATTGAACTCGGCGAGTCAATATACGGTCGGCTGAATCAGCAAAGGCATGAATGGCTTCTAAACCTTCACCTTCCTGCATATCCTCCAACACCTGCAATAATCCCCAACCCTGCCCCTGATAACGCTCCTTCGGATTTATGCCTTCTCCCTTAAAGTTCACATAATCCATCAAGGCATACATACCCATGGGGGCTTCCGAAACGCGACGATATTGCTGATTTAGACGTGCTCGGGCGGATTCAGGCATGGTTCCTAACAATCGCCCCAAAGCCAGGTTAAAGCGTTTTTTCATGAAATCGGCCTGAAATAACATGGTTTTTATCAGAAATTGGCGAATCTCTATCATTTTCGGTGATTTTTCTTCTTTTTTGAATGATTGTCGATTCCGCCATGGACTACCCTGCCCTGCTTGTACCCAGTCGGGTATATTCACTCCTCGTAATTGCAAATAAACCAGCAAGGAGGGAAAGCTTTCACTGAAATGTTTGTCCGCTTCCGCTGTGCCTTGCGGATACCAGATAAAATGCCCGATACCGAGCGAAGCAAACTCCTCGCCTTTATTCCATGAAGTCAGACAACTCTCTTTACCGGCACACTCATTATGAAAAATCAGCTTCGCTATACGTTGTGATTCATCCATTTCCGATGCCTGGATAACGGCGGCACCGCCAAATAACAGTATCAGAGTCAGACAGTAAACAGCAATTCTCACTGCTGCAACCAGACTTCCAGTGCGGCCAACGCTTTTTCAGAAACTGCACGCCTGCGCTCGGCACGGGAAAAACGACGTTTACCTTCACGCTTTGATCCCGGCGGTAGTAGCCCGAAATTAATATTCATCGGTTGAAAGTCTTCACTCCTCGTTTGTGAAATATGAGCAAGCAAAGCACCGTGTGCCGTTGTTTCCGGTGGAGTGTCCGGCTCTTCTCCATTAGCGGTATCAGCCAGAAAGCGCCCGGCCATTAGCCCCATGGCAGCTGATTCGACATAACCTTCGACACCGGTGATCTGCCCGGCGAAGGAGATGCGCGGCTGTTTTTTCAAGCGCAAAGCACCATCAATCAGAACCGGAGACTTGATAAAGGTATTGCGATGCAATGAACCGAGACGGAAAAATTCAGCCTGCTCCAGTCCCGGAATCATAGAAAATACGCGTTTCTGCTCGCCATAGGTCATTTTGGTCTGGAAACCGACCATGTTCAACAGTGAGCCCATACGGTTATCACGCCGTAACTGCACCACTGCATATACTTTCTCACCCGTTTGAGGATGATCCAGTCCAACTGGTTTCATCGGCCCGAATCGGGGTGTATCCTCACCGCGCTCGGCCATTTCTTCAATCGGCATACAGCCATCAAAGAAAGGAATATCCTCAAAACCTTTAAAGGCCATTTTGTCTGCGGCCTTTAACTCAGAGATGAATGTTTTGTATTGAACCGCATTCATCGGACAGTTCAGATAATCACCTGCTTCCCCCTCGGCCACATTTTTATCATAACGGTTTTTCCAGTAACAGATGTTCATATCAATGGATTCTGCATCAATCACCGGTGCAATAGCATCAAAAAAGCTCAAATGCGCCTCGCCAGTCAATTGCTGTATCTGCTCATACAAAGCATCAGAAGTCAGTGGCCCGGTAGCAATCAGCACCAGCCCCTCAGATGGAATTTTTGCAACTTCACCCTCGACCCATTCAATCAGCCGTTCCGCTTTCAGAGCAGTCGTTACCAACTCGGAAAACTGTTCTCGATCCACTGCCAGCGCCGTCCCGGCAGGGATACGCGCCTGATCAGCACAGGCCATAATCAGTGAATCCATGCGCCGCATCTCCTCGTGCAACAGACCCACTGCATTTTCCAGATGATCTGCCCGGAAGGTATTGGAGCAAACCAGTTCAGCACAGCTTCCGGTTTTATGTACAGGAGTCATTATGGTCGGGCGCATTTCGTGCAGGCGTACCCTGATTCCATGCCGGGCCAATTGCCATGCAGCTTCAGAACCGGCCAGTCCGGCACCAATGATGGTTACATATTGAGTTGTAGTTGATGTAGCAGTAACAGAATTATTCATACCGCAAAGCTACTGCTTTGCGTGAATTCAACCAAGGTTCAGCGAATATTCAGATCAACATTACGAATTCCAGCCAGCGCACGCCGAAACCACTGCCAGTCCCATAACCTGCCAGGATCCCATTTTCTTCCAGGAGCAACATCCTGATGGCCGACAATGCGTTCAGAACTGATTGCCGGATATTGCTTCATCAATGCCCGGCATAATCGCGCTGTCTCCCGATACTGGACAGCTGTAAATGGCTGTTGTTCATCACCAATGATTTCAATACCAATAGAAAAATCATTACATCCGGATTTCCCCTGCCATTCGGATTCTCCAGCATGCCAGGCGCGACGACCACACGGCACGAACTGAGTAATATCGCCTTCCCGGTTGATAACAAAATGGGCAGAAACCTTGAGGTTCTGAAGATCAGAAAATGACGAATGCGCAGCGCACTCCAGCTTGCCAAGGAATAAATCGTCGACACACTCAGTTCCAAAATCACCCCATGGCAAGCTGATGGCATGCAGTACGATTAAATCAACGGACATGCCATCGGGTCGCATGTTCTGGTGTGGTGAATTCAACTGTCGCATCGGCTTATCATGGTATGTGCCATGCCCGATGTCATGTGCTAATGCAAACTGAACCACTACCAGCTAAAGCTGGTAGGTTCTCAAAAGCCGACTGGAAGTCGGCTTTATTTAAGGAGACGTTCTCCGCACGCACTTTTATTTTTGATCCCCCCACATGGAATGTAGGGGTTTTAACCGGGACTGGCC
>JAJRTX010000034.1 GCA_021545665.1 Zetaproteobacteria bacterium
CGATTTTATTGCCCGATCAGGCATAAAAAAACACCATCCCAGCAGGTTGAAATGATGCGGTCATCAAATCGGGGATGTTTTGGCTATTTTTTGATATGCGGCAAATAACTGCGGATTTGGAGTGGTGTTTACACCTATCTTACTCTATCTTACTATCATATTTCTAACAGCAGTAGTGGATTTCTAAAACGCTCCTGCCAGTCCTGCGCAATGCGCCATTCGCTCAGTGCAAGTACACGGGAAGCGAGATTAGGATAATGATGCCCGGATAGAATCAGAAAACGGCTGTTGTTGGCAATTAAATGCAAACGATCGTATTGATAGCGATAGCTCCAGCCGATCCACTGAACACGGGCAGCGCATTTCCACACTGCCGCGGAAAAGCTGAGCAATGCCAGCCATTCATTTCGGTAGCTTGCAACATACCATAGCGTATGCCCGATCTTTGGCAGTGCGCCCAGGTAATGGTGCGCTTGCAGCGCATTGATTTATTGAATTAATTTATGAAGAATAATTCCGCCGTGGGAGCATTATTGGATTCCTTTACTATCAGCGCCCTTTATGACAGAATACCCAGTATCATTAACGGATTCCTCTTCTGATCGGAGCAAATTTTGCCATTCATCCATCTTGGCCTTCCGTATCTTTGCATCTATTTCCTTTACTGACCCTTCCTTGCACGAACAATTCTCACTACCCTCCAGTCTAATCTGGTTCCAAGACCTCTGACATAGTGAACAAGGAATGTAATACATCTCTTCATAATGCTGCCTGATCGTTAGCTTCGGCAATCTATTTTTGTATTTTTTAACTAAATCCCCGGGAACCAGATCCCAGGATTGATTACCTCTTACAATATTTGAACGGAACTTAATGGCGCCTACTTCCCGATTAAGGTTTACTTCGTAATCTCGTTGGCCTTTGTTATCACATGAATTCGCTTGCTCTTTAACACCTTGCCCCATAGACAACCCAAACTCCAGGTTATGGATTTCACGAACGCAATGGTGTCCTACCATTGACGAGCTTGCCGTCACTGTTGCCACTAGATCGTGATCGATCTTTACGTCGATCTTGAGCCGCTCGGTCAATGGCACAGCATCTTCATCTACAGCAACAAGTAGAGTCGCGTAAATTCTTCTTGGGTCTCCTGATAGGTTCTTATCAGGCCATAGTGGCCTGGCAAATTGAAATTTCCCGTATCCGTCACGGGGATCTACACAGTAAGCTTCGAAAGAAAAGTCGGAATTTTTATTTTCAACAGGAAGCTCCATTCCCTCACTTATCAGCGTGGAGTAATTATCATTCCCCAGTAATAGCTCGAATGGTTTGGCAAGCGTAAGACGCACCCCGTCATGGGCTATCCATGCCGCACCCTGCGAAATAATCCTGTCTCCATCAGCTACTTTCGGAACGCGAAGTGAATCGAATCGCTCCAAGAGTCGCTCTCTGATATAGGGCATTCGAACCATCCCGCCCGTGGCCAGACATAGGGCTATAGAAGCTTGGTTCACTCCGGTTGATTCAAGGATTTCATCTATGTTTTTCATCCCTGCGTCGACGATATCTCTCGTCAATTCGATCATCTCTTCCCTGGTGACTTTCGCTTCCAAGGTATGATCAGGTCCATCCGACTTAAGGTAATGCGCCACGGCGATCGTGGCGCTCGACCTATCCGAAAGTGCTATCTTTGCGGTCTCGCATTGCGCGATCAATTTTGCTTCGGCATGCGGAAATTCATTGGAAAGACTGTCGATACCATAGCACCTCATGTGCTGATTCTTGGCGTATTGGATCAACCGATCGTCGAACCTGTCTCCTCCTACCGTGTTATCCCCCTTACTCTGTATCTGAACCAACATGCCCTTGGTAATTTTGCACAATGTCAGATCCAGGGTTCCACCTCCCCAGTCGAACACCAGAACGATCTGGCCTTCAAGATCGGCAAGCCGCCTTCGAAAATCAGGTTTAGACCTCAGGTAGCCATATAAAGCCGCAAAAGGTTCCTGCACAAACTGGTGAATATGAACTCCTGCCCTCAAGGCTGCCTCACGGAGATCGCGACGGGCTCGCCCAACTGCATTGACAGGAATCGTCATTACCGCCCGTTCAAATGATTCCCCGACAATGTTACGCTGACGAGCATCTTCACGAACATACCTCAATATCTCGGCCACGACATCGCTAACACTCCTCGCCGCGCCACCAACGTGGATCTTCTCACCACTTCCCAAGTAGCGTTTAGGGGAGCGGACAAAATCACCTATGACACCCACATCAGTCGTTTCAATGGCATTCTTAGCGTCCCGCCCTACGACCACCTCATCTCCGTGGTATCGAATGACAGAAGGATGCGGCATCTGATCATCTTCGTTGACCAATGACAGGACCTTATCACCTACGACAATGGATGCAAGCGAGTTGGTTGTACCAAAATCTAAACCGTAGATCTTAGCCATTCGATTTCTCCCCTGATTTCCTCTCTGGCTATTTCCAAGCGTTCAACGATAATACTCCTTCTTGGAGGGTCCAGTTCGGCAAATTCGTGCGCTGTTTTAAGAAGCGGATCCAATTTCCTTTCCAGGAATACTCTAGAACGTCCCTTCAATTCGCTTTCCCCATGGGCATTGATCGCTTGTTGCTGCTCGATTCTTTTCTCAAGAGATGCTTTTTTACCCTCGGATACCTTTATCTTCGCCCTCAGGCCGGCTATCTCCTCCTCTTTCCTTTTCAGTTCATCCCTGGCATCACTTAGCTGCTTCAGATAATCTTGTGCACGCCTGAACTCCTTGTCTCTCTGGCGTCTTTCCCGTATCTCTGCATCCCGCGCGTATTGCGCCTTGATCAAACCATGTTCGGCAACCTTCATCATATCGATCATTGCCTTAATTTTGTTCGCTGGCCTGAAAAGGATTTCGAATATACCAGGAAGCCCTCTATTTCTATTCGCTTTCTTGGAAAGAAGCTCCTTTATGAGGAATCCGACAGTCTCTACCTCATCCAGATTTCTGCTATGGCTCTTCCAGATGCCAACCGCCTTCAACAGATTTACTGCTCGACCGTCTACCTTTTTAGCGGTCAAGCCGGGTTTGAGACAGCGGAACATTTCCTCAAACACAACGTTCGCGGACTTGTTCAAATCAAGATCTATCTGGTAGTGCTTACTCAATTCCTGTCTGCATGCTTGCGATGCAAACGTTATGCATTGTCTCGCCAATGATGACTGGTCACTCGCCGCACGAAAAAGAAGACCCAGAGTTCTTGCAAACTCCGGATCCTGTTCATCAAGACAATCGAGACAAAATTGAAAATCATCATCTTTAAACTTTGCTATCTTGTTTTTCTTTAATGTGTTCAAAAACCGTGTGGCCGCTACTTTCTTGAATTGGTAATAGTCGCTCAACGACCTCAGGTCTTCTGGTTTGAAGACGTCCTTTTTCTCTTTTTCCTTTTCTTGTCTTTCCTTTTCTGGCACAGTCGTCATTTCAGGCACTTGTTTCGCCTCATCTTCAGCAATCATTATTTACCTCTTGCCTGCAAGTTGTGATTCAGCCCAACTACCAAATATCGGATCATTTGCCAGATCCTCCAATATTGGCCTTCCCGCCAAAGCACCCTCAGTTTGAATTACCTCGAGCGCTTCCATGACGCGTAGTTTGGAAAGATCATAATCCGATAACATTTTACTGTTAACAGATGCCGATAGCTCCCCGATCAGCGATCGACCTGCATTACAGCAAAGTATTTTTCTGAAGACTCCCAGAAGATCGAATGAATCACGGTCAATTGGACACGCCGGTAACTCTCTTTTATCGTCCAGCATGTAATCCATGCTAGTCAACGGCATCGTAATCCCATGCGCCACTGCAGTGAAAAACTCAATTGCCGCATCGAGTAATACAGCACCAGATGAGGGGGATGGATTGTTAAAGTCATTGAGATTGAACTTGATTGAAGCACATATTACTCTTGGGATACGTCGGTCAAAATCACGCAACGTCTCAAGAGCCTGCTGCATCTTTTCCTTGAAATCGGAAAACGGTCTGGAAACACCGGTATTTTCATTTTGATCTTTGATCAGAACACCCGTCACATACACAGCAAGCGCACTGGCATATTCATCCGCACCGGGATATTCGGCACAGGCATCGGAAAAGCGACGCACATTACTCATTCTGACATCATCGATAGCCAGCACCTGGATGAAACACTTATCAACTGCATCAAGCTCCGCTTGGTCAGCGATCTTAATTCTGACAACGTAACTTGCTTCTACGGTTCGGTCGTTGCTTGGATCACTATTCGACAGTGTTATTGAATAGTGTCCGTTCTCGTTGCCTGAGAGGTGTTTTTTCAAATCATCTGGCGACCACTCCCTGGGCTCTCCTCCATCCTTGCTTACCCTGATTCGATTAACGTGCGTTAGATTGATATCATCCTTGCTGATGGGGGATCGAATGGTTTGTTCAGAAAGTGCCGTTCTGTTGCGAACAAATATCAATGGTAGTTCGATAGGGTGATCGACACTAATATGTATGGATAATTCTCTGCTGTCTTCAAATTGCCTTTTACAATAAGGGCAAAAGTGCATCACGGGCGTTGGCGGATATTGCTCGCTCAGACTACCACGCTCCAAGTAACGATCTATCGCTGTTTCCTGTATCCATCCCACTGTAGGCATCAGGCAGGCTCCTTAATCATCATGTAAATCTTGTTCATCTCCCCCCCCCTTGTTCAACAACTACGATAGTTTTCAACAGCGATGGCCATCTGAGCCAGCAGGTCCTGGTAATGGCTCCAGTGGGGATTGGCCACGGTCACCTCGCGAAGATAGCCAATTATCGCCGCGAGCCGCGTAGTCCGGAATTGATGTGAAAAGTCAATATCTCGATCTTGGTAATGGCCATGGATCCCTTCGTGAGTCTAACTACCGTTTGAGGGGCATTGCAAATGTACTGTAATATACTGCAACGTCAAGTATAATCCAAGGAATTTGGTTTCGCCTCCACGGCGGAATTATTCTTCATTTTTCTCTGTTCCCCATTTTAGTGAGTAACTGATTCATTTTCAGTGGTTGTTTCTTTCTTGAGTGATGATGCCAGTACAGTCAAGGCCCAACCTCGGAAACTGATATCAACACTCAGTGAAAATGCAAGAAACCACAAAGACGCAGGCCAATCAATC
>JAJRTX010000035.1 GCA_021545665.1 Zetaproteobacteria bacterium
ATACCGTTGCTCCTGGGTAAGCTGCGTGTAGTTCATTTCTTGTCCTTTGATAAGTCGTGTTTGAAAAGCGCAAGGCTGCTACCGCAGTTTGCTCTTTCAAACGCTCATCAAAGTTGCACTTACGAATTGAATCCGCGAAATATAGTGGAAAATGTATCCACCTAAAGGAGGGAAATATGTGGAAAGGCAAGCACTCATATTTCCTTAGTTATGTGTACTGAAGGAATAGAAGAATGACAACAATTGCAGATGGAGTAATTATTGGTGGTGCAGGAGGAGCAATAGCCGGAATAATGGTTTGGCTAGTTCAGTACACACATGACAAAGCATTGCAAATAATTGAATGTAAACGTGTCTATGAATGGTTGAAGGAAAATACTACATCTGAGCCAGATAACGGAGATCAATTTAAATCAACACGAGCTATAGCGAGTTGGAATAATATTACTGAGGATCGCGTTCGCCATATCTGCAGCCGTGATAAACGCATTTTTTTAAGTACAGGCGAGAAGCAAGATATGTGGGGCATTTATGAACACGTTCCGAGAAGCGTGTATGAGAAGCGTGGAATTAGATCGCTTTAAATGAATAGACATATAACAATGCAATTTCACATTGACACATTTTCCGTTCGAGGTCCCCACTGCAAATGTGCATGTGAATTAATACGTTATGATCTTTTGAGAGTTCCTTGAATGGCTTATTCAGACCATGTCTCCGAAACATTGTGGAATGAAAGATACAGTTTGTTACGCAAAATTGAGGAAACTGAGTATCATCCAATAGGATCTTATTTACTTAGTCCACAAGGTACGTTGATTACTTATGATATTGAAACTGCATTTTGTGCTGGAGCTTGGGTTTCTGTAATAATTCTTGCGCATGCAGCAATTGATGCAACTATAAGAGATACCGAACTAGGCGACTATCGCTCCAATTCAAAGGTGATTTTTAATGAAGACCCAGAATTAGAGTGGTTAAGAAAAACTAGAAACGCTTTAGTTCATGTTTCATGTGAAGGGAAATCAACATTTCTCCCAGAAGGTGAAATGGATAATATGGCTGAATATCATCACTCATTAGAAAACTCAGCAACAAGAGCAATAAAATTAGTGTTCAAAACAATTTATGCTAGCCCAGGAACATAACAAGGTTGAAGGGGACGCTTTCTTTTTTCTTGGAAAGGTAATCGATCAAAGGTAAATGAAGGCATAAAGCTATTTCCCGGCATGATTGGAGTGGATTACAGGAATGAGCATGGATCAATCAAAGAGATGCGAGATAGTCAAAGCTTATCATGAGCAAACCAAACATCATGCTCACCGTTATGCTCGGTCTTTGGGATATATGGATTGGAATAATCAGCCAGTTCCCTTTCGATTATTTGAGGGGGCTCCCCAGATTCAACTGCCTTTGATTGATGAGGATCGGGGACTGCCTTATTCAGCGCTTTACGAATCCCGTGAAGATTTGCCGGATTTGATTTCTATCGAATCCGTTGCTCATATGCTGGAATTGAGCATGGGACTTTCGGCCTGGAAAAAAATCGACACGTCCGAATGGGCGCTAAGGATGAATCCTTCCAGCGGTAATTTACATCCAACGGAATGTTATCTGGTATTACCTGATCTGCCTCACCAGCAGGCTTGCATTACCCACTACAATCCTTATCTGCATGTTCTCGAAGAGAGGGCTCTTGTTGACCGGAAACAGGCAGCAGGGCTTAACGATTGCGGGGGTTTCGGAATTATTCTGACCAGCATCCCCTGGCGGGAGGCCTGGAAGTATGGCGAGCGGGCATTTCGATATTGCCAGCATGATCTGGGGCATGCCTTGGGGGCGCTGCGTTTTGCCTGTAATCTGAACAGCTGGAAGATGACGATTATTCCACAGGTTTCTGAAAAAACACTGGATCAGTTTTTGGGCTTTGATCAATTGGAGTGGGTGGAAGGCGAGCCGGAACATGCTGATTGCCTTTGTTGGGTGCACAGTAAACATGACGACGCACAGGAAATATCGGAATGGTTCAGCTCTGTGGAAGAACTTGAATATGAGCACCATCCCAATCAGCTAAGCCCGGAGCATGTGGACTGGGAAATCATCGAGATGGTTCGCAAGGCAAGCCAGACAGAGGATTCTGTTTTCCCTGAAACTTCGAACTACTCGAAATCCGCTCATCATTATTTCAGCTCCTCGCTCGCTGCTGAAGCCATTATCAGAAAGAGGCGCAGCGCACAAAAATTTGACCGGCAGAAGAGCCGGACAGAGTTGTCCACTTTTACCGATATGCTGGAGAAAACCCTGCCGGGAAGCGGTTGTCCTTTTGATGTGTTTCCTTATCAGCCTCAGGTTCATCTCGCCATATTTGTTCATGCCGTGGATGACCTTGAGCCGGGCCTTTATATGCTGGTGCGGAATGCCGGGCATTTTGAATCGTTGAAAAACCGAATGCATTCGAGTTTTGACTGGTTTCAAGTCAGGGAAGGCCTGCCTTTATACCTGTTGCAAACGGGCGATTTCAGAGCCAGGGCGCAATCGGTGAGCTGCGCACAGGCCATTGCAGGTGATAGCGCCTTCTCCCTTGGTATGCTGGCCCACTTTGATCCTGTTTTAATGGAAACCCCTTCGATGTATCCCAGACTGTTCTGGGAAACCGGTTTGATCGGTCAGGTGCTCTATCTGGAAGCAGAGGCTCACGATCTGCGAGGTACCGGCATTGGTTGTTTTCTTGATGATCCGATGCATAACATACTTGGGCTCAAGGGCGGTGAATGGCAAAGCCTTTACCACTTCACAGTTGGCAAACATGTAAACGATGCCCGCCTGGAAACCAAACTCCCTTATTTTTACTTAGGGTCTGTTAATACTAATTCTGATCGAAGCGCTGCTGTCCCAAATAAGGCCAGTCAAGGCGTGAGGAGTAACAATGGTGAATCCAAATGAACGACGAGCAACGCTGAATGGCCTCATTTGGGAGTTCCAGGGATGCAATACTTAATTGCCCTGTTGCTTCGATCCCTTATGATTTCTTGCCAGTGTGGTTTCTCGATCAGGCCGCTACGGTCATGCCGGAGATGGCTATGCTGGGGGCGGCGCTGGAGCCGAACCAGGTTAGATCTGAACCGACGTAGCTTATATTGGCGAACATGTCTTTCAGGTTTCCGGCTATGGTGATGCCCTGAACCGGGGCGGCTATTTTTCCGTCTTTAATCAGAAAACCACCGGCACCTCTGGAATAATCTCCGGTTACACCGTTAATGCCAAAGCCGATCAGTTCCGTGACCAGAAGCCCCGTGTCTATGTTCTGCAATATTGTAGACTGATCCTGTTCTCCGGGCTGCCAGATTAAGTTGGATGAGCCAATACCAATATCTCCGGTCAGTCCGCGCCGGGCGTTACCTGTAGCCTGGAGACCGAGGCGTCTGGCGGCATATCGGTCAGTAAGAAAACCGGTCAAACGGCCCGATTCAATAATAGTGCGAGGTGTGCATTTGGTTCCTTCGCCATCGAACAGGCGATTGCCCAGACCGTCAGCATGATTAGGATGATCCTCAATGTTTACGAAACCGGGGAAAATCATCTCTCCATTACTGTCGCCTAGAAAAGAGGTCTGATGTAAAACAGATCGGCCATTAATTGCACTGATCAGATGTCCAAGCAGGGAAGTGGCGATGCGTGGTTCGAAAACTACGTTGACTGGCCCACTTTCCATGATTGCCGGATTCAGGCTGTTCACTGCTCTTGACGCTGCTTCTTCAGCGATGAGTTTCGGGCTGCGCAAAGCATCGGCATGCAGTGTGCGATGCCAGGCATAGTCACCTCGCATGCCATCGCCTGTTCCGGCAATGACAGAAATACTCAGCGCAGCAGAGGATTTGCCATACTCGGCGGCAAAACCGTCGGATGAGGCATAGGCGACCTGGCTGTTGCCGAAACTTGCCTCAGAACCCTCACTGTTGGTGATCAGTTCAGAGTAGGCGCGTGCATGTTCCTCACATTCCAGAGCTGCAGTTTTTGCCTGTTCCATATTCCAGCCGCAGCCATTGTCCGTATGTTGCTCCGACCAGTCGGCAAGTTCTTTATCTGTTGGGTGATCCGCCCCCACAGGGGGCACAGCATCCGGGTCCGGTTCTGAAATTTGTGCCATGGCGATGACCTGAGCTGCAAGCTGTTTAAGGCCTTGTTCGGACATGTCGGATGTGGAAGCCGTGGCCACAGCAAGGCCTTTGGGTGTTTCGATAAAAGCCCGCAAACCGATGCCCTGCGCATCTTCACGTTCTATAGATTCAACAGCACCATTGCGGATGCTGACAGAGTCTCCGGTATTGCAAATAGCCAGAGCATCGGCATGTACTGCCCCGGCTTTTGCGGCAGCTTCGATGAGTTGTTTGCTCAGTTGATTAATGTTCATGATTCGGTTCCGCCCACTGTGAGCTTGTCAATGCGAATTGTCGGAAGACCCACACCTACCGGCACCGATTGGCCGCCTTTGCCACAGGTGCCGACACCCGGATCAAGAGCCAAGTCATTGCCGATCATGGAAACCTTTTGTAATACTTCATGTCCGGCACCAATCAATGTGGCTCCTTTGACAGGATACTGAATTTTTCCATTTTCAACGTAATAGGCTTCGGAGGTAGTGAAAACAAATTTGCCGGATGTGATATCTACCTGTCCGCCACCAAAATTCACAGCGTAAATGCCGCGATCCAGTGAGGCGATGATATCGTCCGGATTATCCGGGCCTGCCAGCATGAAGGTATTGGTCATGCGCGGCAGCACCGGATGTGAATAGGATTGACGCCGCCCGTTACCTGTCGGCTGCATACCCATCAGTCGAGCATTCTGTCTGTCCATCAGATAGCTGATCAGAATACCATCTTCAATCAGCACAGTGCGTGTGGTGGGGCTGCCCTCATCATCAACAGTCAGTGATCCACGGCGTTCATTTATAGTGCCGTCATCAACGACTGTTATGCCTTTAGCGGCCACCTGTTTGCCTAGTTTTTCTGAAAAAACAGAGGTGCCCTTGCGATTGAAATCGCCTTCCAGGCCATGACCAATCGCCTCATGCAGTAAAATGCCGGGCCAGCCGGGGCCAAGCACAACCGGCATTGAGCCTGCTGGAGCTGCATGTGCATCCAGATTCAGCAGCGCCAATCGAACAGCCTCCCTGACCAGTTTTTCGGCCTCTTCGCCCTGCATCATTCGATCCAGAGAAAAACGTCCACCACCGCCGGCACTGCCGGTTTCCCGCTTGCCATTCTGCTCGACTACAACTGAAATATTCAGCCGCACCAGTGGTCTGGCATCATGAATATGGGCACCATCCATACGGATGATATGAATATCGGAAAATGAGGAGGAAACATTGGCAAAAACCTGCTGCACGCGAGGGTCGAGACTGCGAGCCAGCGTATCGAGGCGCTCAAGTAAATCCTTACGCGTACTGAATGTAACTCCGGTCGCCGGATTTTCCGACTGATATAATTTCGGGACAGGGCGCTTATTATAAATAGCAACCGGCGCAGGGTTTGTGCCACTCTCCGCGATGGCCCGGGCTGATCGGGCAGCCTGCATCAGTGCTGAGGTCTCCAGTCTGTCGGTAAAAGCATGACCGGCTGACTCAGCCTTGATCACGCGTGCACCCAGTCCCTGATGAGTGGATGCCGAAACATGTTTTACCCGTCCTTCCTCCAGGGCCAGTGATTCTGAGCATGTGTGCTCAAGGTATAAATCACCATCATCGGCACCGGCGGGCAGCATGTGTGATAAAACAGATTGCAGGATTTCAGTTGCGATGGGGAGGGGATTGATTTCGGCCATATGCGGAATCTTCATGTGTATAGATGAGAGTCAAGGGGTTCAACCCGGATTATGTATAAATCGTTGCGATGACCCAAAGGTGTTAGCAACAAATAGACTTGTTCAGTTTTACGCCCGAGACATATTCTGAACTTTGAAACTTCGGCAGAGAGATTTAACACATGTATTGCATTGACCGTTTGAATCGAAGGCCGGAAGTTGTCATCCAGACTTTTGCAAGTGGCTCAAATGCCTGGCGCAGTAGAATGCTGAGGTTATAAAAACAAAAAAGGCAGGGGGGAGCCCCTGCCTTAAATAGATGCAATGTTGAATTAGTCGAGATGCTCGTCGATAAATTCGTTCAGTTTGGCCTTGTTAACAGCGCCAACCTTGGTTCCCTGAACATTACCACCGTTGAACAGCATCAGGGTAGGGATACCACGAACACCATATTTTCCCGGTGTATTGGGGTTATCATCAATATTAATTTTAGCAATTGTGACCTGGCCTTGCTTCTCGCCAGCTATTTCATCCAGAATTGGTGCGATTTGTTTGCAAGGGCCGCACCATGGAGCCCAGAAATCAACCACGACCGGGCCGGATGCTTTTAGTACATCAGCATCAAAGCTTTCGTCGCTAACATGAATTATAAGATCAGAAGCCATCGATATTCCTCTTCGTTTGTTTAGGATGTTCGACAAGTTAATCCGGGGGGATAAAAGCGTCAACCATGTCGGACTCTCAAAGCCTTGAATCTATCATCAAACAGCGCATAAAAGATGCCGGTGGTTTTTTGCCTTTTGACGCATTTATGCAGCCCGCATTGTATGAACCGGGACGGGGTTATTATGAGTCAAAAACCATTTTCGGGGCCAAAGGTGATTTCGTAACCGCAGCGGATTTGGGCCCGTGGTTGTCACTGGGCTTTGCCGATCTGATTTTCTGGGCCTGGCAGCAAATGGGCGAGCCTGAGCAATGGATCCTGCTGGAACAGGGTGGCGGCAGTGGCAAGCTGCTGGTTTCAACCCTGAACATAATTTCCCGGTTTTCCATGTCATTGCCCAACCGCATCATCTCTGTTGAGCGCAGTGCCCGGTTACAGGACAGGCAAAGGGCGTTGTTCGACCGTTGCGACTTTGAAATAGAGCTGCTTGCTTCGCTGGTTGAACTTGAGCCATTGGAGAATATCATTGCCCTGAGCAATGAATTGCCCGATGCCTTTCCGGTTCGCTGTTTTCGCTGGTCCGAGAATCAGTTTTTTGAACGTGGTGTGATTACAGGTCCAGATGGATTCGACTGGCAGGATGCAGATCAGCCACTGACGGACGGACCGGATATTTCCCGGCATATTCTGGATGCCATGCCGGATGGTTATTTCAGTGAATGGAATCCCAATCTGGCAAGATGGCAGCAGGATTTAGCTGCCTTGGTGCAGAGTGGTTTCGTATTTTGTGTGGATTACGGTTATTCGCAGCAGGAATATTATCGTCCGGGTCGTATCGAAGGCAGCCTGCTTGCCCATGTTAAACAACAGGTCAATGAAGATGTGCTGGCGAATCCCGGAGAGCAGGACATCACTGCCCATGTAGATTTTACTGCCCTGAAACGGGCAGGTGAAGCTGTTGGCCTTGAATCTCTGCTGTGGATGTCGCAGGGCGGCTGGCTGGCGCAATCACCATCGGTGCAGGCTTTTATACAATCATTGGCAGGTCTTCATGATAAGGAGAGTTTGCATCTGATGGCGCATGCCAAGCGCATGCTGATGCCTTTTGGCATGGGGGAGTTATTCAAGTTACTAATTCAGAGTAAAGGTTTAAAACCCACAAAGCCGGGTTTCTTGCAACAATTTGATCATCTGGATAAATTATGAATTATTTAGTTCATGTTAATTGAGGGAAAAGCCGAGCGTCTGCTGCCCGGAGGCGAAGCCATCATTCGAAATGGGGAAACAGCTGTTCTGGTGCCCAATGCAGTGCCCGGGGATCTGTTACAGATTCAAATCCTGTTGCGCAGACGAGGTGTTGAGCGCGGTAAAATCATCGAAATTATCCAGCCCGCTCCCCAACGCATAAGTGCTCCATGCCCGGTGGCTGAAACATGTGGCGGCTGTGCATTGCAATTTCTGGGGGACGACGATCAGGCTAAGCTTAAATCGGGCTGGGTCTCGCATGCATTCAAGGCCCTTAAACAACCTGATACGGAATGGATAGCTGTAAACCCTGTCGGCAAGCATTTTCGCAGACGTCTGCGCTGGACGGTCGGGTCTGATGAGCAGGGATTATTTCTGGGTTATTTCGCAGCTGCCAGTCACCAGCTGGTTCGGCACAACCACTGCATGGTGGCGACTCCCGAATTAAATGAACTGCATGGCCTGCTTGAAAAAAAACTGGAGCTTGCCGGCCTGGATTCGGTGCAGGCTGTACAGCTCTGCGACGGTATGCATATCATACTGGAAGGCCAGTCTCGCCCCGTTGTTGATGCAGAAAAACTAAAGCTTTCCATGTCTGCACAATGGTGGTAGCGACATGACGGCATCACCCGTCCGTTGCATAAACCTGTAAAGCATTTCCATGATATTTTACCTGTCGGTGAGCAACAGATCCAAATGACCGTTGGCCCGGATGATTTTGTGCAGGGGCAGATTGAGGGAAACAACGAGATGATTGCCCAGATTCAACACTGGTGCGGATCAGTTCATCGTATTGCAGACCTGTTTTGCGGCATTGGCAACCTGTCTTTACCGCTGGCCAAAGCAACAGGTGCGGCTGTGTTCGGGGCGGAATTGAATGCGACCAGCGTATTTGCTGCGAACGCCAATGCGAAGAGACTAGGCGTTGCCGCCCAATTCTCTCAGGCGAATCTGTTTGAGGATTTTGATATGGAGCTATTTATAGGCGCTGATGTGTTGATTCTCGATGCTCCGCGCCGAGGCGCCAAACGGATTTGCAGTAATATTATGCGGCTGCTGCCAGCTAGAATCATCATGATTTCATGCGATCCGGCAGCCGGAGCCCGCGATGGGGCTTTGCTCAAACAGCATGGCTATACGCTGGCGGCGCTCAGGGCGCTGGATTTGTTTCCTTTTGCAGGGCATGTTGAGGTCATGTCGTACTGGATTAAATCATGAGGCTGATTGCGCTTGTACTCACAAGCCTGTTGTTTTCCGCCTGCAACTCTGGCAACGCGGAGCAGGGACTGTTGCGCGTCGGCCTGGCCCAGATGCCAATCACCATGGACCCACGTTTTGCCACCGATGCGGCATCGGCAAAGGTGCAGGATTTTATCCATCGCGGCCTGCTCAAGCTTGATGATGCGTTCAATGTGCAGGCTGACCTGGCCGAGCGATGGGAAAATCCGGAACCTCTGCTATGGCGCTTTCATCTGCGTCAGGGTGTGAAGTTCTCTGATGGTTCTACGCTTACGGCGGCTGATGTGGTTGCCACGATTCGGGCGATTCTGAATCCCGAATTGATCAGCCCGCTCAAAGCCAGCTTTGCAGCGATTGCATCTATTGATGCCGAGTCTGAGAATATTGTGGTGATTCACCTCAATAAACCGGATGCATCACTACTGACACGGTTAAATATCGGCATCCTTCCCGAAGCAATTGCTTCGGCACCTCATCAAGCCCATCAGACGATTGGTTGCGGGCCATATAAGTTACAAACATGGCATGAAAATATATTGACCCTGGTCAGGGTGGTAGATGATAAGGGCAGTGCCTCCAGCATACGTTTCTCAGGTGTTAAAGATCCGGTCACCAGAGTGTTGAAAATGACCCGAGGTGAACTGGATTTTATCCAGAATGACTTACCTCCACATTTACTTCCTTACATTCAGGATCAACAAAATTTGAAAATCCAGACTCAGCCTTCAACCACATTTTCCTATATCGGCCTGAATATGCAGGATGAAATGATTAAGGACATACGGGTACGCCGGGCGCTGGCACTGGCGCTGGATCGGGGTAAATTGAAAAAAGCGTTATTTGCCGATTTGCCGATTCTGGCCGAAACTGTCCTGACGACAAGTCACTGGGCATCGTCACAGTTAGAACCTCTTCCCTTTGACAGAGTTCAAGCAGAAGAGTTACTGGATGCAGCCGGGTTTCCCCGCGCAGAGAATGGCGTCCGATTCACACTGAATTACCGCACCAGTACCGACCCGACCCGTTTACGTCTGGCTACGGCTATTGCCGCCATGTGGGGTGAAATCGGCATAAAAGTTTCAATTGAATCACTGGAATGGGGCGGTTTTTATGCCCGCATCAAACGCGGTGATTTTCAGGTTTTCTCGCTGGCATGGGTCGGCATTACCGATCCAGATATCTACCGCTGGATTCTGCATTCATCCATGTGGCCGCCCAAAGGTGCAAACCGGGGTCGTTATGCCAATAGTGATGTGGATAAATGGCTGGATCAGGCAGCTGCTGCAAACGGACAGCATGAACGCAAGGTACTGTATGCAAAGGTGGCGCAGCAGATGCAGGACGATCTGGTCTATCTGCCGCTATGGTACGACCCGGTTATCTCTGTAACCGGCCCTCGTGTTTCAGGCTTCGTGCCCAAACCGGATGGCAATCTTCTGGGATTGCTGCATATTCAATTGGGTGAAAAAAAATAGGAACTATCCCGCATTATTCATGAATCGCCGTGATGATTGCGCAGGACCTTTGTTCGTAACGGATTCCGAGGAGGAGGTGCGTAACCATGCATACGGACGACCGACGAGGGATTCGTTGCGGGTAAAGGAACAAGCAAGGGCGCGGCAGCATTCATGAATAATGCGGGCTGATATGGCTTCCCCTGTCAACGAAGCGTACAGGGTTCAGGTTGATGTCAGGCATCAACTGTATTGAACACATTGCACGCGTAGATACATTCAGGAGAGGCGAGACCGTTTTATGGCGGCGA
>JAJRTX010000036.1 GCA_021545665.1 Zetaproteobacteria bacterium
AATCTTTCAGGACTGGGCATTATGATCATTGATCGAATGGATGTGCTCGATGTTTCAAGCAGGGCGCAGTTTATGGGCTGGATCAGCCAGGTAATGCCAGAATATGAATCCATCCTGATATTTGCCACGCTTAAAAAATTGCCGACTCTGCCAAAGGGCATGAAAACGCACTGGATTGAGTCAGGTGAGATTAAATTTACTGCATAGCACTTCGATTAACTATGTTGAGCAATGTCTACCCCGGGTTGGAGGGAATAATGGAAAAACGCTGCACTGGTATCTGCCAGAAGATTAAAGACCTTGATGAGTTTGGCAAGAACTGTCGATCCCCTGACGGGCATGCTTATAAGTGCAAGGAGTGTGTGAAAATCCCCAACAAAGCCATAGGACGGCGCAGTGCGATACAAGCACTCAGTAGCACGTTCACGCTGGGTAAGGTTTGAATACATTGCCTATGGGCAGGAGAGATTATGGAAAAACCATATTTTGTGATGCTAAGACATCCTGGTGGTGAATATTTTTTGCCGCTTGTTGATGATGATGACGAGTGCATTCAGTTTGAAACTGCGATAGCAGCTCATGCAGGAGCAAGAGATAGCTCACTTGGAAGTGATTGTGGTTATGAAATTTTTGATTTTAGAGAAGGTTTGTAACACCCATCACACCGGTTAATCACGAGTATAGGAGTTAATGATGACTGAATGGTTAATTGAGTTTTGGCGCGAAGACCCCGTGTTATTGAGTATTATCGGAGTATTTGTCATTGCTCTATTAGTTGGTGTAATAGGCGGCGCTTTTATTGATTCTGGCGGAACATCTGGAATATGAACAACTCAATCCCCTTAGTGGGCGGGAGTAATGAATGGCTTTATTGATAGCAGCTATTGGTTGCGTCCTTTTGATAATTATTATTGATATTATTCACCTGTGGAGAAACCAATGAATAATAACCCGACCGAACTATTAGAAAAGGCTACAGCTCTCGTAGAGGATAGTGCTATGGAATCAAGCCTTGTAGCTGAACAAATCATCAGCTTAATCCAGCAACACGACAAGCAACACTACGAAACCAAGGTGCGTGAGGCGATAGTGGAAGCATTTGGAAGTTTGCCCTATAAAGACTTAGCACTCAAAGCCGCAGCAGAGGTGTTCAAGTGAACAATAACCCGACTGAGCTAACCGAGAAAATACGCATAGAACTTGCTTGCCATAGCAGGAATGACCGTTTGTCTGGAATAAGTTTTGACAGGGAAACAGAAACCGCAGAACGCATTGATAATCTAATCAAGCAACACTACGCCATCGAGGTGCGTGAGGCAGTAGGTAAAATTGAAGGTCATACAAATGAACTAGACGCATTTGCGGAATTAGGGGGTTTACTTGACAGAGATATTGTACTCAAAGCCACAGAGGAGGTGTTTAAGTGAACATAAATTTAGATGTTAAAAGGTTTTTAGTGTGCAGCACAGGCGAGGAAGTTGAATTTCCCCTACCAGAAGATTCGCTCGAAGCCGCAAAAACGCTGTGCGGAATAATGCAGGCAGAAGAGAAAAATAGCGAAACTTGGCACATTGTGGCCGAGCTTAGTGAATAACAGGAAAACTATTGAAGCTCACCTTACAGGTTCACCGAGCTTTTCAAATAAAGTGAAACCTGCGCGTCTTGTTATAAGCCGGACTAGCGGAGGCTGTGCGAAAACTGACCACAACAGATGGAAGCCTATTCCATGAGCCACAAACAAAGCCGTACACTTACTCTTGTACATGAGTGTCGGGCAGAACGTAAGACTGTCGCTGGAATCGTAACCAGCACGAATTTAGAAAACAACACTGAGGTAAAAAAATGAGCGAGAACAACGAAAAACCGGTAACCAACATGACCGATGTTAATCACTTCCTGCAACACCTGGATGGTGGTGTATTCGAGCAGAAGATAGCCTCAAAGCTGTCAGAAGTGGCGCTGGGTGTAATGATCCACGAGAAAAAGGGAAAGCTTGTCCTGACCTTTGATCTTGAGAACATTGGTAGTAGCCAGGTGGGCATTGCGCATACTATTCAATTCCAGGTGCCAACAAAATACGGCCATCGCGGCGAAACCAACAAGACCACTACGCCCATGCACGTAGGCAATGCTGGGAAAATGACTTTCTTCCCAGACAATCAACTGGGCCTGTTTAAAAGGGAAGTAGCACCAAAAGCAGAAGCTTAATCAACCAATAACGAGGAACAACACAATGTCATTATCAAGAGAGGCGCTAGGGCGCATTGAAGAACTTGTCGCAGCAGGTTTAAAAATAGAAGGTACATGGACTCAGCCGGTTGCACTGCCAGCTGGCGTAACCATTCACGACCTTGAGCAGTACCAGAAGTACCGTTATCAATTTCGCGGCTCAATGAAAACAGAGTGCATCAAAGACTTCATTGAATACTGCAACGGGCAGAACACCGGAAGCTGTTTCATTAACAGAGAGGATATGCGTGCCAATGCAATATTTGATGTTGGCACCTTAGACAAGCCCGGTCACTGCAAGCACACTAGCTTTCTTGAACTGCAACCAACAGCGGCCTTTATGGCAATGAAAAGAAAGTTCGACAAGCGAATTTCACAGCAGGATCTTGCCGAATTCATTGAAGATTGGCGCGAGATAGTTCAATTAAGTGATGAATCTGTTGAGAGCATTCCGATCAGTGCGGGTATTGCTGCAATTAGAAAGGTGACCATTAAGACTACAAGTGATTCTGAGCACAAGGTAGGTAGTTTTAGTGAGAGCGCGTCAAGCATGGATCAGTTGGATGCCAGCAGCGGCGAAAATAACCTGCCTTCGTATCTTGATTTCACCTGTGAATCACACCACGGGCTTAAAGAGCGTGGTTTTACCATGCGAATCAGCCTGATCATTACTGGTGACAGGCCGGAATTTATCCTTCGGCCAATTAAGTTCGATGTAACCATGGAGAAGGCCAGCGATGAATTCCGGGATATCATTAAAAAAGATTTGAGCAAAGACATACCACAGTACATGGGGTATTTTGATCAAAAATAACCGCCCACGTTAATAATTGGGCACTTAAAAGAGGAAGCTAAAATGAGTACAGACGAAGCAGAAGTTATAGAAACGACAGATCCAAAGTATGTGATTATCAGCGGCATGCTGTGTAATGCCTTCACGCATGAGCCGATCCCTGAAGATGAACCTATCTTCATTCTCCGGGCCAAGGATATCCACGCATACGGCACGCTTGATCACTATGAAGATCTGTGCCGTGACCAGGCACACCGCGAGTCCGTTGCTAAGCGCATGGTTGATTTTGATGGTTTCAGGGATGAAAACCCGGATCGCATGAACGAGCCGGACAGCATTACCGATGGTGATTTTGCGGAACCCCGGCAGGCGAACAGGGTGAAGGTGAAGTAGCTGGAAAAAAGTAATGTATGACCACGTTCATGAGGGTGACTGGCAACCAGAGCCAAAATGGCTGGGTATATTGCTCATCCTCGCTGCAATATTGGCAGTAATAATGGCCGCGGTCATCTATTCACTTATCGCTGATTAAGGCGTATATTCAAACTTCCATGATTGGAAAAACAAACAGAACGGAGCATGTAATATGAAAACTTTGACAAGTATGTTGGTCGCTGCATTGATGGTGCTGTTTTCAGCAACATCGTTTGCCAGTGACCTGAGCACAGGCTATACAGTAGATAACCCGGTGTATTTTTCTGCGGTACTAACCGTGGATTCGCCAGCAGTTCCGGCAAAGGCTGGTATGGCCAGTGGTCCGGCTTCTGGTAGTGATTGGCTTACGGCCATGGCACCAGGCTCCAACAAAGACACGACAAGCCCTTGCTCAAATATCGACTGGCTAATTATCACCAAAGGTATGGCGATGGCATGTAAAACGGCTAAGGAACCAGTCGAAAAACCAATCAAGATACCGATTGCTATTTAATGGGTAGGTAGCCTATGAATAAAAAGCCCCTTAATCGGGGCTTTTTTATATGCTGAACAGTTTTACCGCACAATCACTTAGCTCTATAGCCAGTTTAGAAGTATATTCGGCAAACTCACCCCAAGTAACATCACCTTCTTTAATGTCACTGATCTCGCACGTTGTCAATCCGCTGCCTCGCTCTTGCGATCTGGTTTCGAACCAGCTGCAAGATGTCAGAAGGCATGTACTGATTAACACAAAGGGTATCAATTTCTTCATCAGTGAACTCCTGTGGTACCTTTATTATCTTATCCTTATATTTAATCACGATCTTTGTAACAGGGCTTGATTCTATGAGCGCAGCTGTTTCCGTGCTGATCTCAGCGCCTAGCTCGTTATCATCAGCTACCTGCTCTCTATCCGCCTTAAACTGCGCTGATTCGTGTCTAGCGTTCATTCCATAAGCACCAATACCAATGCCTACTATCAACGACAAAAGCACGCCTATTGATGGTGGGATGTTCATCGGTTCATGTAAGCTTCGCCGCCCTTAATTGCAGACTCGCTTAATGCGTAAACGCCCAGCACCATAACCATCGTGGCCTTCCAGTTGTCAAACGTCACGCCCACGGCCTGTATCTGCTCGATAGTAGCCGCATTAGCGAACACAGCAATAGCAGACACCAACCAGCCTATTGTCGCAAGCCAACTGATGGCATAAGCCAATGATAGCCTTGTGCCTTTACTCGGTATTGTTCTCATAATCTTCTCCACCATGATTTAACCCTGTTCCATCGATGCGCCAGCCACGCCCAAAAAGCTGCCAGTGCTAGTTGAAAGTTACTGACATTCCCGTTGGTGGGTTCGGACTGGCCAGACGCTTTACCACCCAGGCCACGTAATCCGGGGGTACTTCATCAAAGCTATAGCCAGATTGTCTACCTTGCAAATCAGTTGCTTTAAGTGCGTAGTAATACTGGCCATCAGCAACGCTGGTCAAGTCATAAACCTGTTGGCAGGACGCATCTTTAACGCCCCTGTCAGCCGCAGCTACCGCATTAGATCCTGCGGCTTGCCAGTTGGGGGTTGTTATGTTTTGCGATACGAAGAAATCAACCAGTGGGATCTCGCCCACCTTTAATACCGTTCCGTCTGTGCGCGTTATCGGCAGCTTACAAGTAACGGTTGCATTTGGCGTGATATTTGGATCAATCTCTGGGCCTTCTGCAAGCACGAGCCCGGGTAACATGAATATGAACAATAAAAATATAAATCTTTTCATTTTTTTCTCCTGTTTATAATCTAAAGTGAACTATGTTTTACCTGTAATGATATACCAGCTCATCGTTCCTAGAACACCGAGCAATAGCATGATTACAACACCGGCAACGCCCCACAACCTATTGTAGAAGCTTCGCCAGTTTTTATCCTCTTCCCTGCTGTGACTTTCCTGGAATGCGGTTATTTTATTCAATGCGGAGTGAATGCCAGAATATCGTTCGCTGCAGATAATTTCGTGAGATTCTAGTCCTTTTGCTGCGAGTAATGCCATTTCGTGTGCCTCCACTGCAATATTTTCAACATCAATTCCCATATACATGACCCAATGTGTTAATTTTATTAAATATGGACTTTCCAAAATTACCGCCACTAGCATTTAAAGCAATAAAATTTTTATCTGCCTGCTTTATTATTGTACTTATCATCGGTCTTGGGAATAGCTTTTTCTCAGAAAGCTTCACTCTTGATGATGACATTCACTAAATAAAAACCGCCTAACCAGCATTAAGGCTGGCTAATATAAGCATTTGATTTATCTATAACCTTCTTTGTTATCGCGTTTTTCATGCGGGTTAATCTGTCCATTTCCTCAAGCTTCTCGTCATCAGGCATTTTCTTCATGCGAATGACCATTATTCTCTTGTTTATTCTTGAAACTGCTTTCTGTGCACTTGTATAAGCTCTGCGTACTGCAAGTATATCTTTGTTTTTATTGGCCAAATCCATGGCTTTTTCTTTATTGCCAAGGTCAGCCGAAAATCTAATGTCGGCATAGGCCCTATTCGCATCACGCAGAGTTTTATAAAACTCAGTGGTGTACCTTGTTCCCCTGGTTGGACCTGTCCTGGCAAACCTTCCGGCAAGCATATAGTCCTGTATCCTGCGCTCTGGTGTTGATGGAGCCAGACCAATGCCACGAATAATCATATCAGTAGACTCAAGCGTTACACCGCCCATCCAGCCAAAATAACCATTGACAAGATGCTCTATCTGAAGCGGAGAAAGCACTACATCATCCCACAAGATAGCATCGAACCCTTTGCTCAAACCAATAGCGGTTTCGCTGGTCCATGCTCTCTTCCTTTCTGATGGTGATAAGTTTTTCATTGATTCAGACTCAATTTTACGATCTGTAAATGTGTTCTTATTGGCCCATATCTCAACTGCCGGCATTGCAATTTGTGGCATTGGGTTGAACGAAAGAGTCTCACTTAATCCGTGCCATAGCCGTTCAAAAAACAAGGTGCCATGAACCTCATCATTAACCATCTGCTCAACGGCACGTTCTGCAACGGTTGCTATAAATCCAACCTCGAAAGGCCGAGGAAGCCTAAACATTACGTCTGAACCGGGTATTTTAAACAGGTGATAAGCATCCCTCTCCCACTGTGGCGCTTCATCGTAATCATCATCACCTTTCATGTACAGGTAAAGCAGGACAGAGGCCAGTGCATACATTCCCACAACGACAGAAAACTGTTTCTGCTGGTTTTTATCAAACGCAGACCGGCCAAGCTTAGATAAACCCTGCAACCTCGCGTTTAAGAATGGCACTGTCTGGGAGAGTATTCTTATTGATACAAAGGCCCCTGTACGCTGGAAGTCGAGATGATCCCTGGCATTGAAATTTGCCTCAAGTAAATCAACCTCTCCGCGAGATAGATCCTGTTCGAAGTTTGCTGCACGATTTACATTTTCAAGCCTTGCGCCAAAATCCTGATAGGCATCCCACATTTTTTGAATTCTGTGAGGACTGTCCAAAATCGTCATTCTCTCGATATCTTTTTTAACCAGCCTCTCTAACGCTTCAGGATCAGATCCATGAATGTACCCTGAATCACCGAAGGCCCCGCCCCCTGCGGTCATTCTTGCAATTGTTTTGTTGTCTTTTTGGGTCGCCTTGAAACCATCGCGCAGATTTTTCGCAATGTTCGTGCTCATATCCGCCACCGCAATCGCCTGTATAGTGTCCCTAAACAGGTTAGCCGCCTTAAATTCAGGACTTGCAGTCACGCCATAGGTCAGTAAGCGTTTAAATTTACGTGCAACTTTCATCACCGGGTTATTAAGGCCGGTATAATTAAGCGACATCAGCGATTCAAGAACGAGCTGGCCCTCTTTGGATTCATCGAGCTCAAGCCATGTTTTCCTACCGCCGATTCGAATAAATACAGCGTCTTTTGACTTATTTGATTCTTTAACCTGCTCTGCCAGCCCCATTTCTTCAGCGGTAGAAAGCGCCTCAACAGCTGCCTGGTTCTTTAATCCAGATGAAACGATATGATTCCAGTTCATAATAACGTTTGTCAGAAGGTCGCCAAGAGGAATGTCAGCACCCTTTAGTCGCTTGTAAGCCGTTTGCTTAACAAGCCCACCGCCAGTGTATGGCCCAACCACTCCCTTTTTAGCCAGGTCGTCAGCAATACGGTAGAACGGGACATAAAATCCCTGCTTGCGCCATATATTTGCTTCATCAGCAGTTATTACACCGGTTTTCACACCGATCTTAACGATGGCATCGTTCATCTCTTCAAATTCTTCTCGGACAGCCTCATAAACTTTGCTGCGATTGAACCCACCCTCCATCATTCCGGAATTAAGTGATTTCAGTGCTTTTATATCAACTTCAGAGAAAAGCCGTTCACGATCTTCTGATGACAGGCGTTCGGCGCGGTTGCCAGCCACCCACATCAACCAATCATTAACCTCATCGCCAAGCGGCTCAAATATCTCGGACAAGCTCTTTTTGTCGGTATCAACATCAACAGCGCCTTTGTTCATAAAAGGCCGGCCATATTCAAGCGCAGCCTCAATAACACCACCTGATGACTCAGAAAGATTTGCCATCATCCACGCAC
>JAJRTX010000037.1 GCA_021545665.1 Zetaproteobacteria bacterium
CGCTTCGGAGTGCGTCAGAAAGAGACCTTCAAATCATTGCGCGCCGAGGTGGATATTCTCACCCTTACCGCTACCCCCATTCCACGCACCCTGAACATGGCCATGTCCGGGCTGCGCGATCTATCCATTATCGCCACCCCACCGGCCAAACGTCTGGCGATCAAGACCTTTGTCACCGAATGGAAGCCGGCGCTGATTAAGGAGGCCTGCCTGCGTGAGCTCAAACGCGGCGGGCAGGTATATTTTCTGCACAATGACGTGCAAACCATCGAAAAACAGGTTGCCAAACTGCAGGAATTGCTCCCAGAAGCCAGCATTCGTCATGCCCACGGACAGATGCGCGAGCGCGAACTGGAGCAGGTGATGTCGGACTTCTATCACCAGCGTTTCAATATCCTGGTCTGTACCACTATTATCGAAACCGGTATCGACATTCCTTCTGCCAATACCATTATCATGAACCGCGCCGACCGCTTTGGCCTCGCCCAGCTCTATCAGCTGCGCGGCCGCGTGGGCCGTTCCCACCATCGCGCCTACGCCTATTTGATTATCCCGCCGCGCAAGACTATCACCGCCGATGCGCGCAAGCGGCTGGATGCCATCGAGTCCATCGAAACCCTGGGCACAGGCTTCACACTGGCCAGTCATGACATGGAAATTCGTGGCGCCGGTGAGCTACTAGGGGATGAACAGAGCGGGCAGATGATAGAAATCGGCTTTACCCTGTACAGCGAATTGCTGGAACGAGCGGTCAAAGCACTGAAGGAAGGCCGCGAACCAGAACTGGACAAACCCCTGTTCCACGGTGCTGAAATCGATCTGCACGCCCCGGCACTGATCCCGGAAGACTATCTGCCCGACATTCATGAACGCCTGATCATGTACAAACGCATTGCCAATGCCGCCGATAAAGAGGTGCTGTGGGAGTTACAGGTGGAGATGATCGATCGATTCGGTCTGCTGCCCGAAGCGGTCAAAACCCTGTTCAACGTCACCGAACTCAAACTCCGGGCAACCCAAATTGGCATCAAAAAAGTCGATCTGGGTGATTCTGGCGGGCGTATCCTGTTTGTCGAACAACCCGACATCAATCCCATGACTATTATTAAACTGATTCAGGGGCAACCGGATCGCTATAAACTGGATGGCAGTGACAAGTTACGCATTATTCGGGATCTGCCCGATACACAAACCCGACTGAATGCGGCCAATCGTCTGTTTGATCGGCTGCAAGCCACCACATAGACGCTTGCTTATCCCGCTGATAAACCCGCGCGTAAGACTATGGTCTTATACTCACAGGGGATATGTGATATATAATTGGTGGTTAATCTGGGCAATATAAAAATACACGTATTATTAGGGAAATCAGAATATGTTTGAACTCGCTACCTCACGCATCGCCATTATTGGTCTCGGCTATGTCGGCCTGCCACTGGCTGTGGAATTCGGAAAAAAATTCAATTGCCTTGGCTTTGATATCAACAGCGGTCGAGTTAATGAACTGAAATCGGGTAAAGACAGTACACTTGAGGTCGAACCGGAACTGCTTGCCAAAGCTGACAAACTCAGCTTCAGCGATCAGACTGATGATCTAAAGGACTGCAATGTATTTATTGTGACAGTACCAACACCCATTGATGCCAATCGCCAACCCGATTTATCACCACTTGAAAATGCCAGCATCATGCTGGGTAAAGTGGTAAAACAAAATGATGTTATTATTTATGAATCTACGGTCTATCCCGGTGCATCTGAGGAAGTTTGTGTCCCCCTTATAGAAAAAGAGTCTGGCTTAACCTATAACCGCGATTTTTTCCTGGGCTACAGCCCCGAGCGCATTAATCCTGGTGATAAAAAACATCGTGTCACCAACATAAAAAAAGTAACTTCAGGTTCCACCCCAGAAGTTGCTGACTTTGTTGACGAAATATATCGTTCTGTCATCACTGCCGGCACACATAAAGCCAGTAGTATTCGTGTTGCAGAGGCATCAAAGGTTATTGAAAATACCCAACGTGATCTGAATATCGCCCTTATTAATGAACTGGCACTTATTTTCAATAAACTGGGCATTGACACACTCGAAGTTCTTGAAGCTGCCGGAACAAAATGGAACTTCCTGCCCTTCCGTCCTGGTCTTGTTGGTGGACACTGCATCAGTGTTGACCCCTATTACCTTACTCAAAAAGCAGAAAGTATCGGTTACCATCCTGATATTATTCTTGCGGGTAGACGTATTAATGATGGCATGGGTGGATATGTATCTGGTCAGGTTATAAGGTTGATGACCCAACAACGAATACATGTTGTAGACTCAAAAATTCTTATCCTTGGATTATCATTTAAGGAAAATTGTCCTGATTTACGAAATACACGTGTTATTGATATTATCTACGAATTGAAAAGACATAACGCAAACGTTGATGTGTTTGATCCGTGGGTCGATCCTGCTGAAGCACAACATGAATATGAAATTGATGTCATTAATGAACCCAAAGATGGTGAATATGACGCCATCATTATCACTGTTGGTCACAAACAATTTGTTGATATGGGTGCAGATACTATCCGCAAACTAGGTAAACCTAACAGTGTAATATACGACGTAAAATACATATTACCGAAAGAAAGTGTTGATGGTCGCCTGTAAACAGATCAACAACAGGCTTTCCAGAGCAGGTTACAAAAAAATAATTTAAGGGCAAGTTTATGAAAGTTTTGATTACCGGCACGGCCGGTTTTATCGGCTCGGCACTGGCCATGCAACTGCTGGAACGCGGCGACGAAGTTATCGGCATTGACAACCTCAATGACTATTATGATGTTAATCTAAAAAAGGCTCGCCTCGAACGGGTTAAGGCTTACAAGGGCTTTACCGATGTACGCATCAACCTCGAAGATCGCGAAGCAGTGGCTGAAACGTTCGCCAAACATAAACCTGATCGCGTGGTCAACCTGGCGGCCCAGGCCGGAGTTCGCTACTCGTTGGTAAATCCACATGCCTACGTGGATACCAACATCGTTGGCTTCGTAAATATCCTCGAAGGTTGTCGCCACCATGACGTTGAGCACCTGGTCTATGCTTCCAGCAGTTCGGTCTATGGTTCCAACACCAGTATGCCCTTCTCAGTACATGACAATGTTGATCACCCGGTCAGCCTGTATGCCGCGAGCAAAAAATCCAACGAACTCATGGCCCATACCTACAGCCATCTGTTCCGTCTGCCGACTACCGGTCTGCGCTTTTTCACCGTTTATGGTCCCTGGGGACGGCCTGACATGGCCCTGTTCCTGTTCACCAAAAATATTCTTGCCGGCAAGCCGATTGATGTATTTAACTATGGCAAACACCGTCGTGACTTCACCTATATTTATGACATCGTTGAAGGTGTGGTGCGGGTGCTGGATCGCATCCCTGAACCCAACCCAGAATGGAACAGTGACGCCCCGGATTCAGCCACTAGTAATGCGCCTTTCCAGCTTTACAATATCGGCAATAACCAGCCGATTGAACTGATGCACTACATTGAAGTACTGGAAGACTGTCTGGGCAAGAAGGCGGAAATGAATATGCTGCCGCTGCAAAATGGTGACGTACCCGCTACCTACGCCAATGTGGAAGATCTGATCCGTGATGTCGACTACAAACCGGATACCTCAGTTGAAGAAGGTATCACCAAATTTGTAGAATGGTATAAGGATTATTTCAAGGTCTGAGATAACTATTCAGCACCTTTACCAATATAATCTGATAGCGTAGTGCTATTATTGTAGGTTGGTGCTGAATGAAATGAAGCCCAACAGGCTAATCGGATATTCTGTTGGGCTTCGCGTTTGCTCAGCACCAACCTACGCTAATAAGTCATATTAGAAGTTGATCTGAACAGTTACAAATTTAAAAAATCAAATCAGTCCTCTACAATCAATCTGGCGATAATTCGATTGTTTAGCTGAGCAATCCGGTTCCACTGCCCAGCTGTCACATTCTCCGTAAGCGAAGGATATTCATACAGCGCCTGCTCGCGGGGCAGGTTACTGACTTCCAGCCTTATACCATTGTAGTCCGTTGCAGCCACCGCCATAAAATTGGCAAATTCAACCGATTGCTGCATGGAAACCAGATCGGAACTCTGCGCCGGGTTCATGATTTCATCACAACGATCCAGTGGCAAATCTGCAGCAGCCAGTTGATAGCCTTCTTCCACATTGCCACGCAAACAAAATTCACCAATATGCGTTTGTAGAATGATCCTGCCTTTGAAACCGGCTGTCTCAGCCATCTTTAACAGTTGCCTGATCTGAGCAAGACGCTGCCTGCCCAGGGCCAGTTCATTATAGGGAAATATCAGATTTTGATTAACGGCCCATTCTGCCAGCTTCCAGTTATGTTTCTGCAACGGCAAACCTGTATCAACATTACTATGCTGCTGTGCGGCCAGGCTATTCAGCATTGTTTGCAATGTTTCTTCGTTCACCGTCGCCTGTGCTGTTACTAACTCTGCATCTGTTATTTTATTCTGCAAACTATAATTCCAGAACAGGGAAACAAACAACAATATCAACAATAGCAGCAGCGGGAGGTCGGAACGTTTTTCCGGTTCAGGTTGTAAATTTTGCAGTGTCTGGATTTTCTCATCCAGCTTTTCTGAAAATGACTTGTGCAGCTTACCACTATAGAGGCGCAGCGAAGCCTGAATATTCTGGTGCAGAACCTCGGATTGATCAGCCAGATAGCGACGTATCCCTCGTAATTCACTAATGACTTTTTCATTCGAGTCAATTTTATTGGGGCGCAGAAAATCGCTGGTAAATTTGCGTATCGAACGGCTTACGCTCTTTTCTTTATTAGATTGGTCATCCGCAATATTGGCATCGATTGTTTCTGGCATCTTCTTTAACAAACCAAGACGGCGCAGTGCTTCATGCAGTTCGGTAGAAGCGGTTGCCTTGGGCAAAATATCAACCGCACCCAGGGCTCGCGCCTGACTCAGATACAACTCGCCACTCTGAGAGGTAAACATGATGATCGGAATCGTCGCCGTTTCCAGATTCTTCTTGATATGCTTGATAGCCTCGAAACCATCCATGCCCGGCATCAGGTGATCCATGAAAATCACATCAGGCCGGTGTCGCAAAAGATAGTCCAGCGCTTCTTCAGCAGAAGCGACCGTATGTGCCCTGACATCATATTTTTTCAGCATCCGCTGCAACACCAGCCTTGCTGAACGGGAGTCATCGACAATCAGGGCAAGTTTTTCTTTCATAACCTCATCCGCGACATAGGCGCTAAACACCTAACCATAACGGGCCATCATTCAAACCCGGATTCGATTAGCAGTTTAGCTTTGCCAGCAGCAAAGGGCAATGATGCTTTATTTTGCTGCATTTAGCGTATCAATCCGGTAACTGGCATGACAGGCAACACAGTTATTCATCAGCGTCGCCAGCTGTTTCAAAGTATATTCTGGATCACTCAGCTGTTCAGCATCCAGCGCCAGCATGTCAAATTGTCGATGAGTATCAAAACCAAGTTTTTTGAATGTCAGCGGTAGTTTACCAATCAGGGATGAGGGGACGGCCTGTTGAGCCGCCGCACCGACTGAACGCGCTGCCTCCACAACCTTGTCCATATCATCATTACTCACTCCATCGGTAATCGCCTGCACACTTGCAAGAAATACTCGCATTTCAGCCAGAATCAGGTCTCGTTCCCCGGACTCCAGTAGCAGAGCCTCACGCCCATCACTGGCTGGCGCCACGGTACCGACAATAACAAATTTATAAACCATCGCCATCAGGGCAACGAACAAAAGTCCTGAAACAGACCAGCTTAATTTACACATTTTTCACTCCGCTTTTACATTAATACACATTAAACTCGCAACCCGGCGTGGACAAAACGCCAGAGCCCATCGGACTCATCCGCAAGGTCGAAACTAAAATCAAAAATCGACCAGCGCATGATCATTCCCTGAATCAATGCCGCAACATAACGGCCACTTTCTTCTGCATCCAGATCCTCTCGAAAAAAACCATTTTCCTGCCCTTCCCGAATGATTGCCGCAACCCTTGAGACATAACGGCTCATGACTTTCTGTACCGCCATCTTTAGTGCCGGTGATTCCAGGTGCAGACGATCCGAAAACAGCAAACGAGGCAGGCCCTTATTTTTACTGATAAATGTCAGTTGTCTTTTTATCAACTGTTGCAGCCGCACATCTGCAGGTTCTCCGCTAGTAAAAACGGCTTCCAGTGCACGAAATAAATTACTGGCAATAAAATCAATTGCTGAGGCAAAAATGGCATCACGCGTTTTGAAATGCCTAAATACAGTGGGCTGGGCAATGCCGACCCGATCAGCAATGGCCTGGGTTGTAACTCGCTTCACTCCCTGCTCCGCCGCTAGTTCCATTGCCGCTTCGATGATCTCCTGCTTGCGTTCTTCATGTGGCTTACCCATGATTGTCCAAACCCTTATAAGTGAGCAATTAATTACATTCGATTATAATCAATCTGTATTTCAGAGCAAGTCAGCTTTTTTGACCTGCCTGGCAGTATTTTTCACAAACATCTAAGCTATTCCGCAATCCAGGTTCAGGACTTTGCTTCAATAACGTCTCAACTTTTTGAAAGCAAAAACAACAATCACAGTCCACACGAATGAACGCAAGGACATCGCGATAAGCGTTCTTGTTTCAAACTCACCACCAGAGAATATGTGAACAGCAAATGCTGCGAAAACAATAACTGTCGATAGCGCAATGATTATGGCCAGGCGAATGCCAAGTTTCTTTTGTAAAAACAGGCATGCCCCGGCAATAATATAAAAAAAACC
>JAJRTX010000038.1 GCA_021545665.1 Zetaproteobacteria bacterium
AGCTCAAATGATTCATAAACACTACCGCAAACATAGGCCACATTCAGTTCACGCTTAACCTTCCCTTATTGCAGCTGTAGCATCTTGCCCTCAGTCATTCGATGGCTGGTTCAAAAAATGATACGCCCTGATCGCAGCATTTGCGGAGAATGAATTGACCTTATCTGATACTGCCGAGCACAATATAAGCAGTCTGCCCACCGATCCGGTTGCTCCGGATGCCTTGATAGGTATCCCGCGACAGCAGACCAATCCGAAACGCTGGCATGGAGAGCAGTGGTTTGACTTTGTAGATTTCTTGAAACAGCAGAATATTGAAATTCGTGAGCATCGTACTGCAACAGGTCTTTATATCACTGATGCCGGAGGGCTGGCACACGGCATGCCACATGGTGTGGTGGTAGCTGAACATGCCGAACAAATCGCCGCTTTGATGAAAGCGGCACAGCAGTTTTCAGTACCGGTGACAGTTCGGGGTGGTGGTTTGACCACCGAAGGTGAATCGGTGGCCTTTGGCGGTGTGCTACTAGATATGACCGGCATGAGTCATCTGCTGCACATTGATAAAAATGCGCTGACGGTGCGCACTCAGGCTGGCATCTTCTGGCATCATCTGGCTGAAGAGCTGCGACGCGATGGACTGGATTACCTCTCTGCTCCACTCAATCTCACTGCATCGGTGGGTGGTACGTTGGGCGTCGGCGGTATTGATGTGAATTCATCCAAATATGGATGCAGCGCCGATCAGGCCATCTCTCTGCAGGTTGTAACGCCAACCGGCGAAATTATTGAATGTTCGGATAACAAAAATAACAAACTGTTTGAACGAATTATTCTGGGTTATGGCCAGTTTGGCATCATCACTGAAGCCACATTGCGAATCCGCACCTACACGCCGCTCCGCATGCACTATTTTTATTACAGTTCGATCTCCGATGCCCTGGAAGATCTGTTGATGATCGATCAGGCTCAGGTCTGCGATTACAGCGGTATCCTGACCATGATGGATTCGGCGATCACCCTGCTGGTTGCATTTGATTGTCAGAATGATGATGCGAATAGAGGGCAACGCGAGGCTGAATTTATGGCAACCATGAAGCCAAGACTGCGTGGTTATGGCGAACTGATATTTGGCTTGCGTCTGGCTGCGAAATTCAGCTGGCAACCATGGAAATGGAAGGAACTTCTGTTTCTGCAGCGCCGCAAACGTGAGCTTTTTCCTGATCTGCAACCTGCACACCATATGCAGAATGGTAAAATACTGGACCGCACGGTGATCTTCTCACGTGCAGTATGGAAACACTGGGGTGATCGGCACATGGTGATTCCCGATCTGGCCACCAACCGGGAAAAATTTATTGAAGCTGTTGTTCGTGGCAACGCCGTCTGTCGTAAACACTTTCCCTTTTATACACTCTATTGCGTGGGTATCCGATTGCGCGATAATCACAAGGCGCATTATGAACTCTCCAGCATTCCACCGGATGCAGAGGGTTGGGCTTATGGCTGTGAGTTCGAGCCAATCTATGAAAAAGAAGAATATAGCCGCGATCAGTTGCAATCATTTAAAAATGAGATTTATGATGTCGGGCTTGAACTCAAAACCAGTTATTACCGCTTTGGCGGTATGATGAAAGGTTATATTCGCAGGGCACTGGGTGATGATGTAGTCGAAAAACATCTGAAACTGAAGCAGGAAGCTGATCCGGCCATGATATTGAATCGGGATGTGATTTTTTGATGGCAGTCATTCTCTGATGAAATCGTTCTCTGATTGTTATGGCTGTTCGCTCTGCCTGCTCTCCTGTCCGATGTGGCAACAGAAGCGGGATATCCGATTCAGCGCACAGGGTTTTGCCAGAGCAATGCAACATGGTGCAGATGCACGGGATATGGCTGAAGAGCTGTCTGCATGTCTGATGTGTGGAGCCTGTGATTTGCTTTGCCCTGAAAAAATTAATCTAACCGGCATGATTGCAGCATGCTGGCAGAAAACTCAGCTGACTGATGAATATGATAAATCCGCCCCCGACTGTTTTGCCCTCAGTTGCGAGTCTGCCGTACAGCAGAATCTGGGGCCTGATGATTTTTACATGATTGATGCGTATTTCTTCCATATTCATCATACTGAACGGGTAAAACATTATGATGCACTCAGGCATGCAACAGGCTGCAGCATGAATCTCGACCTGCATCGCATCGCAATCCCGACAGGCATCGGCAGCCTGAGCAATAGTCTTGGGCAGTTTGATCTCAAAAAACAAATAGCATGGTTGATTCAGGGGCGCAGGTTTAATCGCATTATTGTTGAAAACCCGGCAGATCAGAACATGCTGGTGGAAATTACGGGCAAGCCAGTGATTCATGTGTCAGATCTGATCAAGGATATAATTGCTTATGCGTAGTGTCGATGTTGTCATCGTTGGAGCAAGTCTCGCCGCCGCCGCTGCCGCCAAACGCATGATTGATGCAGGTCTGGAAACTGTCATTCTGGAAAAACAGCAGCTGCCACGACACAAGATTTGTAGCGGCATCTTATCCCCTCGAGGCCATCGTTTTCTCATTGAAAATTTCGGTCCCCTGCCACGTAAAGTGCTGCATGAACCAACCTCCTGCAAAGGTGTTACCTTTCATTTTCCCAGTATGGTTTCGATGCCGATGGACTTCTTTGGCGGCACCACACCGCACCTGCATCGCAAACATGCCGATCATTGGGTGATTGAGCAGAGTCGTGCTGAAATACAGGATAATACCTCCTTTCTTTCACTGAAACAGAGCGATAATCATGTGATGGTGACGGCACGCAAACAAGGCGGTCAGGCCTTTAATCTCAAAACCCGCTATGTTATTGGAGCAGATGGGCCGGTATCGCCCGTGTTGCGTTCCCTTTATCCTAAGTATCATAAGCAGATTCCAATGTTTTTTGTCGGGCAGAAATTTCATGAGATTATCGATTGCCCGCTTGATGAGGCGTATTTTCATTTCTGGTTTCATCCTGATCTTGGTCACTATACATGGAGCCATGTTCGTGATGGCCGTCAAATTGTGGGTGTAGGTTACAAAATTGGTGACAAGTTCCATGACAGGCACGCTTATGTATCAAAATACTTTGAAGAGAAACATGGCGTTCGTTTGAAGCCTGCTGATGATGATCATGAAGGATGCTCGGAAAACTTTGGCCCTTCGTTGATCAACCGCTATGTATTTGGCCGGGGTCGGGTACTGATCGCCGGGCAGGCGTCCGGTTTTCTGAATATGATTGGCGAAGGCATGAGCTGCGCCCTCCATGCCGGAGCGATTGCCGGTGAATCAGTGGTGGATGCCGCAATCCGGCACCGTCCCGTACAGGAAATCTACCGCCAGAATATCGCCTCTGAAGTGCGTCGCACGACCGATCAGTGGAACCCGCTGAAAGTTGCATTCGCCAAGCCGCATGAAGCCGACTTCCCCAAGGCTCTGATGGCATTGTCCCCAAGCGACCGGATCAAAGTAATGCGTGATATCTGGAGTTTTCTCAAGCTATACAAAGAGTTTAAGTGGGGCCGTCAGATCATGGCTATCAGTATGCAACGTCTCCTGCGCGGTGATTATTCACAAAAGAACTGGTTATAATACTGTATCAAAAAAACTGCTAATTTCAAGTGGTAATTAATGGGATCAGTACTTTCTTAAACTCCCTTTTATGAGCCAGAAAGGAACTTCTAAGCCCTTATTTCACTTCTATTTAGGCAGCTTCTCCTTTCACATCAATCAAGGTATTTGGTTAAGCCTTCACCTGAGTACGATTTTTGCAGCAGCACTGCTGCTTTCCTGCTTATTACGGCGCTCGGAATAGATGCGGGGCATGTTGCTACTGCCATTTACCGGTAAAAGAATGATTCTATTCCAAATGATGATGTGACTGCTATGAGAATGAATATAACAGAGCAGCTCCGATATCTGAAATGGCAATGGAAGCTTAGGCCTTGCGTCTACGTCTGTTGATTCGTTTGTAGGGGCTTGTTCTTTCCTGCCTTTTATAGCCGGATGTTTTGTTGCCTGGAGGTATCAGACAGTCGGGGCCGTGGCCGATCAGATCGGATCGGCCCATTTTGTTGAGTGTGTTGCGCAGCAGGGGCCAGTTTTCAGGGTCGTGATAGCGCAGGAATGCCTTATGCAGATCACGCTGTTTCTTTCGTTTTACCGCGAATACCGGTTCGCTCTTCTTACCTACTTTTCGTAAAGGGTTTTTATTTGAGAGATACATGGAGGTGGCAGTGGCCATCGGCGTGGGCAGGAAAGCCTGTACCTGATCGGGTTTGAAGTCGTTGGTTTTCAGCCACAGGGCCAGATTCAGCATGTCCTCATCGGTTGAACCAGGATGAGCGGCAATGAAATAGGGGATGAGATATTGTTTTTTGCCTGCTTTTTTTGAGAACTTATCAAACAGTTTTTTAAAGGATTCAAAGCTCTCGATTCCCGGCTTCATCATCATGGAAAGAACTTTATTTTCAGTATGTTCCGGTGCCACCTTCAAGTAACCTCCGACATGATGGGTGGCCAGTTCTTCAATATATTCCGGAGATTTTACAGCAAGATCATAACGCAGGCCGGAAGCAATGAAGACGCGCTTGATACCCTTCAGCTTGCGGGTGCGGCGGTAGAGATTAATCAGGGGGTTGTGATCGGTGCTCATGTTTTTGCATATCACAGGAAAGACACATGAAGGCTTGCGGCAGATCGCTTCGGTCTCCTTCGATTTACAGGCCAGCCTGTACATATTGGCCGTTGGTCCGCCGAGATCGGAGATCATGCCGGTAAATCCCGGTGTTTTATCCCGGATGGCCTCAACTTCGCGTACAATCGAATCTTCCGAGCGGCTTTGAATGATGCGCCCTTCATGTTCGGTGATGGAGCAGAAGGTACAGCCGCCAAAACAGCCGCGCATGATGTTTACCGAATGTTTGATCATCTCATAGGCAGGGATTTTCGCTTCACCATAAGAGTGGTGCGGCAATCGTGAATAGGGCAGATCAAATACTGAATCGATTTCGGCAGTACTTAGTGGGATCGGCGGCGGATTAAGCCAGACCTCCCGTTCACCATGCTTTTGCACCAGCGATAGCGCATTGCCGGGATTGGTTTCCAGATGCAGTAATCGTGAGGCATGGGCATAAAGAATCATATCCGCTTTAACAGCTTCATAAGAAGGCAGGCGAATGACCGTTGATGCCTGATCCAGTTCTATGCGGCGAATATGAACAGCTTCCGGCTCTTGCTTGTTGCTAACTGAAATATTTTCAGGGCTGCAATCCGGTGATCCATCAACACCTTTCATGGCGTACGGATCAATGTGCCTGATCAGTTTTCCGGGTGTGTCGATTTCAGTGGAGTCCAGCTCACTCCAGCCAGCGGGCACATCGCGGCGCATAAAAGCAGTGCCGCGAATGTCGGTCATGGTTTTGATTGATTCACTGGCTGCCAGCCGCTGCGCAATTTCAATAATCTGACGTTCAGCATTGCCGTAAATGAGTATGTCAGCCTTTGAATCCGGCAACACGGAACGGCGCACCGTATCCGACCAGTAATCATAATGCGCAATGCGGCGCAGGCTGGCTTCAATGCTGCCGAGAATCACCGGTACACCCTTGAACGCCTCGCGGCAACGCTGCGCATAAACAGTCACCGCTCGATCCGGTCTTTTGCCCGCTATAGCACCGGCTGTGTATGCATCATCCGAGCGAATGCGGCGTTCGGAAGTGTAATGATTAACCATCGAATCCATATTTCCGGCTGTTACACCGAACAACAGATTCGGTTTGCCCAGTCGGCGAAAATCATCCACTGATTTCCAGTTCGGCTGGCTGATAATGCCGACCCGGAATCCCTGCGCTTCCAATACCCGTCCAATCACGGCCATGCCGAAACTGGGATGATCCACATAGGCATCGCCTGTGACGATAATAATATCGCAGCTGTCCCAACCCAGAGCATCCATTTCCGCCTTACTCATTGGTAATTGCGAGGCAGGTAACAGATCAGGCTGATATTTCGGCCAGCTGGTGATGGGGCGTGCCTGAGACATGGGCGATATTTGCATGACCGGAGACTAACAGCCAAATGCTATTGATGCTTATAATTAACCCGGCGATAAAACAATATGCAATTTCAACATTCTTATTGCCCTGTTTCATCAATCGTGTCGCTTGCTTGCGAAGTTGCTCTTGAGCTTCAGTAGTTAATTTGCGTTCATCTTTTTTCCATGAAATTATTCTATCAGAACTACTATAGCGTTGCATATTGCTTTACTGCCGGGTTAATGACTCTCTGTGGTGGTGTGCCCTTTAGAGTCCCCGATAGGGGATCCGTAAACCCCTCGCCTTTAGGCGACGGATAGGTAGTTTTCCATGTTATGCAAGACTATAAGCGTGGCAGCCACACAGTATGGGATTGTAAATATCATGTAGTGTGGACGACGAAATAT
>JAJRTX010000039.1 GCA_021545665.1 Zetaproteobacteria bacterium
GGGAAGACGGTTCTGGGCGCGAGGGTATTTTTCGACCACCAGCGGAAATATTACTGATGACATCATACTTCAGTATTTGGAGTTACACTCCGAAAGGAAACCTACCGGCATCAGCCGGTAGTGGTTTAGTTATTCCCGATCAGACGCTGTCGATCCTTGTATGCCAGATGAGCAAAGTCGCTTAACGGCTTAAGTTGTTTTGGTGCCTGAAGCACCAGCCACGGCAGGGCATGAGACACCACTGTATCGTAATGATCAGGGTAAATGCGGATGGCGCGGCGCATCTGTGCTTCGGCATCTTTTTTTCTACCCATCACCGCCATCAGTACGGCGACACGGTATACCAGAATCTTTGACGGCATGGCATGCATAAGCCGCTCACTGAAGAGCAACTGTTTTTCCGCATTGCTTATGCCAAATGTGCCACTGGTCAGCGCATACATCTCCCCATCACGGCTGAGCAGACTTGCCTGCGCAATCAGATCAAGTGCTTTATTTACCCGACGCTCATCCTCTTCTGATGATGTATTGGCCGAATGTGTATATAAACTTTCCAGTTTGATATAAGCCGAATAGTGCTGACACAGAATCAACCCGAAACCCAGCAGAAACAGAACCATCAATAACGGTCCATTGTGCTGCACGGAAAAATGAACATGACCCTCATCCAGCATGCCCAGCAGCAAAGCCGCAATGCCAAGGAAAAAAGCATACCAGAGCGGATATTCAAGCATGGAATGAATGGCAAGGATCAGCAGCAGCATGAAGCACCAGCTGCGATAAAGTGTGAGTGATTGGGAGTGTTGAGCTTTGAGCCAGAGTGTCAGAGCAGTCAACAGGATGAGCAGGCCCGCCAGGCCGGTTTCAGCGGCCAGTTGCATCAGCAGGTTATGCGCGTGATTACCCAGTTGATTTGTCACACCAAGGCCCAGCTCTGGCGCAAGAACAAAGTGCTGCCAGGCCAGACCGCCAAAGCCGATGCCCAGCCACGGCTGCCCGGTGAACACCAGCCACGCTTCCCGCCACAGATATAAGCGGTGCATATAACCACTGACATCGGACATTTTCTCTAGCGGCGTCAATACCGGGACAGATACCTCAAACATAGGTAGATGCACAACCCCGTGCATCAGCAGAAAGGCGGGCAGCAGCAGTAGAGCGTATTTCATCAACCTATGCAGTGATTGATCATGGCTTCGCCAGATAAATGTCATTGAAGCAAAAGCACCGAGATAGAGCCATGAACTGCGCGAGGCGCTCAGGGTGAGCACAAACAGCAGCGGTAGAGCCAGTAACAGGGTCTGCCACCATGTCAAAGATCGGCGCGCATGCAGTAACCCCAGTGATGCCAAGGCCAGCGCCGTATAGGAGGCGAAATGGTTCAGTTGAGCGATATTACCGTATCTGATCGGTAACCCCGTGCGAAATACCACATCATCAAACAGGCTGTGCCAGTCATAGTATTGAATGAGGGCAGTGAGCGCGCTGAGCTCCCCGCCTGCCAGTACAAAGCAAGCCAGCATCGTGACAACGTATGGCAAGCTGAGCGCTTCGACCAGACGCCTACCCAATAACATCATCATCATCGCCCATATCAGATACAGGGAATAGGTCAGCGCCTGATCCGGATAGGTAATCAGACCCAGCAGTAATTGCAATAAAATAATCATCACCAAAGCGGCTGGTAACAACATGACGCGAGGTAGCTTCTGATCTCTCCAGCTTGATGGTAATAGCAGCAAAAGCAATGCCCCAAAGCTGAGTGAAAAGGCATCCCATTGGGCATAGAAGGAAGGGATGGGAAGCGTATGACGCCAATCAAGGAAAGGGATCGACAACATCAAACCAATACAGCACAGGGCCACGGTTCGCAATTTCATTGATGCTCCGGATGTATTATCGACTTGATTCAAACTCAATGCCTGCCCAGCGTGGCCTGAGAGTAATCCCACATCGGCAGATAGATAGCTAAAGCGAAAAACAGCACAGCAGCGGCCATCAGCACGATTAGTACCGGCTCGATATTCTGGCTCAAGTTACTGACATCATATTCCACTTCGCGCTCATACATTTCACCGATTTCAATCAGCAGGCCATCCAGATCGCCGGTATCTTCGCCGATATGAATCATTTGCAGCATCAGCGGGTCAAATGCATTGGTGGCCGTAGTCGCCTGCGTCAGGCTGCGGCCCTGCTCAACATTCGAAATTACAGCAGTAATTTTTGTTTGCAGATATTTGTTGTCGATCACTTCACCGACAATCTCCAGTCCCTGCACAATCGGAATGCCACATCTGTAGGATGAGCCGAGGCTGCGGGCGAACCGGGCCATCGTCGCCTTATAGATCACCTTACCGATGATCGGGATACGCAGCTTGAAACGATCCCATAATTTGCGTCCTTTTTCAGTGCGTAGAAGCAGCGCTGTGACGATGATAAAAAGTACCAGCCCGAGTAGCATATCGCGCCAGCTGTGCACCATGAAATCGGAGAAGGCAATCAGCATACGGGTCATTTCCGGTAGCTCCGCCCCCATGCTGCGAAACACGCCTGCAAAGGTGGGGATCACAAAGATATTCACTACCACCATGGCAATGGCTATCGCCACGACGACAAAGGTAGGGTAGCGCATGGCGGCCTTGATGCTGTCTTTGGTCTGTTTGTCGAAACGGATATGCGAAGCGAGGGTCAGGAACGCATTCTCCAGCGTGCCGCTCTGCTCGCCTGCCTTGATCATGCTGATATAAAATTCGGAAAATATGCGTGGGTGACTGGCCAGTGCTTGACTGAGTTGAAGGCCGGAATCCAGATCCGTCCGCACTTCAGCCAGAGTGGCTTTCAGCGAAGGATTGCGGCTGTACTCCTGAATGCTGGTCAGCGTATCCATAATCGGCACGCCGGCCTTGAGCATACTGTAACACTGGCGGCTGAACAGCATCAGTTCTTCAATTTTGACATGGCGGTTCATTTTAATCAACCGTTTTGACAGATCGCCACTCAACGGATGCATTCGGGAGGCGCGGATCTGCACCGGCATGATGCCAGCCTCCATCAGCTGATCGGCCACGGCATGGCTACTGCCGGCCTCCAGCGTCCCTTTTACCTGCAGACCATTGCTATCCCGTCCGCGATAGCTAAAAAATGGCATTAGTCGCTCACCTGACTGACGATGCGAATCACCTCAGGAAGCGAAGTTTTCCCTGCTTTTAAATGCCGGATGGCGTCATCAATTAATGTGTTTCCCTCCATCTGCTGTTCTGCGACGCGAGTGAATTCGGTCGCATCCTGATGCGACAGTGCATCAATCAGCTGTCTGTTCATTTCCAGCATCTCATACACGCCGATACGACCGCTGAAGCCAGTGTTATTACAGTGGCTGCATCCCTTGCCATAGCGCAATCCATGCCACTGCTCCGCATCAATTCCCTGCGCTGTCAGCCACTGCGCTTCGGCGGCATTCGGTTGACAGGGTTGCATGCAGTTGTCGCATATCTTACGGAGCAGACGTTGAGCCAGTACCACCTGAACTGATGAGGCCAGCATATATTTCGGCACGCCCATATCGGCCAGTCGCGACAGGCTGCCAGCAGCATCGCGCGTATGCAGAGTGGAAAAAACCAGATGGCCGGTGATGGCAGCGCGCAGGCCGATATGGGCTGTCTCCGGGTCGCGCATCTCTCCGACCAGAATCACATCCGGATCCTGACGCAGAAAAGAGCGCAAAACGCGAGCAAAGCTGAGATCAATCTTGTCATTGATCTGCACCTGCGTGATACCCGGTGAATGATATTCCACAGGATCTTCGACGGTGATTATTTTCCGGTCCATGGTATTTATTTCGGCCAGCGCCGCATATAAAGATGTTGTTTTTCCGCTGCCGGTCGGGCCGGTCACCAGCACCATGCCTTCACTGCGCTGAATTATCCTTTTAGATCGCTGTAGTAATTCCTCTGGCATGCCTAATCGGTTCAGGGAAAGGAAACGGACGTTGCGGTTGAGTAGTCTGAGCACCACCGATTCACCATACTGACTGGGCATGGTAGAGACGCGCACATCAATGACCTCGTCACGGATGCGGATATTAAAGCGTCCATCCTGTGGCAGACGGCGTTCGGAGATATTCAGCCTGGATATAAGCTTCAGTCGTTGCACCAGAGCGGCTGAGATATTCTGGCTGGTTTCAGTTTGCAACTGTAATGCGCCATCAATGCGGAAACGGATGCGCAGGCGCGATTCCATCGGTTCAACATGCACATCAGAAGCGCGCACGCGCATGGCGTCGTCGAAAATGGTTTGCAGCAACCGCACCACCGGCGCGGCCTCAATCGAAGCGCTGTTTTGCAATGCATCCAGATCAATATCGGCATCGCCGATATTTTCGGACAACTCAAGTGCCAGACCCGATATCTCATCTGTGCGTCGATAGATTCGATCCAGTGTTTCGATCAGATCAGATTCGGCAATAATAGCAATATTGAGATTGCTTCCGAGCAGGCGTGAAAGCTCATCGCAGGCCATCAGGTCGGTCGGATCAACCATGCCTGCGAGTATCAGGCCATCCTGTTCCCGCAAGGTAATAGCACCGAGTTTGCGCGCCTGCTGTTCGGATAACCTTCGTACTATTTTCTGGTCAAATGTAAAACGCCTGAGATCGACAAACTCAATATCCAGTTGCGATGCCAGTGCCTGGGCGATCTGCTGTTCGGTGGCCAGGGAACGTTCCACCAGAATTTTGCCGAGGCGTTCGCCACTGGCTTTCTGATGTTCCAGCGCCTGTCTGAGATTTTCCTGAATCACATGGCCGAGATCAACCAGCAGATCTCCGAGTAATAGTTTATCCTGACTGGGCATCTGTTTTTGCTTTGATATGCATGTGCGAACCGTACATCAGGCCTGACTGCCAGGGGGTGTGACAAATTGTCGCATTTTCAAGAGGCCTCAGGTGTTCAAGGATTCGCCCGCATCAGGGCGTTGCCGGTCAATAAAGTCTCTTCCCCGGGATGCGTTGCCTGGTGGCGCTTTGATGTATCTGCATCATTACTAACTTCAATATAAAAACCATAGAATAAAAAAGCCCGGCCTTTTCAGGCCGGGCTGAATACGATGAAAAGGGAGGCATCATCGTAACCATTTGAAATGGAAATAGGAAACCATCTCAATAGGAGGATAGTTCTGACCCCGCGCCAGACATGGGTGATATGCTATCGATTCAATTAATCAGGTAAATATGGCAAATTGTCGCATGGCATTTCGTCGCATGAAGATGCTGCCACACACAAAAGCCCAGGCTTTTATTCATTCTGACGGATGATCAGCTTTTCAGATGTTTCTTGCACTCTTTTGTACATTCGGCGCATGCTTCACCACAGGCCTTGCACTGAGCATGTTTAGCATGTTTTTCACACTGCTTCTGGCAATCACTACAGATGGTGATGGCCAGTTCACACATCGCATTCAGATATTTAGAATCGGATGCGCTGATATAGGCAAAACCGCTGCAAAATGCCACTGTCTCTTGCACGCTTTTCATACAATCAATCAGGCTCGTATCACCGGTTTTGATTACTTCAATGCAATGAGCGGTGCATTCATCACCTGTTTGTATACAGGCATGGATCGAATCGGTCATTGTCTGGTTGCTCGGACCAGCGTGATGGTGATGTTCCATATCCCCGGCAAAGGCTTCTGAAATGCCAGACATGCCCTCCGCAGTCATTACGGCCAGTGTTCCCAAGCCGAGCACTCCGGCGCCTTTTAATACATTTCTTCTTGATAGTTCATCTGTCATCTGTTTTTTCTCGCTCATGCGTGTACCTCCATTATTTGCAGCCGCTGTTTGATTCACTATTCGTTTTCAGACAGTAGATTCATTAACATTTCGTCAACGGATGTAATCTGGACAGATGCTATGGATTTTGCGTTAGCTATCACATGCGACAAAAGGTCGCATGCTTCAGCCTGCCGCTTCATAGCCCTAACAACCGGCATCATCTTTCCAGCAATCCGTTCATTTATCATCTATTCTGCGAACCAGAAGGCTTTATTCTGGTTGTGGTCGGTGCCAGCCTTTTTGTCGGATCAAAGAGTGTTGTGTCACTGTTGAAGGCCAAGGGTTATCAAATTCACCAGCCCTGACGATGCGACTGCAAGCCTTTCAAACCCTGATTGTTTCTTTTTCAGCCTCCATTTGTCGTCTATAATAAAATCCAGAGGAATTTAATCGGGGGATTTTGGATTAATAATGGATTATGATTATCAATGGTTTTTTTGGAGTGGAAAATAACTATGGCAAGGAAATGGGTAAACTGAGCTTCCCCCGATTTAACGGACAGAAAAATCAAGAGACATTGTTTGCCTCGAACTCGACGGGGCTGAGATAACCCAGAAACGAGTGCCTTCTTCTGCGATTGTAGAATGTTTCAGTGTTCGGCTACATTAGATAGTTTACCTGCCGATAAGATAGGTAAGCCATTCAGGAGCCGTAACCATGAGCAAAAAAGCCTATTCGTATATTCGTTTTTCCACACCCGAGCAACTTAAGGGAGATAGCCTTCGTAGACAATTAGAAGCCAGTCGAGCCTATGCCAAACAACACGGGCTGATTCTTGATGAATCATTACGTGATATGGGCATCAGTGCATTCAAAGGAAAGAATGCCACTGAAGGTGCGTTGAAGAAATTTATTGAGCTTGTTGAAGCTGGTCAAATTGAGAAAGGCTCCATTCTAATTCTGGAAAGCCTAGACCGACCATCACGCCAACAGATATTTTCAGCCTTATCATTGTTTTCATCCATTTTATCAGCAGGTGTTGAGATTGTTACCCTTGCTGATAACCAACATTATACAATCGAAAGCATGAATGATGTAGGTCAGCTTATGTTCAGCCTGATAAGCATGAGTCGTAGTCATGAGGAATCAGCAATGAAATCGCGCCGCTCTGGTGCAAGCTGGGAACAAAAGCGTAAACGTGCCGAAGAGAGTAATGTTCCAATGACAGGAAAATGCCCATTATGGCTAAAACTCTCCAAGGATAAAAAGAAGTTTAAGGTCATTGAAGATCGAGCCGAGGTTGTTCGGTACATATTTGGACAAAGCATCGCAGGCTTAGGGCGCAGAAAGATTGCATCAAACCTAAATAAACAAGGTGTTCCAGTATTTGGTCAGGCAAAGATATGGTACACATCATATATTCATAAAATGTTAGAAAGCCGTTCGGTTATGGGGAAATATCAGCCTTGTTCTCATGGTGAGGAAGTTGGTGAAGTCATTTCGGGTTATTATCCAGCCATCATATCTGAGACGGACTTTTACAAAGCCAATACATCACGCTTAACAAGAAAGAACACCAAATCAGCAGGTAGAAAAGGCAAGAAGTTTTCCAACCTGTTTAGTGGTATGTGTAAATGCCTTGAATGTGGCACAACGTACCGATTTATGGGCGATGCCAACTCTGCAAACCTTCACTGTGATAATTATTATGTATCAGGTGGCTGTGAGAACAAAAAGAAATGGAAATACCGCGATGTTGAAAATGCAGCTCTCATTATCATAAGTGAAAAGGTTGATTGGTTCTCTGCTTTGGGTGGTCATACCTCATCAAAACAAAAGCTTGGATCAGAGATTGCATGCCTAAATACAAAACTTGCCAATGCAGAGCAGCAGGTCTGAATCGCCCCGGTTTCATCGGAGGCATTTTTGTTTGAGTCATCATGCTGCTTTTTGATACTCAGTCTGTCGATAATAATTTTCTTCATACTCGCGCGGTGGGATGTCGCCAATGGAGCTAAGCAGTCGGCGATTGTTGAA
>JAJRTX010000040.1 GCA_021545665.1 Zetaproteobacteria bacterium
ATCGCGTCGGCTCTCAAGTGACTGACCGGGCTAGTAGCGACTGCCCACTTTCTGCGAAAGATGGTCACGTCTCTCTGGCCCCTACCGAGGGCTTGTGCTACCCCGCTCGCTATTCGCATAGCTCTCCATGTAGCACGGCGACATGCAACTCAGTGTTCTACTCAACTAGCGACCGTCGAAATAAAACCTTTACAAAAAAAAATAGGATTAATTTTCCTTAATAAATATGAGGATACTTCGTTTTTCAGACTGATCGAACGCCGCATAAAGATGTATTTAAATGACAACTTTAAGGAATGAAGGTATTGATTATTAATTTCAGGGCATTACAAACTATTCAGATGTGATGCCTGAAACATTTATCGCTGTAAAACGGGACAATGAGGGGTGATGGTTTGAGCGAGTAGTGCTTGTATCTCTAATCAATTGCAGAGTTTGCATGCCAGCCTCGCTGGCAGCGTCCAGTTCTTGTTCAATATCAGACAAAAACAGAATTTCAGCGGCTGGTAATGCAATCGATTCAATAATTCTGATATAAGCCTCTGCTTCACGTTTTGAGCCAATGCGGGTATCAAAATACCCACTAAACAGTGGCGTCAGGTCACCAAAATCACTATAAGCAAAGATCAGCTGCTGCGCCTTGACTGAGCCAGAGGAAAAAACATAGAGCTTGATACCCTGCTCATGCCAGTCACATAATTTATCGGCGGCATCTTTATAAACATGGCCGGTGAAATCACCCGACATGTAACCCGCCTGCCAAATCATGCCTTGCAGGGCTTTTAGTGGTGTAATCTTCTGGTCTTCATCAATCCACTGAATCAACTGTGTAATTATCTGCGCCATATCCAGGTGTTGGCCAACAACATCACAAACTTGTTCCAGCAGGACTTTTACTTCCGTTTCATCCGCATGTTGACGCACAAAGTCGGCTAAGTGCAACCGGGCATAGGGAAACAGCACCTCCTTCACAAACGACAAAGATGAGGTGGTGCCCTCAATGTCTGTAACGATGGCCTTAATCATCAGAACTGTGCGAAGCCGGGAAAATTGGCGGCAATCTCGTCACCGCTGTACTGGGCCACCCAACCATCAGGGCTGGTGAACAGGCGGATACATTTAAATGAAGGTGCTTCGCCCATGTCAAACCAGTGTTTAGTATGGGCAGGCACACTGATCAAATCGCCTTGTTCACACATCACTCCATAGACTTTGTCTGCATGCTGAATGTAGAACAGCCCTTTGCCAGCCACAAAAAAGCGCACTTCGAATTCAGTGTGGATATGTTCACGGAGAAATTTCTGTCGCAGTGCTGCCCGGTCAGGATGACCAGGACTCAGCGCAATCACATCCACAGCCTGAAAGCCATATTCGGTTATCAATTGATCAACAGGCTGGCGGTAGGCCGATATTACCTCTGTCTGCGTTGCCGAATCTGACAATGACTGTGATGCCTGCCAGACCTCAAACCGGATACCCGCGTGGGCTAACTCGGCAGTGATATCTTCATGCGCATCAATTGAGCTGAGTAATTGTCCATCATCGGCAGAAAAAATCTTTAACAGGCTCATCTTGCTCCCCCGGAATGGCTAAACGACAACGGATTAATTCTTGATTTTAAGCAGTTCCACATCAAAAATAAGCGTTGAATTTGGGCCAATATCGCTACCCGTGCCACGACTGCCATAGGCCAGTTCAGATGGAATAAAAAGCTGCCACTTGGCCCCTTCCTGCATTAACTGCAGCGCTTCAGTCCAGCCCTTGATTACGCCATTAACCGGAAATGAAGCCGGTTGACCGCGACGATACGAGCTATCGAATTCAGTGCCGTCAATCAATGTGCCACGGTAGTGAACCTCTACCGTCGACGTTGCCTTGGGCTTTGCACCTTTACCAGCCGTGATGACCTTATATTGCAGACCGCTGGCAGTCACTTTAACACCAGGTTTTTTCTTATTTTCAGCCAGAAACTGCTCACCCTCAAGGCGATTGCTATCACCAGCCTTGGCCGCATCGGCTTCACGTTGCTGTTTAATTCGCTGAAAGGTTGCCTGCAGCTCGGCCTGTGTCAGGCGAGGCTTGGCACCCGCGGCAATGTCCTTAATGGCGGCAACAAATGCAGCTTCATCCAGTTCAATACCATCGTTCTTTATCTGCTGACCAACCTGCAAGCCAACGAAATAGCTCAAACGTTTTTTGTCAGTATCCAGCTCCAGCGCCAATGCTTGAGTGCCCCAAAACCCGGCAAATACCGCGGCTAACACTAATTGTTTTTTCATCTAAAAAATCTCCTTTTAATTTTGCCATGCATATTGCCACAAAATAATATATAAACCCAAGGCAAATGAAATCCACAGATTGATTGCTATCAAGGCAATACTTTTTATACAATCAAGCCCTACACGTCTATTTAAATAATACAAATACCCCAAAGCATGTCCTATAAAATAATCCCTATTTTTCTACTGCTCAGTCTGGGGGGGTGCGCCTCAATGATTACTGAGCGTTTCGCTAATAACCTCGGCAATGCCATATTGAGCCAGACTGACCCGGAAGTTGCGGCAGCAAGCATTCCCACCTTCATGGTAATGATGGATAGCCTGGTACTTGATTCACCTAAAAATACCGTTATTCTCAGTGCCAGCGCTAACCTGAACAGTGCCTATGCCTCTTTATTCGCCTCAAGCGATGCACAGGCGAAACAGCTGACAGAAAAATCGCTGCGGCAAGCCCGCACGGCAATATGCACCAAAGTTGCTGAGATCTGTTCACAAAATAATCTCAATCTGGATCAATTCAAAAAAATCCTGGCCAGCGTTGATAAATCCAAGATTGACCTGCTCTACTCGTTTGGCACGGCATGGGCCGGCTGGATTCAGAGCCACCGGGATGACTGGAATGGTTTAGCCCAAGTGCCAAAAGTTGAAGCTGTTATGAGCCGAGTGGTTGAGCTTGATGAACAATTTGAGTGGGGCCGTGGCCATCTATACTTGGGGGTCATCAACAGTCAGTTGCCACCAGCACTGGGCGGTAAACCAGAAATAGGCCGAATGCATTTTGAAAGGGCTATAGAAATATCAGCAGGCCAGGATTTAGTTGCAAAGGTAGAGTTTGCCCGAAACTATGCCAGATTGATGTTTGATCAGGAGCTGCATGACCTGCTTCTTAAAGATGTTATTGATGCCAAAACCACCGTTGTCACGCTCAATCTAAGTAATGCAGTTGCCAAGCAACAAGCAAAACAACTGCTGGGCACATCGAAAGAATATTTTGAGGAATAAAAAAACATGTTGAAATACTTTGTCAGCCTTGTGTATTTATTTGCGCTGATGGCTGCCCCGGCTCATGCCACTACATTTAAAATTGCCACCATTGCTCCCAATGGCACTAGCTGGATGAACGAACTAAAAGAGGGTGCCAGGGAAATCAAACAGCGCACCAAAGGACGGGTTAAGTTCCGTTTTTATCCTGGTGGCGTGATGGGCAATGATAAAAGCGTTTTAAGAAAAATACGCATTGGCCAACTTCATGGTGGTGCCATCACTGGTGGCGGACTGCAAAGAATAGATCCAAGTTCTCAGGTTTATAGCTTGCCACTGGCGTTTCGCTCTTACGATGAAGTTGACTACGTCCGCAAAAAAATGGACTCACTCATTATCCAAGGAATATATGACAATGGTTATGTCAGTTTTGGCCTGGGTGAAGGTGGCTTTGCCTACCTGATGTCCGGGCTGCCGCTTGATAATATCAGTAACATTAAAAAACAGAAGGTCTGGGCACCTGATGACGATCCAATTGGCCGTGCTGCGTTTAAGGCTATTGGCGTCAGTCCCATCCCGTTACCACTTACTGACGTATTAACAGGTCTGCAAACAGGCCTTATAGACACGGTTGCCGCTTCGCCAATGGGCGCCATTGCCTTGCAGTGGCATTCAAAGGTTAAATACCTGAATCAAACGCCACTTGTTTATCTATATGGCACCATGATTATTCAGCGTAAGGCGTTTGAAAAAATAAAGTCTGCTGACCAGGCCATAGTCAATGAAGTCATGGCCAAAGTATTTAACAATCTAAATACCATCAACAGGGCTGACAACAAAAAGGCTTATAGCGCACTACAGCAACAAGGGATTTCATTTGTCACCACCAGCGCACAGGCCGAGGCGCAATGGATCAACGCTGTTAAAGACGCTACACAAAGCCTTGTTAAAAAAGGGGTCATCAATAGCGATATTACTCAATTGCTTTATAAGCACATTGGTGATTTCCGCAATAACAGCCATTAAGCCGATAATTCATGCATAAAAAAATTAATAGATTTATCCATTTGCTTGAGGATGGTCTGCTTGTTTTTACACTAGGCGCCATGATTCTGTTGGCATTAAGCCAGATCGTCTTGCGTAATGTCTTTGACAGCGGCATCGAATGGAGCGACCCCCTACTCCGGGTCATGGTCATGTGGCTTGGCCTGCTTGGCGCCATTGCCGCCACAAAACAGAGTAATCACATCAAAATAGATGTTGTTTCACGCCTGCTTCCCAACAAAGGAAAAGTGATTAGCGCGGTTATTGCCAATTTATTCAGTGCCATTATTTGTGCAATTGTCAGTTATTACGCTTTGCAATTTGTGCTGATGGATTATGAAGACGGAATGACGGCCTTCTCAGGCGTTCCTGCCTGGCTGTGTGAAAGCATTATTCCTATTGGTTTCGGCCTGATGGCTTTGCGCTTTCTAATCAATATTGGCCCAAGCTTTAAATATTGGTCAGATGAACCAGGCAATTTTCAGCCGTCCAAATAATGGAAATATTTCTGACATTATTACTCATCGCCCTGGCGATGATGGGCACACCACTGTTTATCATTATTGTTGCATCGGCTTTACTTGGCTTTTATACACAAGAAATTGATCTTTCAGTCGTCGCCATTGAATTTTATCGCCTGGCTGAAATACCAATTTTACTGGCAATTCCATTATTTACCTTCACAGGCTATCTGCTCAGCGAAAGTGGTGCACCACAGCGGCTGGTACGCCTGACGCAGGCCATACTTGGCTGGATGCCTGGTGGCCTTGCCATTGTTTGTTTATGTGCGTGTGCCTTATTTACCGCCTTTACCGGCGCCTCAGGTGTTGCCATCGTTGCTCTTGGTGCCTTGTTGTTTCCTGCACTGATGCAAGCGGGCTACCGAGAAAACTTTAATCTTGGTTTGATCACCAGCGCCGGAAGTTTAGGCGTTTTATTTGCACCGTCGCTGCCATTGATTTTATACGGTGTAATCTCGCAACAAATGGGCTTAGGTGAACCCTTCAGCATTGATGAACTATTTCTCGCTGGCGTATTGCCGGGGATTTTGATGATTGTAATCATGTCCGGCTGGAGTATCTGGCATGGCAAATCACTACCCAAAATCCCCTATTCAACTAAGGCACTGATTGATGCCATTAGAGAATCAAAATGGGAATTACCTCTACCCTTTATCGTCCTTGGCGGTATCTATAGTGGCTATTTTGCTGTATCAGAAGCGGCGGCAGTAACCGTTATCTACGTCTTGATTGTTGAGGTATTAATCAACCGCGATATCAAACTAAAACAACTCCCCAGCATTATGCATGAATCGATGATCCTGATCGGTGCCATTCTTGTCATTCTTGGCGTATCAATGGCATCAACCAATTATATGATTGACGCTGAAATCCCGACGCACATATTTGATACCATTCAGGAGCATGTCAGTGACCCACTCACATTTCTGTTATTGCTAAACATCTTTTTATTGCTGCTGGGCACTATGCTGGATATTTTTTCGGCCATCGTCATTATGGTACCAATCATCCTGCCAATCGCACTTGAATACGGCATTCATCCTATTCATTTAGGCATAATATTTCTCGCCAATATGCAGATAGGTTATTTCACTCCACCGGTCGGCATGAACCTGTTCATTGCCAGCCACAGGTTTGGCAAACCTGTCATGCAGCTTTATAAGGCCACACTGCCGTTCTTTGTTTTGCTCTTGATTGCTGTTTTGATTATTACTTATTGGCCGGCACTTTCGTTGACGCTGCCTAGGTATTTTAAATAAGTCATTATTGCGAGAGACATTCAAAATTGGTCGGGCAGAGAGGATTCGAACCTCCGACCCCCACAACCCCATTGTGGTGCGCTACCAGACTGCGCTACTGCCCGAATTGAATATCTTCGTAGATTGATCGTCTCAGTGAGACGTTTGGAGAATCTGACAAGGCGCGTATTCTACCTAACTGAAACACGCGACACCAGAAAAATTTAAGCTTTTAATACAACCAGAACATCTTCAAGGTCACGTCGCATTTGCTGGATCAAATCAATGCTGTGACTGACATCAGACTTGGCCTCTGTGCCCGACATCTTTTGTCTGGCCCCACCAATAGTGAACCCTTGTTCATAGAGCAGGCTGCGGATCTGACGGATCATGATGACATCATGACGCTGATAGTAACGACGATTACCACGTCGCTTAAGTGGTTTGAGTTGAGGGAATTCCTGCTCCCAATAGCGCAACACATGCGGTTTCACACCGCACAGCTCACTTACCTCACCAATGGTGAAATAACGTTTGGCCGGAATCTCCGGCAGCTCACTATTGTTCGAGGCTTCCAGCATATGCTTCAACTCTGGCTTTCAGTTTTTGACCTGGATGAAACGTCACAACACGGCGCGCCGTAATCGGAATTTCTTCACCCGTCTTTGGATTTCTACCCGGCCGCTCACTCTTGTCGCGCAAATTGAAATTGCCAAAACCTGACAGTTTCACCTGGCGTCCGTTCTCGAGAGCGCCCCTGACCTCTTCAAAAAACATCTCAACAAGTTCCTTGGCCTCACGTTTGTTCAAACCAAGTTCTTCAAAAAGCCTTTCGGCCATGTCAGCTTTTGTTAACGCCATGTCTCATTCTCTCAGCGTTGCGTCTAATTCGTGGTTAAGTTTTTCTAATATGTTCGATACAAGCGCATCTACATCTTCGTCTTTTAGAGTGCGTGAATGGTCTCTAAAGGTCAAGCCTAAAGCCAAGCTTTTTCTTCCGGATTCAACACCTTCGCCACAATATACATCAAATAACTGTAGGTTTGCCAAATATTCACCTGAGGCCCCGGCAATGCAGTCTTTAAGCTGCTGGGCAGACACGGTCTCATCTGCAACGATTGCCAGATCCCGTCTAACCGATGGAAACTTCGACAACTCAGCAAACTCAGGTTTAGCCGCATTTGCAAAAACCTCTTCTGAAACTTCAAATAAGTAAACAGAACCATTGAAATCTAAGGATTTTTCTAGCCCGGGATGTAATTTTCCTATCCATCCTATCGGCACGCCTAGCGATGTCTTTATAGCGGCACACTGACCAGGGTGTAAGGCCGGATGAGATTCTGCGACAAAACTATGCTCACCACTCCCCATAACCATACCTAACAAACCTTCGATATCAGCCTTAATATCATAAAAATCAACTTTTCTTGATTTTTCAGCCCATTGCTCAGGCATCAGATTGCCAGAAATCACGCCAGAAATAAGTCGTTTTTCTATGATTTCATTGCCTTTTTTAGTAAAGCTAACACCCTGTTCAAACAATCTGACACGATCTTGCTGACGATTCTGATTGTATTTCAGCGCCTGCAACAGCCCTGTCCAAAGATTCGTCCGCATCACCGCCATATCCGCAGAGATCGGGTTAGCCAAGGCCACAGCAATCTCGGCGGGGTTCACCTGTGCCTGCATATCAGCATCAACAAAACTGTAGTTGATTGCCTCCTGGTAGCCTCTGTCGAGCAAATAGGACCTGACGCGTTCCATTCTTACTTGTCCTTCACGCGGCAACGTCACCTCAAGCGGCACTTTAGGCGCCTCTGTTGGCAATTCATCGTAACCAAAGATTCGGCCAACCTCTTCAATCAGGTCCGCTTCAATCGTGATATCGAAGCGGAAGCTGGGTGGTGTAACCAGCCAGGTCTTGCCCTGTTCAATCACATTCATTCCCAGGCGCATCAAGATCTCTGTCACCTTAGTCTGCTCAAGCTCAATTCCAAGCAGGCGTTTAATGCGTTCTTCACGCAATATAATGGCTTGGCGCTGCGGTAATTTATCCGCCTGTTTGGCTTCAATAACGGAACCTGCCGAGCCGCCAACGATTTCCAATAGCAACTCAGTAGCGCGCTGCAGTGCCCTGGCAGGTAATTCAAAATCAACACCACGTTCAAAGCGGTGTGAAGAATCGGTGTGCAGGCCATATTGACGTGCCTTGCCGATAATGACATCAGGTGAGAAAAAGGCGCTTTCAAGAAACAGATCCACCGTTTCATCGGTTACCGAGCTTGCTTCACCGCCCATAATGCCAGCCATCGCAAGTGGTACTGTTTGATCAGCGATGACCAGGGTATTAGCCGCCAAGGTTACTTCCTGACCGTCAAGCAGGGTGAGTACCTCCCCCTCATTGGCATAACGGACCTCGATTCCACCATCCAGTTTGGTCAGATCAAAGGCATGCATGGGTTGACCCAGCTCCAGCATCACATAATTGTTTACATCCACCACCGGGCTGATGCTGCGCAGATCTGAACGGCGTAGCCGTTCTTTCAGCCACAGTGGCGTTTCAGCGGCTGGGTTAACCCCCTTAATGATTCGACCAAAATAACGTGGACACGCTTCTGCCGCAGTCAGCCTGACAGAGAGACTGTCCTGGTGCCCAACAGTAAAACTGGGTACATCAGGAGCTTCAACTGCCACCTGGTTGACCACGCCAGCCTCGCGGGCAATACCGGCAATACTGAGGCAGTCACCGCGATTCGGGGTCAAACCAATTTCAATGGTTTTATCATCCAGATTCAATAATTCGCGCACATCAGTGCCAGGCACGGCATCAGCAGGTAAGAGCATCAAACCATCAGAATTATCAGCCATGCCCAACTCAACAGGTGAGCAAAGCATGCCAAACGATTCAACACCGCGCAGCTTGGACTTTTTGATTTTAAAGTCGCCTGGCAGTCTGGCACCGATCAAGGCTGCGGGAACCTTCTGCCCTTGAGCTACATTTGGCGCACCACAGACGATGGTCAGGGTCTCTGCCCCTACATTTACCTGACAAACACGCAGGCGGTCAGCGTCAGGGTGTTGTTCAAGAGAGACCACCTCGCCGACGACGACGTTATTAAACTCCGCCGCGACGGGTTCAATTGCATCCACTTCCAGACCTGCCATCGTCAGCTGGTGTGACAGTTCGGCAGTAGTGACATCCGGGTTAACCCATTCACGCAACCATTGTTCGCTAAATTTCATCGTTATAATCTTTTATGCAGTTGGTTTGACTTAATTGAGATTGTCTTCGCTTTAATTGAATTGACGCAAAAAACGCAAATCATTTTCAAAAAAGAGGCGTAGATCGTTGACGCCGTAACGCAGCATGGTCAGGCGCTCGACCCCCATACCAAAGGCAAAACCAGTATATTTTTCATTGTCGATGCCGACGTTCGCCAACACGTTAGGGTGAATCATGCCGCACCCCAGCACCTCCAGCCAGCCCGTGTGGCTACAGACACGACAGCCCTTGCCACTGCACATGACACACTCCATATCCACTTCGGCCGAAGGTTCGGTAAATGGAAAATATGAAGGGCGAAACCGGGTAGCCAGATCCTTTTCAAAAAAGTTGCGCAGAAAATCAGTCAACATGCCCTTTAACTGGGCAAAGGTAACATCCGTATCAACCATAAACCCCTCAACCTGATGAAACATCGGGGTATGGGTAACATCTGAGTCACAACGATACACACGGCCGGGGGCGATAATGCGCAGTGGCGGCTCTTTGTTTTCCATTACCCGCACCTGTACGGGCGATGTGTGCGTACGCAACAAGGTCGTTTCATCGACATAAAAAGTGTCGTGCATAGCACGTGCCGGGTGGCTCTCGGGAATATTCAGCGCAGTAAAGTTATGATAATCGGACTCTATTTCAGGGCCAGTGGCGATATCAAAACCAAGGCGATTAAAATATTCCTCAATGCGCTGCAAGGTACGTGTGACAGGATGAATCCCACCTGTATCCTGACCACGGCCTGGCAAGGTCACATCAATCGTTTCAGCCGACAGCTTAGCGTTGAGTGCTGCTGCCTCCAAGACACTACGTTGGGCGTTCAGTGATTCTTGCAGCGCCTTTTTGGCCTTATTGACAGCCTGCCCCACTTTGGGCCGCTCCTCTGCAGGCAGATCACCCAACTGTTTAAGGTATTGGGTCAACACCCCTTTTTTACCCATATACTCAACACGTATATGGTCAAGCGCATTTAAATCTGTGGCTTGTGTGACGGCCGCTTCGGCCTGGCTCACTAAATCCGTTAAGTCCTGCACGTATCCATCCCCTGATAGATTTTCAACGGTAACTACTCGCTGAGTAGCTCTAAAACAAAAAGGGGAAGGCTTAGCCTTCCCCTTTCATAACAACAATGCTGCCGCCAGCGTTTATGACGACATCAAGGTCTTAAAGGCTGGCTTTAGCCTTTTCTGCCAAAACTGCAAAAGCGTTCTTATCGAAAACAGCCAGATCGGCCAGGATCTTACGATCGATTTCGATAGCAGCCTTTTTCAGACCATTGATCATACGACTGTAAGACAGGCCACACTGACGTGCGCCAGCATTGATACGAGCAATCCACAACGCGCGGAATTGACGTTTACGCTGACGACGATCACGGTATGCATATTGACCCGCCTTGGTTACAGCCTGGGTCGCGACACGATAAACGTTTTTGCGACGACCACGATAACCTTTTGCCTGAGCGAGTACTTTCTTATGACGCGCTCTGGCGGTAACACCACGTTTAACTCTTGGCATCTTCTTTTACTCCAAATTAGCTATAGGGCAACATCTTGCGAATTGCTGCAGTGTCACTGGCACAAACAGAGGCAGGGCTACGTAGATGACGCTTACGCTTGGTGCTCTTTTTGGTCAAAATGTGACGACGATGGCTCTGATTACGCTTAATGCGACCAGATCCACTAACCCTAAAGCGTTTGGCTGCGCCTCTGTTGGACTTCATCTTTGGCATCTTCTATTTCTCCAAACTTCAGTTTAAATTGCGGCAGCAGGTAAGATCTTAAGTGATCTTTTTCCTAGGTGATAACACCATAACCATCTGCCTGCCTTCCATCTTGGGAAACTGCTCAACCTGCGCCAACTCATCTAGATCAGCGGCTACACGTTTGAGCAAGTTCATTCCAAGTTGTTGATGGGCCATTTCCCTGCCACGAAAACGCAGCGTGACTTTGGCCTTATCACCATCGCCAAGAAAGCGAGTCAGATTACGCAGTTTGACCTGATAATCCCCCTCTTCCGTCCCGGGACGGAACTTCACTTCCTTAACTTGTGTCTGTTTCTGCTTCTTCTTTGCCACCTGGCGTTTTTTATTTTCTTCAAAAATAAACTTGCCATAATCCATCACACGGCAAACAGGTGGTTCAGCATTCGGGGAGACTTCAACCAGGTCCAAGCCTGCTTCTTCAGCAGTGGCCATAGCCTTGGCAGTAGACATTACTCCCATCATTTCACCTTCAGCATCAATCAAACGCACTTCGCGTGACGTAATTTCCTGATTGATACGGGCTTTCTTATCAGCAGCGATATTTTATTCCTCCAAAACAACGCGGCCGCGACGTGCGATTTCAGTAGAGAAAAGCTCAACCAGAGCATCCAGACCTATAACACCAAGATCTTCTCCACCGCGCGTACGTACAGCCACTGTTCTATTTTCCACTTCGCGATCGCCTAAAACCAGCAAAAATGGAACCTTTAAAATTGTATGCTCGCGGATTTTAAAGCCTATCTTCTCATTTCTCAAGTCCGATTTGGCTCTAATGCCATGTTTTGACAGGGTTTGCACCACTTCAGCGGCAAATTCACGTGATCTATCGGTAATACTCATCACTACCGCCTGGGTTGGAGCCAACCAAACAGGCATCGCGCCAGCGTATTGTTCGATCAAAATACCGATAAAACGCTCCAGTGAACCAAGGATGGCACGGTGCAACATAACCGGCACCCGCTTTTCACTGTGTTCATCCACATAGCTGGCATCAAGACGCCCCGGCATGGAAAAATCCACCTGAATCGTGCCGCACTGCCACACCCGGCCCAGGCAGTCTTTCAGTGAAAATTCAATCTTTGGCCCGTAAAAAGCCCCTTCACCTGGTTGAAGATCCCACGCCAAGCCTTTGTTATTCAAGGCATCTTCCAAGGCCTTTTCAGACTTATCCCAGTCTGCATCAGAACCCACGCGATTTTCCGGTCGGGTTGAGAGTTTGATAATCACCTCATTGAAACCAAAGTCCGCATAGACCTCGTACAACAGATCGATAAAGGCCGAGACTTCATCCTGGATCTGATCTTCGGCACAAAAAATATGGGCATCGTCCTGAACAAAGTTACGCACCCGCATCAAACCATGCAGCGTGCCCGATGGTTCGTTTCGGTGACAGGAACCAAACTCGGCCATGCGCAGCGGCAGATCACGGTAACTATGCAGGCCATTATTATAAATCTGCACATGGCAGGGGCAGTTCATCGGTTTAACCGCGTAATCACGATTTTCTGAGTGGGTGGTAAACATCATGTCCTGGAACTTTTCCCAGTGACCTGACTTCTCCCACAAGGCACGATCGACAAGCTGAGGCGTTTTGACCTCCTGGTAATCATGCTGACGCAGTTTCTGGCGGATGTACTGCTCCACCTCCTGGTAGATTTTCCAGCCGTTGTCGTGCCAGAACACCATGCCCGGCGCTTCTTCCTGACTGTGAAACAGATCCAGCTGCTTGCCCAGCTTACGATGGTCACGTTTGCCTGCCTCTTCCAAGCGATGCAGGTAGGCCTTTAAATCCTTCTTATTCGCCCACGCCGTACCATAGACACGCTGCAACATTTCATTCTTGGCATCACCACGCCAATAAGCACCGGCCAGTTTCATCAACTTGAAGTATTTAAGCTTGCCGGTAGAAGGCACATGCGGGCCACGGCACAGATCGATAAAAT
>JAJRTX010000041.1 GCA_021545665.1 Zetaproteobacteria bacterium
ATCTCAGCACCAAGGGCTGTTTCAACTGTGAGTTTTGTCAGTAACTGACTTAAGCTCGATATATCAGATTCCGTCTTCATATGTTTGGCCAGCTCACTGGCCAACGCAACTAACTTTGGATCATGCTTTTCTTTCTTCTTCATAAATACTCCTGTCAGCATTATAGCTGTTTGAAATATTTACACAGTTGGATTTACAGTCTCGCCATTTCTTAAATTTCCTGCGCATATTAAGCTTCATCTCACAGTAAACCCGATAGACTCGTTTGTGATTCCATACATGATCTTCCCTCCGAATGATTATAAACAGCTTATGAAAGCCATAGCGTGGATAACGATCTGCCAATTCCGTAAGCTTGTCGATGACATCACTATCATCCGCAGACTTCCGCTCGTAGTAGAACATCATCCGACTAATATTAAACCATGCACAGGCCTGCCGAATGCTTATCCCAAACAACACTCTGGCATAATCTGCCAAAGTTTTGCGCTCGGCAGGCTTAGAGCTTCTTTTCAGCACACAGTTCTGTAATTAAAGCCGACTTCCAGTCGGCTCTTGAGAACCTGCCAGCTTTAGCTGGTAGTGGTTCAGTCATTGGAGAAACACCTTGCGATGCCCTGCAAGAAAAACTGAACAACCCTCGACTGAAGTCGGGGGGGGGGGGGGCACGGTGCGCATCACATGAATGCGACTATTACGCCCCGATTCTAAAAATTATTACCTCCATACTCCCTCATTCTACGCATTGATTTGGCGCAAAAAGGAACCTTGTCCCATTCTGGGACTGTGGCGAACCTTCTCTTCGCCTGAAGGTGAGAGGTTTCAATTATCCCCGACCGGGACACTCAATGGAGCTATCATTGAGTCCAATAGGCTCATCTATATTACACCAGTGAGAAATAACAACTGAATATGTCGGCCTTCAATACTCAGGAATCGAGTTTTTCCCGGATCAACCAACTTATCTCCTCCATGCAAAAAGGCTTTGTAACTACAGTTTCATGCTTTATACCATCCAGCATATTTTTGTCATACCCGGTAGAAAATATGATTTTAATACATGGCTTTATCTGGCGGATGAATAAAGCAGCATCGCTGCCACTCATGGTGGGCATAACTATATCAAAAATGCACAGCCCAACCTCTTCAATATGGGCCTCAAATATCTCAATAGCTTCACGGCCATTGGCTGCCGTTAGTACCCGGTAACCCAGTGATTCCAGAACTTCTTTGCCTGTATCGATAATTTGCAGATCATCATCGACAAGCAGAATCAACTCACCATGACCTATGCTAACCTTTTTCTCCTTCGCTGGTGCAAGTTCAACCGCTTCAGTTTGCAGTAATGGAATGTATATATGGAAGGTTGATCCTTTGCCTTCTGTACTCTCCACTTCCACAAAACCTTGATGAGTTTTGATTGCGCCAAACACCATAGCTAATCCAAGGCCGGTTCCCTTACCCGGCTCTTTGGTAGTGAAGAATGGTTCAAACAGATGTCCGATCTGATGTTCGGGAATGCCACAGCCATTATCTGCAATGCTCAAATGTGCATATAGACCCGCTGTAAAATAGGAGTGGCTCTCTATAAATATTCCCTCTGCATGAAATATATCAAGCCTGATAATAATATATGGGTCATCTACAGCTTCAAGTGCATCACAAGCATTTTGCACCAGGTTCATCAAAATCTGATTGAGTTGGGTGACATCACCATTGATTTGCATGGTTTCACTGCAAATATACTGATGCATTTTGATATTTTCAGGCACCGCCAAATGAAGAAGTTTAAGCGCTTCTTTGACGAAAGGAATTAATGGAATCGGTTTTATATTAACCATACTCTTACGGGCAAAGGTGAGCAGTTGTCGGACCATTTCAGCGGCTTGAAAGGCAATCCCTTCTATATTATCCAGCTTTTTCACCACATCCGGTTGTTCCCGCACTTTCTTTTTCGCCAAATACAGATTGCCAATCATGCCTGCCAGCATATTATTGAAATCATGGGCAATGCCGCCAACCAGTGTGCCGACAGCCTCCATCTTCTGAGCCTGATAAAACTGATGCTCCAAATTCTCAATCTCAGTGAGATCAGACTGGATGCCGACAAAGTGGGAATAGGTAGCCTTATCTCCTGATTGATCCAAGACCGGAGAAATGGTCAGCATTGTTGAATGAAGGCTGCCATCCTTCTTTCTGTTAACTACTTTACCATGCCAGACCTCTCCACTGGTAATGGTTCTCCACATATCTTTATAAAAGGTGGTATCCTGATTGCCGCTCTTGAGTATTCCGGGTGTCTTACCGATAGCTTCTTCGACACTGTATCCGGTAATCCTGGAAAAGGCAGGGTTGGCGTACTCAATAACACCTTTCCTGTCTGTGATCATGATAGATTCACCGGCCTGTTCAACTGAAGAGGACAAGATACGAATCTTCTCTTCGCCCAGAACACGGTCTGTTATATCCCTGGCTGCTGCATATAGAAATGTTTTATTTTCAGCCGGAGCGGCAACCCATTCCAGCCATCGATATGTATTATCTTTACAGCGATAACGGTTGACAAAGTTGATTGTATGACCACCCTTAATCTGTTCTTCAACTTCAGCAATTGTAAGTGCAATATCATCGGGATGAATGAAATCTGTAAATGGTTTACCAAGCATCTCTTCAATCGAATAGCCCAATACACCTTCCCATGCGGCATTCAATCTCTTGAAGTAACCATCAAGTGTGGCAACACAAATAAGGTCAGGAACCAGTGCAAAAAACTTTTCCAACTCGTTTTTTGCTTTGTTTACTTCTTCTTTTGCTTTTGTGCGGTCAGTGATATCACGTCCAAAGGTAATACATGCAGGCTTGCCTTCGTAAATAATCTTCTGAGATGAGAATTCAACGAAAACATAATCACCATTCGGGCCCTTATACCGCAATACGGCTGGTGATAAAGGCACTCTACCCACCGCTATTTTTCTTAGTTGTTCGACAGCGACATCCAAATCATCGTGATGAATATTATCCAGCACATGTGTACCAATCAGTTGTTGTTTTGTTTCCATGCCAGACAAATCGACGGCAGTTTTATTCACAAACACGATCTGACCATCAATGTGAATTACGATAGCATCAAATGAGTTTTCAAAGATAGCTCGGTAAAGCATCTCACTATCCTTAAGTGATTGAGTCAGCTCATGCAGTTTCGCCCTGGCCTGTTCATGCATTTTTATTTCTTTAGTAAGCCTGTTCGTTTTTTTATCTATACTTTCGTCAAGTATGTGAATAAGATTTTTTACGTATATACTCTCAATGCCATTTACAATATCTGTTTCAGTTACCACACCGGCAATCAAGCCATCATTGACCACGACAAGATGCCGAAAGTCATTATCCTTCATCTGCTGAATAATATCAGAAGCCCTTGCCTCCAGAGGTACAACCTCCACGGGGCTCGACATAATATTTTCAGCCTTCATATCAGAACAGGATTTCCCATATTCAAGTTTATTCACAACATCCCGTTCGGTAATTATACCTACAGGCCGATGATCTTCGACAATAATTATACAGCTTATTATATTATCAACCATTGACGCGGCCACATCAACCATGGATGAGGAAGGTTTCATGACTATAGGGTTCGGCGTCATGATTTTACTAATGGGTTTTTCTTCAGCAAAGACTTCAAGGCCAATCTGATTAATTAAATCGGTAACAGTTATAATGCCTGAGATTAAACCATCTGAATCAACTATCACCAAACAGCGACTTCCACACTCTTTTAGCCGCTGATAAGCCTCCAGATAGTCCATCGTACCATCGTTAACCAATAGGGGGGCAGGCTGCATTATATCCTTTATTGCCGGTGGAGTCTCATCATTGCCCAGAGATAAAAACTGCACCAAAGTCCGTTCAGAAATTATACCTAAAGGACGACTTTCCTTCGCAATAACGACAGAGCTGATGTGTTTTTGCGTCATCAACAATACCGCTTCATGTAATGATGCTTCCGGAGTAATCGAAATTACTCCCTTTGTCATGATGTCTGCAATCAACTTTAGTGTCATGAGTTTACCTTTTTAAAATGGGGACATTCTTTGTGCTTATAGTAAGATATAGTGCTTTTCCGTCAACGTGCGTATTCCGGCGCCAACCAGCCGACGATTATGATGTCATCCAGCCACCCTGTAGGCAGGTGAAAATGTAGTTCTGCTGGGCAATTTACTAGAGCCTGTTAACACTAAATGCCTACAGATCAATATTATCAAGTATTTCAGACAATTTTTCGTGAGCGACATATTTCATGTCAACCCGTTGGTATGAAAGCACTTATCAACTTTAGTGTTAACAGATCCTAATACAAATTGTATGCCTTCAAACGAAATATAGCAGCATAATTCGTACAGGCAGGCTTCTTTCTCCACAAGAATGCTCTTGTATCTGCCTTGAAAAACATGACCTGTGCGTTTATGTCTTCGATTGAACGACTGTGTGTATCACCTGTTCAGTCTGCGCATGTCTGTTATCAGATTTCCTTCTCGATTTTCAATGAGCAGATGGTAGTGGTTTCTCATTAGACACCACGTATAACAAATCCATTGTTGTTGCTCAACGTCAATCCCCAGATATTTTAAAAAACGATTTCGATCTTCATTATTGAGAAAATTTCAGCCTTGTTAGTATCGCGTGCAGTCAGGTGATACAGAGCTCCGGGATATTTCAAACGTAAAGGTCGTGCCATTTCTAAAAATAGTGATTATGAGTATAAAGCCAAGACCTGAACATCCCGCTAGAATTTCAAGCAATTTTTGATGACATCTCCTTACATTCGTACAGCCGATTGTTTTTTATGAGAGACCAGATCACACGTGTAAGATGTCTTCCAAGTGATCGAACTGCCTGATTGTGTCTTTTGCC
>JAJRTX010000042.1 GCA_021545665.1 Zetaproteobacteria bacterium
AAAGCTGCTGCCGAGCGCAGGATGTCATTCGTGCGCTTGAGTTCACGGTTCTCCCGCTCCAGATCTTTCATGCGCTGCTGCTGATCGGAACTGACTCCGGGCTTTATGCCTGAATCAACTTCCATCCTGTTAACCCACTTTCTTAATGTCTCAGGGGTACAACCAATTTTGGATGCAATCGACGTGATCGCCGACCAACGTGACGGGTATTCATGCTCGCTCGTTAAAACCATGCGAACGGCTCGTTCTCTTACTTCCGGGGAATATCTTACTTGTTGTGTTTTCATAGGCTAATCCTCTCAAGAGTTTTAGCCTCCGACAAATCCGGGGTGATTCAGTTAGCCATTTTCGTACAACATAGACTTATTGTAATAACAAAAACATATGCGTCAATATTTCACCGCTGCAAAACAAAACACCCCGCAGCAGGCTGCGGGGTGTTGATGTACAACAGTCAGGCTGTGGTTAGCGCATAGTGCCTTCGAGATGCGCGGTCAGCTGGCGTTTGGCAACGCTTTCCGGGGTGTAGGAGGGAAGAATCACCGGTGAAATCTGATCGGTTTCGATACCGGCATCTTTTAACTCCTGTTCATGTTTATTCACATGGTCGAGTGTCAGCTCTCCCAACTCGGCAGTTTGAACATATTCAGCAGTCGCACGTCCGGCGCGGCGGCCGAATACATTGTAGTCGAGTACGGAGTTGCCCATCAGGCGGTTGCGTCCGTGTACGCCGCCGGATACTTCACCGGCTACAAACAGGCCGGGGACATTGGTTTTGCAGTCGGCATCAATTTCGACACCGCCATTCTGGTAGTGAAGTGTTGGATAAATTAACATCGGTAACTTCGCAATATCAATATCATAATTGATATATTGCCTGTACATGGCAGGGAACTTTTTCTTCACATATCCCTCACCCTGAATCATTTCAATCAGCGGCGAATCCAGCCACACGCCCAAGCGACCATTGGGTGTTTTCACGCCGCCGCCATTTTCCAGACATTCCCGGATAATGGCTGATGATTCGATGTCCCTGGGTTCACGCGGCCAGACAAACAACTCGCCATCCTTGTTTAAAGGCTGACCGCCAGCGCCGCGAATCGCTTCAGTAATCAGAAATCCGGCAATCTGCTCGGGAAATACGGCTCCGGTGGGATGATACTGCACCGAATCCATAAACATCAGCTTGGCACCTGTTCTGTAGGCAATGGCTAAGCCGTCGCCGGTGGCACCATAGTGATTGGTTGTATCATATTTCCTGATGTGCAGGCGTCCGAATCCACCCGTGGCAATAATGGTTGCCTTGGCTTTGACGGTGAAATATTCCTTGGTTTCCAGATTATACAGAATACCGCCAGCGCACTGGCCCTTGTCATCCATGATCAGCTCAACTGTGGGCATAAACTCAAGCACATCAATCATATCGGCATGATTTCTGACTTTATCCATCAGGGTGCGCATAATGATCGCACCGGTATAATCGCGGCTGGAGAGCATGCGCTTGCGTGAGGTGCCGCCGCCATGGCGAACCTGCAATGAGCCATCTTCCATTTTATCCCAGATTACACCCATCTCTTCCAGCCATTTCACGACTTCCGGGCCATCCTCGGTCAGAGCGCGCACCAGATCGGGTTTATTATCAAAATGGCCGCCGCCGATAGCGTCCAGATAATGAGTTGGCGGGGAATCGGTAGGGGATACCGCCGCCTGCATGCCGCCCTGTGACATCATGGAATTGGCATCGCCCATGCGCAATTTGCTGGAAATAATGGATTTCACACCCTTGCCCATGGCCTCAATGGCCGCACCGCAACCGGCGCCGCCGGCGCCGATAATCAGCAAATCCGTTTCATAATCGGGACTGGACAGGTCGAATTTCGACGGATCAATGCGGGAATGGGTTTCCAGCATTTCTGCGACTTCCGTGGTAAGAATTTCATCCTTGTTGGGGCCGATCGTTATGGCGCGTTTGGAATCAATTTTATAATCAGGATGCGATGAGTTTAATACATCCTGTCTCTCCTCCTCACTCATCGGCGGATATACAGGTTCATCGGTCATCGCCAGTTCAAAGCGCCTGTTTCTGGTTTCCTTGACCTTGTTCAGTGATCCATTCATGTATTCCGGATACATACTAAAAACTCCTATTCCATGTCACGGGCGTAATATCTGTCGGTCAGTTCCTGTTTGGACATACCCATCAGCAGGGTATATTTCTCATCAAACTCATGATTCCTGACTTCTTCAACCCGTTTGGTTAGTTCCTTGCTCTCTTTGGACAGATATTTCCCGTACAGTAATTTGGCCAGCAGACCAACATTCATCTGGGTGATTTCCGCCGGACAGCGAATGCCACACAGTCCGCAATATACGCAGTCAAAAGACAAATCCATGACGGCTGCAATATCGCCGCGCTTGGCCGCCTGAATATAATCCATGACTTCCAGACCCTGAACGCATGCCTTGGTGCAGGTGTTGCAGGCCACGCAACCGAATACTTCCGGATACAATTGCAGGAACACATTGGTGTTCGGTGTTAAATCATCCAGATCATAAATGGCCTTGCGTGACGGGATGGATGGCACCTGAGACAGCCACATGCCCGGCTTGACCAGTGTTGTACAGGCCAGTCCTGTATAGATCTTGTGATCATCAGGCATTCTGTACACAGTGCCGCAGGCGCCACAGTAACCTTCACGGCAACCCGCGCCCCTGATAATCTGATAACCGGCATACTCTATGGCGCCCATGATGGTGGCTTCCGCCGGCACATCATGTTGTTTGCCCATAATATAAACCGTAGCCATATCCTGCGCTGGAGCCTCATTTTTGTTTGTGGACATCGAGATCTCCTCCCTAATATTCTTGTGGTAGTTGTTTTAATTCAGCCCAGGAAAAAACCGGGCCTTTGGTACAAGCATAATCCTTACCGATATTACATCTGCCGCATTTGCCTATGCCGCACTTCATCTTGTTTTCCACCGTGGTGTATATCTGTTCATCACTGAAACCGAGCACACTCAGATTCTGGATTACAAACTTGATCATGATCGGCGGGCCACAGGTGATGGCAATGGTGTTTTCCGGTGAAGGCTTTTTATCGAGCAGGTTTGATGGTACAAAACCAACATAGCCGTCCCAGCCTTCTTCCTCGGCATCAATGGACAGATTTAACGAAATCTGATCCTTTAATTTCGCCAGACCGTCTTTATAGATAAAACCTTCCGAGGTTCTGGCTCCGTAATACAGGGAAATATCACCATAGGCTTCACGTTTTCCCAGTGCTGTTTGCACGATAGACCAGACTGGCGCAATACCAATGCCGCCGCCAACAATCAGCAGGTTTTTACCTTCCCACTCATTAACCGGGAACCCATTACCGAGCGGGGCACGTATGCCGATATAATCGCCAACTTCCAGTGCGAACAGAGCCAGTGATACACGGCCTGATTTCATCACCGAGAACTGAACATAACCTTCGGTCAGTGGCGAGGACGAGATCGAAATCATCGCTTCACCTTTGCCGAAAACGGACAGCATGGCGCACTGGCCGCATTCGTAAGTGAAATCATCCTCGGTATTAAGCATTTTGACGCGGAAGGTTTTAATGGCACGCGGGCCGTCAATTTCATCAATAATTTCGATAATTTCAGCTATTTTTGGCAGGTATACGTTTTCACCCATGAGCTCTTACCTTGTTGACAACGTCAATAATATCAATGCCTACCGGGCAATCGGTAATACATCTTCCGCAACCCGTGCATAAGTACTGATCAAAATTTTCCACGAAATACTGGAATTTATGAGCCACTCTCTGACGCAAACGTGCGGCTTTATCATTTCTGGGGTTGTGGCCGGATGAGTGCATGGTGAAATCCGGGAACTGGCAGGTATCCCAGGTTCTGACCCGTTTGCCTTCAACCGGGTACGTCTTGCTGACTTCGTCGGCAATATCAAAACAGTGACAGGTCGGACACAGGAAGGTACAGATGCCACATTCGATACAGCGCATGGCTTCCTGATCCCAGACAGGCGAATCAAAGTTTTCCTTCAATATAACTGGAATCTCCTCAACATTGTCAATGTTACGCGGCATTTTAGCAATGGCTTCTTCGTGTACCTTCGCCACATCCTGCACATGACCATCACCGGCATCGCTGAACAGCGCCTCAGCATTATCAGCCAGTGCTTTGCCGCGATCCGTCAGGAACTTGACGAAATAATTGTCGCCGATTTCTGTCATTAAAATATCGAGGCCTTCTTCGGCAGCGGGGGAGCCATTCACCGAAGTGCAGAAACAGTTGCGAGAGGGGGGAGTGGCGCAGGCAATGCCGACCAGTACGGTCTGATTGCGACGACGGGTGTAATAGGTATCCTCAAAATCATCATCGAACACCTTGTCCAGATGCATCATCGATTTTCCATCACAGGGACGCACGCCGAAAACAACAGTCTTTTTTTCTTTCGGGTGAACTTCCTTGAACTGAGGAGGGATGCCTGTTTTTACAGTGAATTCAAAATAGACTTCACGTTGTGGAAACACCACTTTCTTGGGCGAATGAACAGTAAGGGCATGATCCAGACGAATCTTCTCCGCATCATCAATGATTTCATAATTCCATTGATTGTCTTCAAAAACCGGACTGTATACATCGGCATCTGCGAGTGTTGCCACCCATTTACTCAGGGAGTTTTTTGCTAATATCTTTTCCATAATTATCTGATAAAATCCTGTGGGTCATTTTCTTCATACGTTGAAATCAGCGCCGAACCTGCCGGACTCATGCCTGCTTCATACTCAAACACATCCAAGGAATCCTTCTCCACTTTTTTATTCATGAAACGCAGCGGGATTTGCACCGGACAAACGCGTTCGCATTCGCCGCAATCAACACAGCGTCCGGCCAGATGAATGACGCGAACCATATGAAAATAAAAGGTTTCAGAGGGAACCGGAGATTTTTCCACCCAGCGTGTGCGTTCCGCTTTTTCTTCAGCCGGAGTATCCGGTTTCACCTGAATATTGATGCTGTCCACCACGCATTCATGGCAGAAGCACATCGGGCAGACCGAACGGCAGGCATAACAGCGAATGCAGCGGTTCAATTCATCGGAAAAGAAATCCCAGCGTCCGTCCAGATCCATGGATTCATAGGGGACAAGTGATTTAAAGGGCTCGGCAGGCTGCTCTTTACAGTCTTCACCATAGACCGAATCATAAACAACAGGAAAAGCGTGTTTACATTCGATACAGCGCTCATCGAGCACTTCTGTAGCAGGGATGTCTTCAGTGCCTGTTGATGTGGTAACAAGCACATTGTCATTGTCGCCGAATTCGACTTTTTGAATCTGCTGACCGGCCATTCTCTTGTTTAATTTGTGTTCGTTAATGACACCGGTATTTTCACATGAAACGCCGATAATCTGCACATCCTGCCGCTTGATATAGCGTTCCTGCATCAACACATTGATGCCGCGACTGTCACAACCTTTGACAACAATACCGATGGGTCGGGTATCAGGCTCTCTTTCCTGCGCCTTGCGGAATTTTTCATCTCTGAGAAAGCGGGTCAGATTATGTACGCAGCTTGGGTCCCAGACCAGATCATCCACTTCTGCAGCATCATAAATAAATGCAGGCATCGACATGAAACCTGCCGTGCTGGCCTTGAAACCAATAATATATTTTACCTTCTTGGCTTCCAGTAGCGCTTTGGCTTCTGCTTTCAGTTCATCAAGGTTTATCACGTTTTACTCCGCCTTTACCTTGGTTTGAGGGCCCAGAGGCCGGATCTCTTCAACAAAATCAGTCATGATCTCGGCAAATTTTCCACCTTCGGAAGCAGATACCCAGGACATCTGAAATCTCTCCGGTTCCAGGCCGACATAACCGAGCAGATTTTTGAGCAGGGTGATTCTTCTTCTGGCGTAATAATTGCCTTCCAGATAATGGCAATCACCCGGATGACACCCGGAAACCAGAACACCGTCGGCCCCTTTTTTGAAGGCGGTCAGAATATACAGCGGTGATACACTGCCCGAACACATCACCATAATCGGCGTGGCATTGGATGGATACTGTGTT
>JAJRTX010000043.1 GCA_021545665.1 Zetaproteobacteria bacterium
CCTGTCCCGAATATAAAGAGAAAAAAGACATCATCAAAAGCATGCCGGGTGTTGGTGATGTGATGGCCTTCAGCTTATTGAGCAATATGCCGGAGCTGGGTTATTTATCGAACAAGCAGGCGGCTGCACTGGTCGGTGTTGCCCCGATCAATCGTGAGAGCGGTGCCTACAAAGGCACACGAAGAATACGCGGTGGGCGCGCCCAGATTCGTACGGTGATGTTTATGGGCATGATGTCTGCGATGCAGTGTAATCCGGTTTTCAAAGCTACATATCAGTGTTTGGTTGCCGCAGGTAAGCCCAAGAAAGTGGCGATCATTGCCTGCCTGAGAAAGATGGTTGTAATGCTCAATGCGATGGTACGAGATGGCCAATATTGGAATCCAAAATCAGCCTAATAAATTGGAGCTTGTGCCATAGTCACTTGTTAAGCAGTTGCCGTAGTAGTCTGGTATTCTTCATTTCTGGTTATCAGCACCCAAGCCGTGCGCACCGTCTTGTTCGCCAATGCTACAGCCGCAATATTTTGGCCTCGCCTGGTTGCTAACTCACTGACCCACCGACTGCGGCCATCCTGTTTTCTATCCGCCCAACGTAGAGATGATCGGGCACCATGAATCAGCAGTTTGCGCAGATAAACATCGCCTCGCTTGCTGATGCCCAGAAGTCGCGGCTTACCGCCTGTTGAGTGCTGCCGGGGAACAAGTCCCAACCATGCTGCCATCTCCCGGCCACTCTTAAATGCTTTTCCATCCGAAACAGATGCAACCAATGCTGTAGATACCATTGGGCCAATTCCGGGAATGGTCATTAGCCTCTTACAGACATCGCTTTGCTCGCTCAGGTGTTTGATTTGTGCGTTATAGGCGGGGCAATGCGCTGATCCAGTCTGAGCATCTCCTCCCAAAGGCCACAGAGCAGTTCCCTGAACATGGGAGTCACAGCGTTATCTGCATCTTCCAGAATCTCCGGGATCGACTTGCGTAAAGAAGCAACGCCTTTTGCCACAACCACCCCATACTCCAGCATCAAACCACGCATCTGATTCACCTGCGCCGTGCGATGGGCCACTGCCAAGGAACGAGAACGGTGAAGACTCTGGATATCCTGCTGTTCCACACTTTTGATTGGTACAAAGCGCATACCAGGCCGCTGAACTGCCTCACAGATCGCTTCGGCATCAGCAACGTCGTTCTTGTTACTCTTCACATATGGCTTTACAAACTGGGGGCTGATCAGGCGTACATCATGCCCCATTGCCATCAGCCTACGTGCCCAGTCATGAGAACCTCCGCATGCTTCCATGCCAACCAGACAGGGTTGAAGCCTGACCATGAATTCAGCTACTTTTCTACGATTCAATTTCTTGCGCATCATCACTTTACCTTGCCCATTCACACCATGCAGGTAAAACGTGTTTTTTGCCAGATCAATACCTACTACCTTGATATTTTCAGTTTCATTATACTTGTCCATGGTTCGTCTCGCTCCTTCTTCGTTTGGAATATCTCCATCCTGGCACATTGCAATGCCGTTAGGGGTGCGGGACGGACCATCCCATTTTTCAGCTGGCTGCTGCTATTTCCTGGGGATACAGGCGCACACGCTGAATCCAGCCACCACGTATACTCAGCACCTCAACACGCATGCTGCCAACGCTCAGACATAAACGTTCTTCAGGCTGATCTCCCAGAATTTCGACGATAAGGCCGCCAATGGTTGTGGCGCTTTCTTCAGGCAAGTCGGCATCCATAGCCTGGTTGATATCGTGCAGGGCAACCGTTGCTGAGGTGACCATAGATCCATCCGGTTGCGGCCACATTTCAAGCTGCGGGGGGATGTCTGATTCATCGTGAATTTCGCCAACAATTTCTTCAATAATATCTTCCAGAGTGATCAGTCCTTCGATATCACCAAATTCATCGACAATGATGGCCATGTGCTGGTGTTTCTTTTGAAAATCAAATAGTTGTGCCAGAGCGTTCTTGGTTGATGGGATATAAATCGGTCTTTTCCAGACTCTTGCGGCGGCAAGCTGTCTGGAATGATCCCCCAGTGTTATCAGGTCACGCAAATGTATGATGCCGATCAAATTGTCAGTTTCGTTGAGGTAAACCGGATAGCGGGAGTGGGGCTCCCCGGCGACCTGATACAGGCATTCAGACACACTCAATGACCCATTCAACATGCGGATATTTGTTCGCGGCGTCATCAGTGCTTTTACAGCCACTTCATGCAGGCTAAGGCTGCTATTAAGCATTTGCTCTCTGGCCTGATCGAGGACGCCGGATTCGGCGCTGATGTCGATCATGCTGGCCAGTTCTTTATGGGTTAGTGGTGTTTCCACCTGATCAGGAACACGCAGGATATGTTTGAGCAGCGAAATGCCAGCCATCAGCAGGCTGATCAACGGTGCAAACAGAGTCTGAATACCGCGCATTGGCCCCGCAACTTTACAGGCAATAGCTTCTGCATGTGCAACGGCAATGGTTTTAGGCAGGATTTCAGCCAGCATCAACACCACAATGGTCATGGCAACCGTTGCATAAATAATACCTACCTCACCAAATTCCCCGACGAATAAAGCAGTGGCCAGAGCGGATGCGGCAATATTGACGAAATTATTACCGAGTAAAATGGTCGATAACATGCGTTCAGGGTGATCCAGTAGCTGTTCTGCCTTCCGGGCTCTACTATCACCCTGCTCGCGGCGAACGCGCAGCCGCGCCCGGCTGGCTCTGGTCAGTGCTGTTTCCGAGCCGGAAAAGAAGGCTGACAGCAATAGCAGGAAAAACAGAATGCCAACAGCTACGGATAGCGGCAAGCCTACGATATCCATGGTTTAGAGCCTATAGCACTGTCGCATGCTGATGTCAGTGAAGCCAGGTGTTGATCAGCTTTACGCCAAAATAAGCAAACATCAATAAGGCGTATGCAGTCAGAACAGCTCTGCTTGTAAGACGGGTTGGCCAACTGGCACGGTGATGTTTGATGAGTAGCAGCACTAAAACAGCCATGCTAAACAGAGCCAGCAGCACTTTATGGTTAAGCAGGGCAAAATGCTGATAGTCCACCCATTGCCATACCAGACCGGACAGTATGCTGATCCCAATCAGAATAGTCGCAACCTTAACCTGGGCGATCATATGGCGTTCGATATCCACCAAAGACGGTAGAGTCTGCACCAGAGTTGACAGGCGCTTTTTCTTCAACGCACGATCCAGCAGGATTTGCATGACTGCATGGATGGCTGCCAGCGTCAGCACTGCATATGAAATCAGTGAAACGAGTAGATGGCCGGTTTCCAGCAGCGATGATGTATGCACCCAGTTTGGCGCATGGGCTTCAGGCAGAATAGGCGTTAGAAACAGAGGCAAGGCAGTCAGAGGCAATAAAAACAAGCCCAGCCCCTGAATACCATGGCGCAGAATGCCGAAGACATAGATGGCCTGAACGATGAGTGTTGAAACAGCAACGCCGGTTGCAAGGGTGAAATTGATACCCTCAGCAGTGACCGAGTCCATCAAATGGATAGCCCATATATTCAGTACAATGGCGCTGCTTACCAGTGCGGCAATGGTATTGGCTATGTGCCGGTCGGGAGCAGAATTACCCTGCAATGCTTCTCGCCAGATAAACCCGGCACAAGTCAGGGTAATCAGGCCGGCAACAGAGAATAATATCGTTGAAGTCATTTTGATTCCCTGGCTCGACCGTGTTTCCGGCTGAATATTTGAACAGAATACATGCAGGCAGGTTTATATCCGATGTGCAATGTTAGTGCAACGGGAACGACATAAAAATTTCTACTGCGGCATTGACCGTGCTGGCTAATGAAGCACAATCGGGAATATGGATATAGGCGTATTATTGCTGGCTGCAGGCAGTGGAAGCCGTTTTGGTGGAAGCATACCCAAACAATACGTTCAGGTATGCGGCAAACCACTGCTCATGCATACCCTGGAGCATTTGGCGCTTGAGCTGCGCATTACTGTTGTTCAACCCGTAATCGCTGATGGGGATGAGTATTTTTCCCATACTGTTGCCGGTCTATCCTTCCCTTTTGATCTGCGTCCTCCCGTTTGTGGCGGTACGGCGCGTTCAATATCGATGATGCGGGGCTTGCAGGCTTTGCCTGATCATATCGATCTGGTCGCCGTGCATGATGCGGCACGGCCCTTGCCTTCTGTCGCCCTGCTGGCTGATGTGTTTGATACGGCAGAGCAATTCGGAGCGGCAGTGCCCGGCGTACCTGTGACGGATACGATTAAACGTATTGATGAGCAGGGGAAGGTTATCGATACGCCGGAAAGGAGTTATCTCAGGGCAGTGCAGACGCCACAGGTGGCTCGCCGGGACTGGTTCGATCAGGCTATCATCAGAGAGGTGGAACGTTTGCACCAGCATACGGATGATGCTTCATTGCTGGAAGCTGCCGGTTTTCCCGTGCATATCAGTAAGGGTGATACGCTGAACCGGAAAATCACCACAGCAGAAGATATGTTATGGCTACAGCAACAATTGGAGGTGGATGCATGACATTCCGCATAGGTCAGGGTTTTGATGTGCATGCTTTTGCCAGCGGGCGAAAGCTGATTATAGGCGGAGTCGAAATCCCTTACGAGCTGGGTCTGGCAGGCCATTCAGATGCAGATGTGTTGGTTCACGCATTGTGCGATGCACTGCTTGGTGCCGCAGGGCTGGGAGATATCGGCCAGCACTATCCTGACACTGATGCTCACTATGCAGGCATTGATAGTATGGAACTATTGGCGGATGTGGTTGTCAAATTGAAAGCACAGGGCTGGAATATTGGCAATGCCGATATGACCGTGATAGCCCAAGCTCCCAGGTTAGCACCCTATATTCCAGAGATGCGCCAGCGAATCGCAGAGGCACTTGGGATTACCATCGAACAGGTCAATGTCAAAGCAACCACGACTGAGAAACTGGGTTTTACCGGACGCCGCGAAGGCATAGCTGCGCAGGCAATAGCTCTGATTCATAGCTTGCTTCTATAGCTGAAAACATCCACCCAAAATGGGTATAAATTAACCTGTGGTGGTTGACAGGCTGGATGCGACCAAAAACGGACGCTCAAAACTTTAAAAATATATTAACCTGACCACTTTGGTTTGCGCTGTCGCTTTCGAAACACAAACTGATGAAAGCCATGTTCCCCATCTACTAAAGGAATTATATTTGTCTGTAGAACAGGTGAAGTCTCTGCATGTTTTTGAATTAAATGTTCTTGTCCAGACTCTTGAGCATAGACCGCAGCATAAGCGAATCTACAAATTTGTGAGTTCATCATTTCCACTGCACTTCGTTTTTTGATGTCACTGTGTTGCAATCCAAAAGATGCAAATTTCTCATGCATGGAAGAATGCCCATAGATAATCAAGTTTGGAGATACTGGAAATAACAAAACAATTTCGCTGTCAGGATGCAAATTATATGGACACATTTCGGATTCCGGCACAGATGGATCAAACCAGATCACAGGATTATCGCTTGTTAAAAAAGGAAGATCAGTCTGATTGTGAAGAGCCCCAATTCCAATTTTGTCGAAAACTTGTCCAACTCTTTTAAGGGTTTCTACCATAGCAAGAATAGATTGATGGGGGTCAATTGAGACTTCAACTTGATCAAGTTCCACACCTTTAGGCATTGGGGGTAATTTGCCCGCTTTTTCTAAAACTCTTGCAGTAGCCATTACATCAGCAGCTCGTCTTGCTTCACATGCATCCCGAACCGCTGGAACACGCACATATTGCAATGCAATAAACTTGAAAATATCTTCAAGGCTGTCATTAACATCTTGTCTTTTTAGAAGGCATTCGGCAATAGTCGGCCATTTACCTTCCACCTCATCTGAAAACAGGTTTTCTAACGAATTATGATCCTTATCGCCATCTGGCGTTGGCTGACTATAATAATATTTATGAAAGCCAAATTTGTCTGGTGACTGGGCAAATGGTTTTTCAGGTTCATCTTTCCTATAGATTAGAACTTTTCCTTCCTCGTTACAGAAGAATTTTAGATAACTTTTTGGAATATAATGATGTCGTTTTTTGTCCATACGACAAATTTAACACTTTCAGTTCAATGAGGCATCAGCGATCTCCCACTGTCGCTGTTCAGCATTTCACTTGTGAACGACCACCGGCTAAAAGCCGGTGGCTTCCTTTTACGGCTAGAAGCCGGTGATTGGTCGGCCATCCGGCCGACTGACTACACCACTTCAAAGTCATCATCCGGATGCGGTGGCTTCTGATTTTTGATGTACTCTTTC
>JAJRTX010000044.1 GCA_021545665.1 Zetaproteobacteria bacterium
TATCCGGCCTGTTATTGCTGTTGGCTATTTTCTACTTCTGGTTGCGACAAGGTTGGAAATATGACTGGAACATCTCGATTTCATATCCATTGGTCGCTTTGACAGGGGCTGGACTGATGATACACGGGCTATTTGCTCCAAGTATGGAAGAACATTTTTCGGGAGTGCTGGCTGCTTTATTGCTTGGGGTTGGCTTGTCTGGTCAAGATGCTTCAAGCAGAAAAAAATATCTCCTGCAGAGATAATTTTTTTCTGCTATACTATTTCCACTGCTATCGGAGGTTTTTTCGCCAGATAGTAGAAATATCGAAAATACGCTGAAGGAGTCAGGGTATCCATACGGCTTAAGGATAGGTCGTCAAAATTATGCGCAGGAAGTGTCTGATTTTAGCTTTTGCAGGCTGAATAAGTATATGGACATATCTATTCAGTATTTCCCTGGTTGTGAGGAGAAATTATGAGATTATTACAAATGTTTATATCGTTGATTGTGGTTATGTTTATGGTCTCCGGCCCGGCATGGTCTGATGAAAAGGTGAATATCAATACCGCCACTGTTAAACAGCTTCAGAAAGTGGATGGGATCGGCAAGAAAACCGCTGCCAAAATCGTTGCTTACCGAGAAGAGCATGGCGCATTTGGCAGTGTGGGTGAGCTGATTAAGGTCAAGGGTATTGGCAAGAAAATACTGAAAAAGGCGAAAGATCAATTATCAGTGAATGATAAGGGTGATGGAAAAAGGGAAGATGATCATAACAAAGACAAGAAGGATCACTGATATTCGATAAGCTTCCCAGTACGGTTGGTGTGCAGGCGCGGCTTTTCTCAGCATAGAGATTGCCGTGCCTGTTTTTTTATGAAGCATGGCTGTCGTGAATAACTTCTTCTCTTTAAGAAATCGCTGGCTGGTTTTTTCCCATGATCTTTTATGGGTGCCGGTGGCTATTTATCTGGCTTTCTGGTTACGCTTTAATCTGGGTGCTATCCCATCTGCCCATATTCCTTCATTACAGTTGCTTATGCTACTGGCATTACCCATACAGATGGCGGCATTCTGGTTTTTCGGGCTATATCGGGGAATCTGGCGTTTTGCCTCCCTGCCTGATCTGTTGCGGATACTTAAAGCCGTATTTCTTGGTGTTCTATTTACTTTTGTGACCATGTTTATCTGGCAGCGACTGGTGAATATGCCGCGCTCGGTGCTATTACTCTACCCTGTAATTTTATCGCTGGGACTCGCAGGCTCCCGTATGTTTTATCGCTGGCTGAAGGATAGACATCTGAGTTTGTCTCCACATGAACAGAAACGCGCATTGCTGATCGGGGCTGGACAGGCCGGAGAGTTGTTGGTGCGCGATCTTCTCAAATCCGGCCCTTATGAACCTGTGGGATTTCTGGATGATGCAGGTGGAAGGCAGGGGCAGGAAATTCACGGTGTTCGCGTTATTGGCAGATTGGCCGACCTTGAAAATATTTTGCGGCGGCAGGATATTGAAGTTGTCCTGATTGCTATTCCTTCGGCTTCACATCAGATGATTCAATCGATTGTCCGGCAATGCCAACAACTTTCTGTTCCTTGCCGAACCTTGCCCAGTGTTGCGGATATGGCAGATGGGCGGGTAGAAGTCTCCCGTTTGCGCCAGGTTCAGATTGAAGATCTGCTTGGCCGTGATGTTGTCCGTATTGATCAGCCTGAAGTGGAGGGCTTGCTTGCCGGGAGTTGTATTTTGGTAACCGGGGCAGGGGGTTCGATTGGTTCCGAACTTTGTCGCCAGATTGTCAGGAATAAGCCCACTCGACTTGTCCTTCTGGATCATGGGGAGTTCAATCTATATAGCATCGAACAGGAGATCAGGTCGGTTCTGCCACCGGATACAAAGCTCAATGGCGTGCTGGGCGATATCCGCGATATCTCACGCATGGGCTGGGTTTTCGAGTATTTCAGACCCGAAGTGGTGTTTAATGCAGCGGCTTATAAACATGTGCCTCTGGTCGAAGAGAATCCAGCTGAAGGTGTGAAGACAAATATTTTCGGCACCTGTGGCATTGCTGATCTGGCGGCAGAGTTTGGTGTAAAGAAATTCTTGCAGGTATCCACCGACAAGGCGGTTAATCCGACCAATGTGATGGGGGCAACCAAGCGTGCGGCGGAAATTTACTGTCAGAATCTTAATCGTCGCATGGGTAATACGGCATTTATCACAACACGATTTGGTAATGTACTGGGTTCTGCCGGTTCGGTAGTGCCACTGTTTCGCAAGCAGATTGAGGCGGGGGGGCCGGTCACCGTTACCCATCCTGATATCACCCGTTATTTTATGACTATCCCCGAAGCGGTCAGTCTTATTTTGCAGGCAGGCAGCATGGGCAAAGGCGGTGAGATTTTCGTGCTGGATATGGGTGAGCCCGTGAAGATCATTGATCTGGCCGAGCAGATGATACGACTTACCGGTCTTGAACCGGGCAACGACATTGAGATTACATTCACCGGTTTAAGACCTGGTGAAAAACTTTATGAGGAATTATTCCACGAATCAGAAGCTCTGGGTGCGACAATACATCCGAAAATTATGCTTTCTGGAAGCAGAGAGATAGATTGGAGTGGAATGCAGCGAATGATGGATGAATTGCGTGATGCCTGTGGTAAGCGTGATGTACAACTTATTTATAACGAATTGAAACAACTTGTGCCCGAGGCGGATTTCGTGCAATCACATAGGGATGAGAGCGCTGAAGAGTTCCTTGTCCCGTAGAAAATTACACCATCAGCGAGTTCTGGCGGGATGTACGGCAAGGCTCGCAAGTGCGGGACTGGCTGTTGCCAATTCAAACGAGTGTAACGAAGCCGCCCGCCTGCCAGGACTCGCCCGAAGGGGGTCGCCCCAATGTGCCAGGGCAAGGCGCGTTCTGAAGCCAATGGCGTGCCCTTGGCAAGGAGCGCAACGCTGCATTGGCACATTGGGGCGACTCTGATGGTATGCTTTTCTACGGGACAAGGCACTAGTTCACACATCACTGATCAAAATATCTCTGTAGAAGTCGCGGTATTTTCACCACTTCCCGGCAGTTTTACTTATCTCTGGCCGAAATCTCTGGGAACACCTGTAACCGCTATCCGTGTTCAGGTTCCATTCGGTAAAGGGATTCGTTTTGGTTTTGTTCTGGATGTTACGACTGTTTCTGATGAGAAGAAAACAGAGCTGAAATATATTATTGATCGACTGGATGAAACGCCATTGCTCAGGCAGGCGCGTATGAAATGGCTTGAGCGGGTAGAACGTTACTATCTTGCTTCACCCGGAGAACTCTGGAGAACGGCACTTGGCTGGGCACTGCAGGATGATCTGCGTCGCTTCCGTTGCTCTGATCCGGCGAAGCTCGCCGATGCCGATGTAATCGTTGGCAATATATTTACAACACGTGCAACGATCTCATTAAAAACAGTTCTGAAACGCGCTGCTGTTGAAGGGCACACCACGGGTGTCCGTTATGCTCTGTCCAGATCGGTTGCAGCAGGGCTCGTGCAGGAGGTCACTGCAAAGCTGTTTCAGTCTGAAGATCAGAAAAACAAGAGTGCTGTTGTTACTGCAACGGCAAGGCAGCAGCAGGCTATTGATGCGCTGATTGCTCATGCTGACACTTTTTCACCCTGTTTGTTGTTTGGTTGCACAGGATCGGGAAAAACTGAGGTCTACCTCCGGGCTGCGGAAACGATGGTAGCGAATGGCGGGCAGGTGCTGGTACTGGTACCGGAAATTGGACTCACACCCATGTGGCTTGCCCGGCTGACTTCCCGTTTTGATTGTGTCGCTATCTGGCACTCTGCCTTGAGCGGGCCTGAACGTCTGAAAGTGCGACAGCATCTGGATCGGGCTGATGTGTTAATCGGCACACGCTCTGCGCTGTTTCTGCCATTACCAAAGCTGTCAATGATCGTCGTCGATGAGGAACATGATGCCAGCTTTAAACAACAGGATGGCATGGCCTATTCGGCGCGTGATATGGCCGTGTTGCTGGCACAGGAACTGAAAATACCGATTGTACTCGGTTCGGCTACCCCGAGCCTTGAGAGCTGGCGACAGGTTAAAGCAGGCCACTATAAGCGGCTTGATTTGCCGGATCGGATTGCCTCCCATATTGCCCCTGTTCGTAGCGAAATTATAGATATGCGAGGTGTTGATTCACCACTCTCCGCTGCTTTGTTTGCAGCTATGCAGAAGAATCTGAAATGTGGTGATCAGTCAATTCTTTTTTTGAATCGGCGTGGTTATGCCCCGGCATTGCAGTGTACGGCTTGTGGTGATGTGCCGGACTGCCCGGCCTGTTCAATACGCCTTACTTTGCATCGCAGAGCTGGCCAGTTGCGTTGTCATACCTGTGGTTACCGGCGCAAGGTTCCAACAAGCTGTGAATCGTGTGGCGAACATGCCTTTCTACCGCTGGGTGAGGGGATGGAGAAGCTGGAAGAGTGGTTGCAGGAGCAGTTGCCTGAGCTTCGTTTTGCACGTTTTGATCGTGATGTTATTACCAGCCATGCGCATCTTACCGATACACTTGCAGCATTTGAAACTGGAGAGCTTGATTGTTTGATCGGTACGCAAATGCTGGTCAAGGGGCACGACTTTCCCAATGTTACTTTGGTTGGTGTGGTCAATGCTGATCTCGGGGTAAGCTTGCCTGATTTCAGGGCAGGGGAGCGCTGGTGGCAGCAAATGACGCAAGTGACAGGCAGGGCAGGACGTGGGGAAAAACCGGGTCAAGTGATTATCCAGACGCGTTTGCCGGATGCATCATGGCTGGTACGAATATCTGAAGATCAGGCTGAAGCAACCTTGAATGAAGAGTTGCATTTACGTGAAACATTAAATTATCCTCCATTTTCGCGTTGGGTGCGCGTGGTGTTTTCAGCCACGAAAGCAGAACGGGCCAGTCTGGCAGCCAGAGGTTTTGCAGATCATTGTGCTATTCTGGATGGAGTTAAAATCAGTGGGGCTATGCCGTGTTCGATGGAACGGATCGCCGGTCGTTTTCGTTTTGAAGTATTATTGCGCGACCCGACGCGAAAAATACTGCCATGGAAACTTGAGTCAGTTCTCGCCCGATTGAAAACCCCTTCCGGCGTACGCATGCGGGTGGATGTCGATCCGCAAGATATGATGTAGAAAATTATAGAATCCTATTGCTGGGTGACAGGAGTCAAGTGCCATTCGACTCTGGGCTCAATATTCGTTTCCATGGATTTGGAGGTTGACTTATGCTGTAGAAGTGTCTATAAAAGCTACGGAATTAGTTAGAAAAGGATCAACTTACTGATCCGGAACGATTCAGTCTTGATTGAAGTTGGTTGATTTCCAGGCCATTTCAGGCTGTTGAATCAAGACTAAATCGTGCTGGAGCTATAAAGAGGACGGCTATGGAATCAGATCATGATGGCCCTCGCAAAGAGAAGGTTTGCGACTTATTAAAAACCATACAACAACGGTGGCAGACAGGTCGCGATCTTGCCCAAATAATCATGAAATATTTACCGGCGGGCATTATTGTCATTGATAGCTACGGAAGCATTCAGCTATTCAATCCGGCGGCTGAACAGTTGCTCGGCCATGCTGCTGAAGAAGTCGTTGGGAAAAATGTGACCCTGTTGGTGCCGGAGACCTGTCGCAGCGAATATGAAGAATATCTTAAGCAATATTTGTACAGTGGCAAATACCGAGCCTTGGACACTTCAGAGTTCGAATTAACTGCAATGCGAAAAGATGGACAGACCGTTCCGGTTGAGTTGCTGGTTGCCGAAATGGTGATCGGAGGGGAGAGATATTATCTCGCATTTGTCCATGATGTTCAGGAACGGAAAAAGCGGGAAGACAGGATTGGATATATGGCCACGCATGACCTGATCACGGGCCTGCTGAACTATCATGAGTTTGCTGCTCGCTTGGCTGAGACAATTGAAAGAAAGCAGCCTTTCATGCTGTTTTATGTGGGGATGGATCGTTTCAGGCCGATCAGCGAAGTGCTGGGGCACAGTATCGGAGACCAGGTATTGCAACAGGTCGGCAAACGCCTGCATTCGATGGGACTGGATGAGCTGCACATGGCCAGGGTTGCTGACAGCATTTTCGCCGTGATGTGCCTCAAAGGAGAAAAGGTAGCGCCTGCATTGGATATTGCGCATTCAATACATGGATGCCTGGAACAGCCACTGAAGCTGGAATATCTTAGTGTGGATATCGAGTCCTCCATTGGTGCAGCCTGCTATCCTGAGCATGGGGAAAAGGCCGAGAGCCTGATGCGCAGTGCTGAGATTGCGATGCGCAGTGCAAGAAGGCAACAGGCCATGTGTGCTCTGTACAACCGGGAAATGGAACAATATCAGGTTGATAATCTGGCGCTGGCCAGTGAGCTTCGACATGCCATTGAGGCCGACGAACTGATGATTTACTATCAGCCAAAAGTGGATATTGCGCATAAAAAGATTTCGGGAGTTGAAGCACTGGTACGCTGGGAACATCCGCAAAAGGGGATGATTCAACCGGATCTGTTTATTCCAATGGCTGAGGAAACAGGCATTATTCATGTGTTCACCACATGGCTGCTGGATAAGGTTTCTCATCAGATCAGGTGCTGGAAGGACCGGGGGATTCACCTGACTGTCTCAGTCAATCTTGCGCCGCGCAACCTGCTGGAATTCGATCTGCTTGAGCGATTAAACAAGCCCATCCAGAACCGGGAAATTCCGGCATCGTCTTTAATGATTGAAATCACCGAGCGTGGGTTGATGGTTGACCCGCTGCGGGCAATAGATGTACTGAACCATATTCGCGAATTGGGCATTACAATTTCGATAGATGATTTCGGCACCGGCTATTCATCTCTGGCCTACCTGAAGGATTTGCCGGTCGATGAGCTCAAGATTGATCAAAGTTTCATCCGCACAATTAAAGATGATCCCCGCAGCGCAGCGATCGTGCAAATGATTGTCCAGATGGCGCAAGCTCTGAATATAAAGGTCATTGCCGAAGGTGTGGAAGCAGTTGATGAATGGGAGTACCTGCACCAGATTGGTTGCGGACACGCCCAAGGCTATTATATGGGCCGGCCAATGCCGGCGGACGAGCTTGAACGCTGGCTTCTGGAATCACCGTGGGGTGTTACTGGTGGAAACGTAATGTAGTAATTCTAAAGATTTGCATTCACCCATGTAGCAGCAATGTGTGGGTGTGGGTCAAGTTGTTCACAACCTGAAGTATTGCTTCAGTGATTGAACAGGCTCTGTCACTGTTCATGTCTTGATGTAAATATCGTGCTTGATTGACCGCCATAGCCACTCAATGAATACGTTTTTATCCAGCGGCTCTTACTATCTAGACATCATGGTTTCCTCTTGAAGGGGGTAGCTCTCCACCCGTTCCTTGTCAGTTCATAATGGTTCATTTGAGGTAAAAAGCTAAGGAGCACTTTCTAATAAGCTAATGCATATTTGAAGAGTTTATTATGAAGAGGAAAAAGTCAGTAGAATCAGTAGTGAAGGATGTTTGTCGCCAGTTTCGAAAGTGTGAGCTTTATTATCTATCTTCAGGAGTAAAACCACCGGCTTTGAGCCGGTCAGCTTCAGCTTGATGTTCATAATCTCTCCTCCTGTTTTGGCTCGCCCATTGGGTGAAAGCCAAAACAGGA
>JAJRTX010000045.1 GCA_021545665.1 Zetaproteobacteria bacterium
GCCGCATATTCCCACTCCGCCTCGGTAGGCAGGCGATAATGGTGCCCTGATTCGGCACTTAGCCAGCGGGAAAAATCTACGGCATCAAACCACTTGAGGTTAATTACCGGACGCTTATCCCGTCCCCAGTGCTCATCACGTGCTTTGGCGTGGTGCGTTGCTTTGCAGAAAGCATCATACTGTTTAAAAGTTACCTCATATTTACCCATCCAGAAGCCCTTTTTGATCTGTACCTCATGCTGCGTTTCATCCGGATAACGATTGAGCTCTGTCTCCGGACTGCCCATGATAAAACTGCCAGGTTTAATATAAATAAACTGCATATTGACCAGTGGCTCGGTAAAGGTATCACCCGGTTTCGCCTGGTTGCTGGTTGTGTTATCGTCGGCTATGGCCATGGCTGGTAGTAACATTACTGCAATCGCAATCAGGCTATACATGTCGAATGATCGAATCTTCATCAATTCTTTCTCCTTATTTCCATCTGATGTGCGGCAGTTCGAAGATATCAAGAATATGTTTGTGCCGAAGAGCAAGGTGGTAGAACACCATGAACACATGGAAGCCAAGGAAAGTCCAGATTACTACGCCAAACAGTTCATGAAATTGAAACATTAGCAGCATATCCTGAGTCATTAGACCATCAGAACGTACGCCATTCATAACATATGCACCTGTAAGGCCCAGCGCGATCAGGGTCAAAAAACCAAGTCCATGCATAGCTCCAGCCAGAGCGCCCTGATTTTCAGGTGGTGATAATGTTCCTTTGAAAACACAGGGCAATTCTTCTTTGGCTGATTTTATAAAAGCGGTACGGTATTTTTTTGAAAACCAGGGCACGAGACGACCCCATGCATCTTTCTCTCCAAATCGGGTCGCGGCATATACGCTGCTGATAAGAAATGCCCCCCAGCCAAACAGCATGATATGCAGGGAGAAAAGAACTGTTGAGTATGTAACCAGTTTGCCGGGCTCAGAAACGGTCATGAACAGTGAACTGATCAACTGAAAAGCTACGGTGAAAATCATACAGTAGTGCAGGACGCGGGTCATCGTGTTAATTCGCATAATATCTCCAATAGGGGTGAATAGTACACAGGCTTAATATATTATCAATATATAATATAATTAAAACATAATTTCAATCCAGTTATTCTGTGCTGAAGTTGAACATCTCCCTTAATGTGTTGTGGCCTTTAAGGTGATGTAACAGAGCCATGCCTGCATGACCGAAGATATAGATCCACATCAACGTGCCTAAATCCTCATGCAGCTCTCTAAGCAGTTTGATCTCTTCGTTCATTTCTCCACTTGATGTAAGACCCATAAAAATCATGATGCCGGTCGAGCCCAGAGCAATCGCAAGCAGTATGCCCAGCCCATGCACAGTTCCGGCAATGTAATGAGCTTCAGTCGGTTCTTTGAGCTGTCCCTTCAGCCAGCCGAGAATATCATAGCGAATCTCCTGCCACAAACCTTTCCAGCCTGAGGTGCACAGCCATGGAAACAGACGTTTCCAGTCATCACTGCTATCACTCAAATGCATGAGATAAAAGACGACCAGGGCCAGCACAATAAAACCGTTCCATTCATGCAGGTTCAGGAATATGGCTTCAATGGACGTCACGCTTTCACCGGGTTTTGGCACTTTCATCAACTGCTCACTGATAAGTTGCATCAGTATAGTAAGCATGATGGCCAGATGAAGCAGCCGCGCAGTTCGATTAAATCTCATCGGCACATCATCCCATGAATTGAGCCGGTTGGAAAATAGTCTCCCTGCTGACCAGCCTGAAGCGGGGTGTACAAAATAGCACTGCACTACACCGGGGCGCTTAAAGCTTGCCTGACTGACCTGATACGATTGTAATGCACTCATGGACTTATTGTCTAAGGAATATGTCAGCGGTGCTCTGAAACATGACTGGAAGTTTCTGCTCAAGCTGTTTCTGAGCGGGCTGCTAACAGCACTGGGCGTCTATGAAATGGGGTTTAATCTCGAACTCTCTTTCGTGGCACTCATTTTTGTTCCTGCCGCAGGCCTGTTCTTCACTTATCTGAGAATGGAGGCCAATTCCAATATCATTCGACTGATAAGTATTCTGATTACTGCTGTAATTTTCGGATTGTTAATCAAGTCCGTATTTCTCGGTCTGGCATTTTTTCTGATGCTGGAGGGAGCGACCAGCAAGGAAGCAGTTACCCATTATAAAGATGCCAGATGGATCAAAGTCATGCAGACGGAATCCTCATGCGATGAACTGAGTAATCTGCTGTCGGGGCATACCCTGTTTAGCAGCTTGCCTGAAGATGTATGTAGTAATTTGACTGAGCATTGCTCAGTGATGGAGCTTGATCCCGGGGCGGTGCTGATCAAACATGGAGAGTTTAACTATTACCTGTTTTTGATTGCCAAGGGTGAGGTCGAGGTTGTTCAGGGGAAAGAAGTGATCGCTACCATGCAGGCAGGAGATATTGTTGGCGAAATCTCGGTCAGCGGTCTGGGTCTGCCTGTAGCCGATGTGATAGCAAAAAACAGTGCACTGGCTTTTGCTTTTCCGGTCGATGCGATCAATGAAGCGGCAACTGCCCACCCGGCCTTCGCGGAAAAACTGCGTGAGATCGGTATGCGCAACGTAAAATAGTTTCAGGTCTATTTTCTTCAGTGTGCTGAGTCATCCTCTTTGGCCGGACGGAACATGGCCTGTAGAACGCCATGGCCACGTAGTTGATGCATAAGCGCCATGCCGACGTGACCAATAATAAAGATCCACATCGCAGTACCCATCACTTCGTGGCTCTGGCGAATCAATTTGAGTGTCGGACTCATGCCGCCGTCCGGTTCAATTTCCAGATAGATGATGCATCCAGTGACACCGAGCAGTAAAGCCAGTGATATACCCAGCCCATGAACAGTTCCGGCCAGCAGGTGAGCCTCATCAGTCGGGAGGAGCTTGCCCCGAAACCAGCCCGGCACATCACGTTTTATTTCCAGCCACAGGTTGTCTCGCCCTGGTGAATCCAGCCAGGGAAACAGACGAGCCCGATCCTCAGGTTTTTCCATCACGATTATGAGATAAACTGAGACAGTAATCATCACTACAAATCCGATGAATTGATGGATACCAAAAAACAGGGCTCCAGTGGCTTCCACTGCATGCCCTGGTTCTGGCACCTGCATCAGCTGTTCGGAGATCAGTTGCAGCAATATGGTAAACATGATGCACAGGTGCAGAATGCGGGTGGGGCGTGTGTATTTCATCTGCACATGATTACACAATTTCTTGTGGCGGAAAGCTTTGCTTATGGAATATCACGGAAGGGAGCAAAAGAGGGGGACAAATCTTCTGTAACATATCTGCACCAGTGTTAAACTTCGGTGTGAAAAATTATGTCCTGAAATTCTGATCTGCTTCTGTTCACGGGATTCAGGCTCTATCAAGGTGCATTTATGACAACAAAATACATACTGCCCATTACTGCTGAAGCTCAGTACCGTCTGGCTGTTGTTTGCAGTTGCACTTTATGCACGACGCATGCTTCGATCAACTGACAGTTAATCCGGACAAACCTTGTCGATGAATTCATGCGAACGCCAGAGCGTATTTTCGCTTGCTGGTATCTATGGCCTGCGCATGCTGGGCCTGTTCATGATTCTACCGGTATTTTCGCTCTATGCCGAAGGTCTTGAAGGCGTAACACCGGCGCTGATCGGTATTGCCCTAGGCATTTATGGCCTGACCATGGCGCTGTTCCAGATTCCGTTCGGCATGCTTTCTGATCGCTTTGGCCGCAAGCCTATTTTAGCTACAGGTCTTGTACTGTTTGCGCTGGGCAGCGTGGTTGCCGCCATGTCTGATTCGATATGGGGTGTGATCATCGGCCGTGCGATTCAGGGCTCCGGTGCTATTGCAGCAGCCATGATGGCGCTGCTGGCTGATTTGACGCGGGAAGAAGAGCGAACCAAGGCTATGGCTATGATGGGTGGATCAATAGGCATGTCATTTATCCTGGCTCTTATGCTGGGGCCATTTCTGAATACGGCAATGGGTGTCAATGGTATCTTCTGGCTAACTGCCGGCCTCGCAATTGCAGGAATTGGCATACTTTACCGGCTGGTGCCTGAGCCATTACAGAGTCACTTTCATCGCGATGTTGAAACCGTGCCCGAGCAGCTGAAACAGATTTGTTACGACAGGCAGCTTCTTCGTCTTGATCTGGGAATTATGATCCAGCATGGCGTGCTGATGGCCATGTTCACCGTGCTACCATTTGTGCTGCGCGACAACCTGGGGATGGCGAGTTCCGAGTATGCATGGTTTTATCTACCGGTTCTGATGCTGTCGGTACTGGGCATGTTGCCGCTGATTCTCTTTGCTGAAAAAAAACGCAAAGTGAAGCAGGTATTTATAGCCAGTGTGGCGTTGATGGTTTGTGCCGAAATTTTACTGGGCAGAGCCCATCAGTCATTGCTCACCGTTGCTTTGGGCATGGTGCTGTTTTTCCTTGCTTTCAATGTACTTGAGGCATGTCTGCCGTCACTGGTTTCACGTTTTGCACAGGCTGACAGCAAGGGCACAGCCATGGGTGTTTATTCCACTTCACAATTTTTCGGTGCCTTTGTCGGTGGTGCTGGTGGCGGCTTGTTATCCAGCCATTTTGGTGTTTCAGGCGTATTTTATGCCTGTGCCGCGGCAGCAGGTCTGTGGTTTGTTTTTGCAGTAAGCATGAAGGCTCCCGCCTACCTTTCCGCCTTTATGGCACATGTGCATGTCGAGCTGGCAGATGAGGGGGCCGCAGCAGAAATGGCTGAGGCACTGCTTGAAATCGAGGGTGTCTCTGAAGCGAAAGTGGTGCCTGAGGATGCTGTGGCTTATCTGAAAGTCGATCAAAAGAAATTTGACCCGGCTTCGGTAAGTAAAATCACCGGCATTCCTCAATCCACGGCTACAGTTTAACTAGGGCCTATATCTCTGATTAGTCGGTTCAGGGGAGCCAGCGGCGTAGTGCTGTGGCGATTTCTTCAGGCGTACTTTTGCTGCTGATGAGTTCACCTACCATGCCGTCCGGTCTGATCATGTAGAGATTGGTGGAATGGTTGATCGTGTAATTGCCTTTTTCATTGGGCCTGTTTTTTTCACGCGCGGCATAAAAGGATTTTACCGCCACATCGACTTCCGCTTCGCTGCCTGTCAACCCAATAATTTTCGGGTGAAAATATTTGACATACTTTGTCATTATTTCCGGCGTATCGCGATCAGGGTCCAGTGAAATAAATACGATGCTAACCTGCTCCTGCTCCGATTTATCCAGTAAATTCAGAGCGTTACTGATATTAACAAGAGTGGCTGGGCAGACATCCGGGCAGTGGGTGTAACCAAAAAAAATGAGACCTGATTTTCCGGCCATATCCGTAAATGAGAAGGAACCGTCGGCATGGTGAAGGGTGAATTCACCATGAAGCTGAGGAAAGGGGCTCTCAGGTGTTTTGTTCAGCTGGTAAATCCCGAATGAGGTCATGGCCAGAGAAAGAACCAGGGCAATGACGGGAAATATACTAACTTTATGACTCATATGAACACGGGCTCCATTGGTGGCTGATTTTGCCGGTGGCGAAGTATAACATCAGCTTTACAGTATGACATCCGAGGCAGATTATGAGGCTTTATGAATGATTACCTGATCTCGTTTTTACTCTATTCCATCCCGGCCAATATGCTAGCCTTTGCCATTATAATTCTGGGGCGAAAAAAAATTCAATGGCATGCCCTGGAATATTTCTTTATCTATCTACCATGGTTGGGTTTTGTCGGGCTGACGCTGGTGATTTTCGGTGGACTGGATCAGGTGCCTGATATGCCTGCCATCAGAGTATTCCTGATTGTTTTTCAGTCTCTGGGCTCGGGCGTCATGGGTGGCGCCATCCTGCTGCCAAGAATTGCGATGAAAAATCAGAAAATGCATCCGGTGGCAATCACATCAATTAGCGCAGTGCTGGTGACAGTGCTGTATGTGAAATTCAGAATGATGCTGTTTATTTTGGTTGAGGGTGTCTCCAGTATGGCCGCCTGAGTTCGGCCTGAATTCATATCCGTTTCAGATACTTGATAATTGCAGCCCTCTCTTCAGCCGACCTGTTGCCGGGGATCGCCATGAGGGTTCCCGGTTTTACCCTGTTTGGATTTTCAATCCATTCATCCAGGGATTTTTCATCCCACACATCATAAGGCACACCGGAAATGTTAGGTTTACGGCCAAAAACACCTTTCAATGACGGGCCAATTTTCCTGAAGCTGCTCTCAAGATGATGGCAGGAACCGCATTGTTTACGGGTGAGTGATGCGCCGGGCAATGATTCATTCTCAATATTTTCAAGGCTGGCAGCAATCACGCCCTTTTTGCCTGTATTGCCACCGCCATTTTCACTGTCTGAGCAGGCTGACAATATGGCAATCAACATCAGGGGTAGAATATGGCTGAATTTGTAACAGTGCATGAAAATTCCTTTGTGAATGATATTGGACTGCCAAGACTATCACAGCATGCTCAGGGAAATCACTATACAGCTTTTAAAACAGTGATGAAACTCATCCCCATTTTGTATAGTCTATACTTCGAAGTGCCACAGATGAAAACCTCTCGATTAAGCGATTAAGGAGTCTGCTCTCTTGGCGACAACAGCAAAAAAATATCGGCTGAAAAAAGAGCATCTTGATCAGCTTCTTGATGCCCTGAGCAGCAGTGGATACCGGACTATTGCACCGCTGGAGCGGGAGGGTACGGTGATGTGGGAATCTGTCGATTCGGCCGATGCCCTGCCCTGGAATCGCCGTGAAGATCAGAAGCCCGGTTACTATCGTCTCAAGGAGAGTGAAAGCGGACGCTGTTTTGATGTCACCCTTGGCCCGCAGTCGCTGAAGCCGCTCAGCTTTGCCCCCAGAGAGCAGCTGACAACCGTCAGGCAGAGCGATAATGATTCAACACTTACATTTTACCCTCAAAAGCCGATGGTTGAGAAGATTGCTGCTCTGGGCGCACGTGCCTGCGATATTGCAGCCCTTGCCATTCAGCAGAGGGTGCTGGAAAAGGGAGCGTATGCCGATCCATTTTTTGCAGCCCGAAAAGCCGGTCTTTTCATTGTTGCCGTGCACTGCACCCGTGCAGCAGAGACATGTTTCTGTGCCTCCATGGGCTGCGGGCCAAAGGCTGAATCAGGTTTTGATATTGCGCTTACCGAAATGGATGAGCTGTTTCTGGTCGAGTCGGGAAGTGAGCGGGGCGAAGCTATGGTTACGGCGCTTGATCTGCCGGAAGTTGATACGGAACTGATTGGCAGGGCGGATGTTGAGATTCAGGCCTGTGCCGATAGCCAGAGCCGTGGCATCAGCCAGCAGGGGCTGCCACAGGCACTCTATGAGGCTCACGATCATCCCCACTGGGATGAGGTGGCCCGGCGTTGCCTCTCGTGCAGCAACTGCACCATGGTCTGCCCTACATGCTTCTGTCATGCCGTGGAGGAGGTGCCGAGCCTGGATCGTAGTGAAAGTGAAAGGTTCAGAGTCTGGGACTCCTGTTTTTCCCCTGAACACGGCTATATTCATGGCAAAAACATACGACCCACAACAAGAGAGAGGTATCGCATGTGGATGACCCATAAACTGGGTTCCTGGATTGAGCAGTTTGGAACATCCGGTTGCGTTGGTTGCGGCCGTTGCACGACATGGTGTCCTGCAGGAATCGACTTTATTGAAGAGTATGAAAAAGTGAGGAAGGAGCCATGCAGTTGAACCCGCATGAGATTCATCCGGCCCGGATTA
>JAJRTX010000046.1 GCA_021545665.1 Zetaproteobacteria bacterium
AAAGAGTACATCAAAAATCAGAAGCCACCGCATCCGGATGATGACTTTGAAGTGGTGTAGTCAGTCGGCCGGATGGCCGACCAATCACCGGCTTCTAGCCGTAAAAGGAAGCCACCGGCTTTTAGCCGGTGGTCGTTCACGAGGAGAACACAAATGCTTCCAGATTTCCCAGATTGGTTTCATGACTTCTTAGATGAGCAGCTAAAGGAATTTCCAGACTTTGCAGAGCATGAGACTAGCCGTAAAGATGATCTAATGCTTTCATATCTCAAGTTATGGGGAGTCATTGAGGCATTCTCAAAAATTATTGTTCGGCTATATCAGAAACGAACCAATTTAATAGAGATCAAAGCCCAATTGAAAGAAGCCGAATGCCATAAAGAGTCTATGAGTGAATGGGAGGAATCACTTTCTGTACTAATTACCCAATATGCTGAAAATATAAACACTGGCACTGTATCAATAACGGCTGATAATATTGTGAAGAAGACCATTAACCTCAAAGCAATAAAGGCAACCAAGTTCTCAGTTGAGAAGCGGGACATTGCTTTAATGAAGCTTCCATCAAAAGAAAATTTTGAAAAAGCATGTTCATTTCTTGAAATTAATCAAAAGGGCGTATTGGGTTTGCTAAAACCAAAAGGAGGAGAAAGTGTTTTTTATAACACAAGGAACTCAATCGCTCATGAAGGAAAGTTGGATATTGCTTTTAAAAACTTTGTAACCATTAGGATCAATCCAGTAAAAGAAGCAGTCTCAGAAATTAAATGCATAAGAGGTCTTGGACTAACCGAAGAATTACCTGTTTTTGTTTCACAGAATCAGATTCATAACGAAGGAAGTAACCATGAGGTGTAAAATATGCAATTTTGATATCAACTCAAACAGGGACTTGTTAGCGCATCTAAAAAATGTACATGGAACCGACCCGATTTCTTATTTTAAAAAATATCCTGATGCGGAAAAGTTTTGTAGCAAGTGTAAAAACCTATTGCCTATAACAAATTTCTTGTCTGATAAAAGCAATAGTTATGGTTACAGAACTCAGTGCCTAGATTGTATGAGGCCAGGTGGAGCCAAAAGGGAATGCCCAATTTGTAAAAGGATATTCAAGTGGTCTTCAGTCATTAATCACATGAATCGGGAGCATGATATTCCCCCTGTAGATGGGTACAATCTTTATCTTAAAGAAAAATATTGCCCAAAGTGTGAAAAGGTAAAAAGCCTAAGTGATTTTGCAAAAATGAAAGACGAGAAAGCGGTTTATTTCTCATGGTGCGCAGATTGCAATTTGGAACGGAATATTGCGAGAAGTGTTTCTGATCAAGACTTTGAGCTATTTCAGTACCTTGTAATACGGCTAGCCTTTTCTGATAAATGCTTTGTTTGCAACATGTCACATGATGAGAGTACTGAAAAGTTAGGGGAACCTCTCCATATCGATCACATGCTTGCGCATGTAAAAGGCGGAGCCCTAAAAATTAATAACTCAATTCTCCTTTGTAGGACTTGCAACCTCAAGAAAGGTGCCAAGGAATTAGAAGAGTTTTTACGTGAACAGAATTTATCAAGTTCTTCGATTATACCCATGTTACAACAGCTTGAAGGCATTCATAACTGGGCTGAAATTGAATTGAAGCGCGTTTTGAAAAGAAGTGTCTATAAGAATTAATAACGCGTGATTGAGGTTGCATTTTGTAATGCAATATCAATAGAAGTATATCATGAATCTGGTTCCTGACAAATTATGATTTGAATCGGTTTGTCTAGGCTTCTCTCCTTTTGTGTAGTGGCAGGGAAGTTCGAAGACATTGCGCCTTGGGGGGCAAGCCGTAGAGTGGCTGCCATGTCATATCTGGTGCTTGCCCGTCGTTGGCGTCCACAGAAGTTTGCCGATTTGGTTGGGCAGGATGTGGTGGTGCGTACACTAAAAAATGCACTGGTCAGTGGTAACCTGGCACATGCTTATCTGCTTTGTGGTATTCGTGGTGTGGGCAAGACAACCATTGCGCGATTGATGGCAATGGCAGTAAATTGTAAGCAGTCAGTTGATGGCGAGCCATGTGGAAAATGCGCCGCATGCCAGAGTATAGCCAGTGCTTCAAATCTAGATATTCAGGAAATGGATGCTGCAAGCCATACCGGCGTAGATGATATACGTGAAATACTTGATGGTGTGCGCTATCCGCCAAGCTCACTGAAAACAAAAGTTTATATTATCGATGAAGCGCATATGCTGTCCAAGAGTGCTTTTAATGCATTACTAAAAACACTTGAAGAACCACCTGCACATGTGTTGTTTGTTCTGGCAACCACAGAGGCTGATAAATTACCTCTGACGGTGCGTTCACGCTGTCAGCGTTTTGATCTTCGGCGTTTGGGTCAATCTGAAATCGATGATTACCTGAAGCATGTATTTACCAAGGAAAATATTGGGGCAGATGCGGAAGCAGTATCAGCTTTGGCACGGGCTGCCGATGGAAGTGTTAGAGATGCCTTGTCGCTGGCTGAACGGGTGCTGGCTTACAGCGGTGACCAATTAAAATTTAAACATGTTCAGATAGCATTGGGAATGGTGGGTAGTGAGTTGGTTTGCTCATTGTCTCAGGCGATATTTGCCGGTGATGCCATGCGTGGCATGGAAGTGATGCGATCTTCTGTCTCAGCGGGACATGGGCCCCGAACACTGCTGTTGGAGCTGGCTTCATTATGGCATCAGCTGGCCTGTTTGCAGGTTGACAACTCATTGTCGGAGCAGCAAACAGATGCGGACCAGCAGATTTGGCTGGAGCAAAATGCAGCCAGCCTGACCGCTCAGGCATTGGATTTGCGCTATCAGGTGCTATTGCATGGAATCCGTGATCTGGCTCTGGCAGATGAACGTATGGGTGCAGAAATGCTGGTGATGCGCCTGTGTAGTTTAAATAGTATATCAGCAGTAACACCGGCAACAGATAATGTAATCATCCCCACATCGGCAACGGTTAGCCATGATTCCAGGCAGGATATTGTAGAAAATAAACTGATTGCGGCACAGCAAAAAGAAAATGATGCTATCGATAAAAAGCATGCTGAGGATGATCTTCCCGATTTACCTCTGCATGCTCAGTCCGAAACGGCCGGGAAGGTATTTTCCAATTGGCAGCAGGCGGTGGAGGCATTTGGTGAACTCAATCCGAGCTTATCAGGCATGTTGGATAATGTGGTATGTCTTGAATTTGGAGAAAAGGTGCGTTTGGCCTTGGATAAACACCAGCAGCAGGTTATTACTACGAATGATCGCATGGCCTTTGCTGAGTGGTTGGCGCGCGAGGTGTTCTGGGAGTCCCAACAGGGGCAGGACGGTGAATCGCTTGCACAGGAGCGCACCCGTCAGGCCAGAGAGGAAAAGATGCGCTTGCGTCAAAATGCAGAGCGTGACCCTCATGTGCAGGCTTTGATGAAAGAAATGGATGCCCAACTGGTCAATGTGTTACCGGCTGGAGTTGAAGAGCAGGCAGGAGATGAACGATGAATATCGGAAAGATGATGCAGCAAGCAAAAAAGATGCAGGAAAACATGCAAAAAATGCAGGAAGAACTGGCTGCAATGGAGCTCACTGGTGAAGCTGGTGGAGGCATGGTTCATGTCATCGTTGGAGGAGATCGCAGTGTACGGCGCATTGAAATTGACCCGGAACTATGGGAAGAACGGGACAAGGCGCTGGTTGAAGATCTGGTGGCTGCTGCTATAAACCATGCATTGCAGAAGGTGGAAGAAACCAGCAAACAAAAACAGCAGGGTTTAATGTCTGGTATGCCATTACCTCCGGGGTTTTCACTTTGATTCATGACCATGGTATGCCAGCTCCGCTGGGTCGTGTGGTTGAAATGCTGGCAAGTCTTCCCGGAGTCGGGCCAAAAACAGCCATGCGTCTGGGTTTAAATTTACTCTCCCGCGCGGCCACTGAAACTGTGGCTCTTGCCGATGCTCTGAGAACCCTGCATGAGCAAGTAGGGTTTTGTGATCGTTGTGGTTGTTTTGCCGAACACGGGCATTGCCTGTTTTGTGACGGGCTCAAGCGAGGATCACATACGGTTTGTGTAGTTGAGCAGCCGGTGGATGTTCTGATTATAGAGCGAGGGCAGAATTATCACGGGCATTACCATGTATTGCATGGTCGCCTGAGTCCGATTGATGGCGTGGGGCCGGAGCAATTATGCATGGCTTCTCTGGATGGACGTGTTGCAGCCGGAGTGAAGGAATTGATTCTGGCGACAAGTGCTACTGTTGATGGAGAGGCGACAGCACATTATCTGGCACGGCGTTATCAGCAGAAGAATGTGAGGATATCACGAATTGCACGTGGAGTTCCGGAAGGTGGTGAATTGGAGTATCTGGATGAACACACTCTGAATCGTGCTGTTGATCAGCGTGTAGTCTGGGAGTGAAGCAGCTGAAATTGCTGGCTCGCTGGCAGGTTGTGAGCGACGAATTGCGCGCAAAGCAGGTTCAGTTACTGGCAGTCAGTAAATATGCGCCTGAACAAGCGGTTGAGACATTGAGCCAGGCAGGTCAGCGATGTTTTGGCGAGTCGCGTCCACAGGCGCTGCGTGATCGTGCAGGCCGCTGGCCTGATTGCCATTGGCATATGATCGGGCCGTTACAGAAAAACAAAGCCAAATATATTGGTCGGTTTGCATCCATGTGGCATAGTTGTGAGAATCTTGAAACAGCACGGGCTGTGGCCGGGCATGTATCGGGTTCGCCATTACCGGTACTGATTCAGGTCAATATCACAAATAATCCAACTCAACATGGTGTTAATCCTGAAGATGCAACCCTGTTTGCTGAGCAACTGGCTGTAGTTAATGGCCTCAAACTGGCCGGTCTGATGGGCATGGTCGGAAGGAAAGGTGATCAGCGAAATGCATTTCGCCAATTGAGGCTCTTGCGGGATGAACTTTTCGGTGGGAGCTTTGCCGAGTTATGCATGGGTATGAGTGGCGATTACCGTATGGCCATTGAAGAAGGTGCAACCATTGTACGTCTGGGAACTGTATTGTTTGGACCACGTGAACAACTGATGTGAAGGAATGAATTTGAAGAAATTAAATATAGTATTTATTGGTGGCGGCAATATGGCTGAGGCCTTGATTGCCGGTTTGTGCCGGGCGGGACATGCTGGCGAAAATATCATTGTAGCTGATCCTTTGCAGTCCAGATGCAAAGAGCTGAAAGCTAAGTATGGTATCCATACAACAGACAACAATCAGGATGCTGCATGTCAGGCTGACATTCTGGTTCTGGCGGTAAAACCTCAGCAGATGCAGGTTGCTTTGAAGAGCCTGGCAGGGGTTAAGCCAGAGGCAACCCTGATCAGTATTGCGGCAGGTGTGAGTCTGGCGGTTCTGCGTGGCTGGTTGGGTGAGCATGTTGCATTTGTGCGTGTGATGCCAAATACCCCGGCACTGGTAGGAGCAGGGATGTCTGTGTTGTTCAGCCATGCCAGTGACAAGCATCGGGTCAAGGCAGAATATGTATTGGAAGCCTGTGGTGAATCGGTTTGGGTAGATGATGAAAAACAGCTGCATGCCGTGACGGCAGTTTCGGGAAGTGGGCCGGCATATTTTTTTCTGTTGGCTGAAATCATACAAGCTACAGGAGTCAAACTGGGTTTGTCAGAGGAGTTGGCTGCCCGTCTTGCTGCCCAAACAGCCCTGGGCGCCGGAAAAATGCTGGTTGAAAGTAAGTGCTCTGCCGAACAACTTCGTCATCAGGTAACCAGTCCTGGCGGTACAACGCAGGCAGCACTGGATGTTATGTTTGAACAGGGACTGCCCAACGCAGTGCGCGCAGGCGTAACAGCAGCATGTAAACGTTCGGAGGAATTACGCTAGTGTCCAGTCCCTCAAATTTATTGCCCGTCAGCGAGGTTGAATGGGATATGCGGCAAGGCGTACGAGTACAGGACTGGCAATGCCTAATTCAAACGAGTAGAACACAGCCGCGCTCATCCAGTCTTGCCTGCAGGGAGCCGGTTTGTGCGCTACTTGCCTCCTTGGCAGGGCTCTGATGGGCCATAAATTTATGGGATAGGACACTATATGTTTATCATTGGTTATTTTTTGCAGGCACTTGCCAGTGTGCTGCATGTACTGTTTACGATGGCGACTATCATCGTGATTGCGCGTGCTGTCCTGTCCTGGGTTTCCCCGGATCCCAATAACTCGGTTGTTCGTATCATATATCAACTTTCCGAACCTGTTCTGTATCCCATCAGGAGGAGGGTGCCTTATCTGGGCGGGATGGATTTCTCACCGATTCTGGTACTGCTGGCAGTGATGTTTCTGGATAATTTCCTGGTTCCGAGTTTGCAGCGCTTAGCTATGCAACTGACTTAGCCGCTTTCACTGAAAGTTTCATGCAATTGCACAATTTTTTTACCGCAAAGTATGCAAAGGTTCACAAAGAAAGATAAATTGATGAAAAGCTTAGAGATATTCCACCATGAATCAAAGGATACGCGCTGGAGCCGCCCTGTTGGAAAGTATCACGCCCGTTTCCCTTTGCGAACCTTTGCGGTTCAATCTTTTTCAATTCCAGCTATGCAGGCTTAGGGTTAGTCAGAATGTGTTTATCTATGCACCCGGTGTGTGAGGCCTTGAGTCGGGGCAAGGGCGGCCTGTACATGAATGTGCATGCCCAACCAGGGGCAAAGCGTCCGCAGTTGCGCGGCATGCATGGCGATGCGATCAAGATCGCGGTTAAAGAAGCCGCACAGGATGGAAAAGCGAATGCTGCCATCATCCGTTTTATTGCCGAAGGGATTAATCTGCCATTGGCTGATGTTGAGTTAAGCTCTGGATTGACTTCGCGTCGTAAACGGATGTTTCTACATGGCGATTCGGGAGAGCTCACTCATAAGCTGGAGTTGTGGTTGAATGCTGAATAAGCTCGATATTTTGCTGCGTAATCCCGTGCTGTGGCTGTTACTGCTTTGTGCGGTCAATTTCTTTGTGATGCTCGGAGGTCCGACCTTATGGGATGTGGATGAGCCTAACAATGCTGTTTGCGCCCGTGAAATGCTGCTGGCCGGAAACTGGTGGGTTCCGATGTTTAACGGTGATTATCGTTTTGATAAGCCGATCCTGATCTATTGGCTGTTGATTCCGCTGGATGCCATGTTTGGGGTGAATGAATGGACAGCCCGTTTGCCTTCAGCAATGGCCATCAGCGGACTGGTGATTGTAATCTGGAAGATGACCTTACGTCTGCTGGGAGATCAGAAAGCGGCACTCATGGCCGCAACGTTCTTTGTAACAACAATTCATATCATTGTTATTGCTCATGCGGCTGTGCCGGATCCCCTGCTTATGCTTACTCTTGGTTTTGCTCTGCCTGCTTTCCTGATTGTTTATCTGGAAGGAAGAGAAAAGCCGACATCTTCGATGCCATGGTTGTTGCTGACAGCCTATATAGCATTAGGTCTGGGTGTTCTGGCCAAGGGGCCTATTGCAGGCTTAATGCCATTGCTCATTGTCGGAGCTTTTGTGACTTTGACAAAGCAGTGGAATAACTGGCGATTGTTTCACCCCTGGAAGGGGGCGCTCATTGTTATGCTGGTTGCCCTGCCATGGTACATCACGGTGGGCGTGCTGACTGATGGCGAATGGCTCAAAGGTTTCCTGTTTCATCATAATCTTGACCGTTTTACAGGTTCTCTGCAGGGGCACCATGGTTTTCCAGGGCTCTATATTTTGAGTTATTTGCTGGGCTGGTTTCCATGGACAGGATTTCTGGCCGCCATTCTGGTATTTGGTGCATGGCGGCTGAAGTCATTGCGTGAACAACCTGTTCGTCTGTTTATGTTGTGCTGGATTGGCATGTTTATTGTGTTCTTCAGTATTGCCCGAACACAACTGCCCAATTATATCTTGCCTGCTTTCCCTGCGGCGGCGATATTAATGGCTCATGCATGGTTATATGCAACACAGGAACTCAAACAACGATTCATGCTGTATGCGGCATGGACGGCATTTTCTATTTCTCTACTGGCGATGATTGTGGGGGCAGTGGCTATACATAAAATATGGCCTGGTGAAGGCATATATGTACTTGCTCTGGCTCCGGTTACACTGGCATCCGGCTGGTGGCTGAAATGCAGGCAGGGGGAAGTGTGGCTACCCATGACTGCGGGCATGGTTGGCTGTATTTTATTATTAACACTGTGGAGTGCACCGAATGTTGATCATCATAAGATAACTCGGAATATGGCGGCAAAAGCGACTGCGGCGGGCTTTGACGGCAACAGTCTGGCGACTTTTCGATATTTTCAGCCATCGCTGCTGTTTTACCATGGCGGCCGTTTACCTATTCTTGATTCAGCTACACAAGTGGGACACTGGCTGATACAGGGTAAGGCTGTAGTAATGGCACAGTATGCATTAGCTGAATTTCCAAAAGAAATATTGCCTTATTTGATAGTGCATGAGCGCGCTTACGGAATGTATGCCAGAACATGGTTGATGCTGGTAAGCTTGCGACCCATAGATGATGGAGCACTGGAGGATATAATATGGCCGAAACAATGATTTCGATTGTTGTGCCCCTGTATCGGGAAGAAGAAAATGTACCGCATCTGGTTGCAGAAGTGGCAGAAAAGCTGGCTGATCAAAACTATGAACTGGTGTTGGTTGATGACGGATCAGATGATGGCACAGTTGCTGCCATTAAGCAGGCTTGTGCGCAGGATGAGAGAGTAGTTTGTGTGCAACTCAGGCGAAATTTCGGCCAAACCGCAGCGATGAGTGCTGGTTTTGAACGAGCTCGCGGAGAATTCATTGCTTATATGGATGGCGATTTACAGACTGATCCGGCTGATATTCTGAAACTGTTGCAACGCATGCAGCAGGATGATCTGGATATGGTCAACGGTTGGCGTAAAGACAGGCAAGACGCAAGCCTGTCACGCAATTTCCCCTCCAAAGTTGCCAATGCATTGATCCGTAGTTCTACTAAAGTGATGATGCATGATTATGGCTGCCCGATGAAGTTGATGAGGGCGGATGTGGCCAAGAATCTACGTATTTATGGTGAGCAGCACCGCTTTTTGCCTGCACTGGCAGATTTGTACGGGGCGAGAATCGGTGAGGAAATTGTAACGCACCGGCCTCGCCAGTTCGGCGAGAGCAAGTACGGCATTGGCCGTACGATACGTGTATTAGTCGATCTGCTGCTGGTGCTCTTTTTTCAGCGGTTTACTGATCGTCCACTGCAACTGTTTGGCCCGGCAGGGCTGATTTCTCTGGCCAGCGGTCTGTTCATAGATTTGTGGTTGACCATGGATAAGTTTCTTTTTGGCGCTGAACTTGCCGCACGTCCCATGCTGCAATTGGGTTCGTTACTGATTGTGACCGGTATTCTGTTGTTTGGCATCGGTCTGATGCTGGAAATGCAGGTGCGTACCTATTACGAATCGACAGGGCGCAATCACTACAGTATCCGCAAAAATGATGAAGTGTGAGCTGTAAGGCGAGAGGAGTGACACCCGATGCCTGATTCTTTACACCTGACGATCACGCTTCACCTCTCACGGATCACGAATGATCTTCTGGATTAAATTACTACTATCAGCTTTTTTGCTGGTCTATCTGGTGTGGCTGCTGGATTTAACGGCAATAGTGGGGCATTTGCAGTCGGCAGAGTGGCTCTGGGTTGTTGCCGCCTGTGTATGTTTGATTGTCGGGCAGGTGTTATCTGCAATCCGCTGGGCCTGGCTGGCGCGTGGTCTGGGGTTGACAGTCGTGATAGCCAAAAAAATTCAACTCTATTTCCTTGGCATGTTTCTCAGCCTTTTTCTGCCTTCCATAATTGGCGGCGATGTAGCGCGTGGCTGGCTGCTGGCCAAGGATCGGCAAAATGCAGGCTGGCCTGCTGCAGCCAGTGTGATTCTTGAACGCCTGAATGGTGCTACCGGTTTGGTGTTACTTGTCTCTTCCTGCATGTTTTTTCTTGCACTGCCAACGCTATGGATCTGGGGCTGGAATGTCGGTCTGCTATTGTTGTTCGCAGTTATTTTGACCACCCCGTTCTGGTGGTTCAGATTGCAAGCCTCCGGCTGTAATGGAAAATTATCAGGCTGGAAAGATTTACAATTGACGACACCTGAATTTTATGCGGCATGGTGGAAAAGTCTGCCGGTTTCCATCCTGTTCCAGATACTGGTGATACAGGCACATGTGTTTCTGGGGTTGGCTGTAGGTCTGGAACTGCCCTGGGCTGCTTATGGCTTTATCGTTTGTCTGGTTGCACTGGCTTCGGCATTGCCGGTTTCGTTCAACGGCTTTGGCATCCGTGAAGCAGGGTATGTAGGTCTGGCCACATGGTTTGGCGCTGATTCAGAAGCCGCTGCTGCCATGGCTATGTTATGGGTTCTGGTGCTGGCAATAGCAGCGTTGCCCGGCGGTTTTATCCTGTGGAAGATGGGCGGCACAAAAATCCTGCGTAGGGATCAGAAAGACAATATTTAATGGGGTGGATATCTGATTGTTGGAAATACAGCCCCGATAATTCTCTCTGATTCTCGGATATTACGATGATTATCACTGTAGCCGCCACCTAGCTCGAAAGCTCACTGCTGACCAGTATGATGCTCGTTGCTATTCTGCTGCCAGAGTTGCTGTGGAACATTGGCTTTCTTGCAGGGCTATTGATGGGCAAGTCGACTTTCGGACAAGTCCTTATACCTTTGAGCTTTACCTCTTTTCCTGCATGTTCTGCTACTGTGGCTCGTATCTCGGCTAGATTATGAGGCCCTTTTCGCCCAGACATGCGTGACCTGGATCGTGCTATCTCTGACATATTGGCTTACAAACCCGGCAGAAAATATTAACTGGGTGCGCGGTCCGTTCGGACAAAAATAGATGCGCCTGCCGCCATAGCTATATCTGGCTCTTCTGATGGTTCCCTTTCCGTTGCTGATCTACTTTCCTACACACCTGTTTCTGCAATCAGTCTTTGGATAGATAAAAAATAGAACGAAACTTATCCTCCCATTGAGAGGTAATTCCAGTAAAAAAATAAAAAATTGCATAACCTGGAGTTATGGTCTATATATAATTGGAGTATCTATCCTTATGATACGCGGATTCAATTCGTAAGTGCAACTTTGATGAGCGTTTGAAAGAGCAAACTGCGGTAGCAGCCTTGCGCTTTTCAAACACGACTTATCAAAGGACAAGAAATGAACTACACGCAGCTTACCCAGGAGCAACGGTATCAG
>JAJRTX010000047.1 GCA_021545665.1 Zetaproteobacteria bacterium
GACATGGGTTCCTATGAAGCGGATATATACTACGCGATAGGCATAGTTGATCCATACCACCAGCCGGTATTTGTTTCCGGCAATATTAAATACGACTCTGCCATCCCTGAGGATGCTTGCATTACGGAAGTCCTGCTTTACCTCCGCCGGGGATGCCCAGTCGGCTTTCAACGTATGCTGATACCAGGCTTTGGCTGGTTCTTCGGCATCGGCGCAATGTGGATTGTTTTCCCAGAACGCCTTGAGTGTCGACAGCGCAATAACTCTCATGAGCTGAATTGTAGTCCCAATATGGGATCAGTACAATATTTGATATCTAGATTCGGGTCAGCAGATGGGCGAACTCAAAGCGACCAGAGGGATGGGGGATGACTTTTCCTTCCGATTCGGGCCAGTGCCAGCGGGATGGCGCGAACAGGGTTTTCATCTCATCAACTGCACAGTGGAAAGGTGGACCGCCTTCTGCATCGGTTTGCATGAACTGGGCGAGCAGTTGGCCGCCCGGTTTCAGGTGATTGTGTAACCATTGTTCATAAGCGGGCCACTGCGCTGGTTGCATGGCGCAGAGGCACGTTTGCTCGTAGATGGCGTCAAATGGATCCAGACTCAGATCGAACAGATCGCCATGAACCAGTGTGGCTGTCAGTTCTTCTTTATCCAATGCGGCCTGTATATGTTCTATGGCCGGTGCGGCAATATCGATGCCGGTGACATTAAAACCCAGGTGGGCCAGCTCGAGGACTTCGTGGCCGCGTCCGCAGCCAGGGATCATGATTCGGCATGGCTTTAGTTCTTTTAGCCAGTTGGAAAGGGCAGGGCTGGAGCCGCCGCGATCCCAGCTGGTTTCGTTGTTGTGGTATTGGTTCTCCCAGAATGCCTTGTCAGTCATTCGACTGTACCCCAGATGGCGTCATTTAGCGTTGTTAGTCGTTCATTTGGATTTGTCAAACTTCACTCCTCACGCCTTGACTGTCGCCATTTTAGATAGCTCGATTACTTTTCAATCACTAACAGATGTTTGTCGTTATCTGTGGGTTCGCTGGACAGGATTTTGTAACCCTGTTCTTCACAGGAGTTAGGCACGTTTTCCAGCGCTTCGCCCGGATTCAGCAGGATTTCCACCTGCTCTCCCTCAGCCATTCTTGCCAGCATGAGTTTCACCTTCACAAAGGTCATCGGGCAGGTTTCGCGGGTAATATCGAGGAAATGTTTCATGTTGTTTGCCCTTAAATAAAGATGATGTGCGCGTCTTCGGATTCATTGAGGAAAGTGGCGACACCGGCCACATCCTGTACTTCTTCAATCATGTCGTTTTTGCCAACTTCAAGAATATGCATGGCCATTTCACAGGCAACAATGCGGATGCCCAGAGCATGCGCTGCCTCTACCAGTTCGGGCAGGGTGGCGACATTGTGTTTTTTCATCATGCCGGTCATCAGCATGGGGCTGGCACCAAAAAAATTCAGGCGGGACAGAGGCAGGTTATTCAGGCCACCCATGAGGAAATTAAAGGCGCGCGCCATCAGGCTCTGGCCGATGGCAAAACGCCCCTTTTTCTTTTTCAGGGCATTCAGGCCCCAGAAGGTAAAAAACATGGTGACCTGCCGGTTGGTGGCAGCAGCGCCAGTGGCAATGGTGAATGCAGCGACCATTTTATCGAAGTCGCCCGAAAAGCAGACGATGGATATTTTCTTTTTGTCAGCGGGTAAATTCATCACGGCACCTCCATGAGAGTGGGCGGTGAAACCTAGCTCGCAAGTGTAAAAGGGCAAATGTAATAACCAATTCCTGTATGCAGTGCCTTGACAGGAGGGCAGTAGCCTTCCTTAACAGGTTCTATTGTATTCGGGCGGTAAGTGTGAAATCCCCGGTGTTTTCAGGTACGGATTCGATCAGGAAAGTAAATTTGCGTTCACCTTCCGGTGTTACCGGAATCGTATCCAGTTCAGGAACAGTATATGGCACACGTAAAACGGACTGTTTTCCGGGTTGCAAAGTGATATTCAGGTGCCGGGTTTCAAGCTTCTGATCGGGATGCAGGTCAGAGTAAAAAGTAACTTCGATGATGGGAGCCGGTTGTTCGGAGGTTAGCAGGTTTTTTGCCCGGCCTCTGATCATCAGGGCTGTACTGGCATCATCACGTGTAATCCATTCAGCATGCACACTGTCAGGAATAATGCGCCAGTCCTTATCTCTTAGTGACATGGGAAGTCCCAGATTAATGGCAGTGCTGCGGAACCAGCGGTTGTCCAGCCATATATCTTTTTGCAGCCAGAATCCGGCTGAAAAAATCAGCGTGAGCATGACCATGAGCCATGGCCAGATACGCACTTTTTTTCGTATGGGAAGGGTGGCCTCGGTCGGATATTTGGTTTCCACGCAAGAATCTTCAGATATTTCAGTCGCAGCTGGAATTGCCGGATCGGATGAGTTGTCTGAGATTTGTTTCTTAATTTCTCCACCTTGCCGCTCTTTCTGACTGTCAGTCTGATCAGCAATGGAGAACTCGACTCCACAACGGTTGCATAACAACACAGTGTTTTCACTGGCAGTTTCAATTTCATAATTTGCGTGGCAGTGCGGACATAAAACGAGCATGCCTGCATGCTGAATCCTGTCTGTATCTTTGTCAGTAATTTGGATGACATCGAACGAATGAATAGTTACCGTTGCTGCATGGAACATGATCAGGCTATGATTCACATGCAGCGTCTCATGTTGCGGTATCCCACTGGAAAAACGGCACTTTCCGGAGTGACGCTTGACATCCTTCAGGGTCAGTTTATTTATCTCATTGGTGAGAGCGGAGCTGGAAAATCCTCTTTGCTGCGCATGTTCTATGGCGGAGTCCGCCCATCTTCAGGCATGTTGAATGTACAGAATACGGATATGAGAACAGCCAGTGAGGCGAGGGTGCGTGAGGTTCGGCGTCATACCGGCATTATTTTCCAGGATCACAGGCTGCTTAATGCGCGAACGGTATTCGAAAATGTGGCTTTACCGTTGCGCGTTCAGGGATGGAAAACGCCACGTTTGATCCCTCGCGTACGCAAGGTGCTGGCCTATGTTGGTCTGGCTGACCGTTTGTGGTCCTATCCGGAAGCTTTATCCGGAGGTGAACAACAACGGGTGGCTATTGCCCGTGCCATGACTTCTAATCCACCAGTTATTCTGGCAGATGAGCCAACGGGAAATCTTGATATTGATACGGCACGGAATGTGCTTGATTATTTAATGGCTCTGAATCATCACGGCACCACTGTGATCATGGCGACACATGATTTGAGTTTGCTGGACTCACATCCAGGACGGGTTGTTCGCTTACATGCCGGTACACTGGCTTAATATGAAACGAACATCGAATCAAATTCCTGAACAGTTAAACCCGCGTCTGCCGGGCGGTTACAATCTGCCACCATTTGGTATTCATCAGTTTCTGGCATTGATTATTGTCTGTATTTCGCTCTGGGGTCTGGGTGTGATGTGGCTGATGATGCAGGCTGCCGGACAGTGGGTGGGCAGTTGGCAGCAGGACATACATCTGCATGTTTATCTTGACCCATCCAAATCAGAAAAGGCCCAGAAACTAAGTGATTCATTAACTGCCATTCCACATGTGGAATCGGTGCGGAAAATTTCCGCAGAGGAAGCGGCAAGATGGATGCGAGGCTGGCTGGGAAATGTTGGGCTGGAGCAAAAAGAACTGGTGGCCCGCCTGCCTGTAAGTTTTGAGCTAACGCTGCATAAGGAGCAATCAACATTCATGTTTTCAGACATTCGTGATGTTGCTGAACGTTTCGGTGCGCAGGTCAACGAGGACGAAGTCAATCTGGCACAAGCACATCACTGGCTGTCACAATTGTCATATCTGGCCTGGGTTGCTTCGCTGATACTGGCTTTGGCCATGGCCCTGATTATTTCAAATACACTTCGCATGACATTACTGGCACGTGCCGATGAAATTCATCTTATGCGTTTGCTTGGAGCCAGAGAATGGTTCGTCCGCATGCCCTTTATCCTTGAAGGCATACTATTGGGGGCCGGGGCAGGTATGCTAGGCTGGCTTTTACTCTGGCCGCTGGTGTGGTCAACCAGCGGCTGGTTTGCTGCTCTGCAGGTAGATTTGAGTTGTTGGAGCTTGTTATTTCCGATGTTGTTTGGTGGAGGGATTGTCGGTGGTCTGGGGGCAATAATTGCAACAGCGCGCATAGTTTCCAGTCAGTCTACTTCCTGATCCGGGCTAATTATTACCACCCGGGATCCGGAACAGCATTGACGAATATGGCTGCTACTATTATGTTGCGCGCCTCTCACGCGCATGTTTATTTTATTTAATGGGGGATCGTCTAACGGCAGGACAGCGGTCTCTGACACCGTCAATCGTGGTTCGAATCCACGTCCCCCAGCCAGACATAAAAAAAGGCCCCGATCAGGGGTCTTTTTTTATGTCTTCTTTGGAACTTATGATGAGTGCCTCCGGTTCGACAATCCAGCAGGAAAGCTGGATTGAACGCCGCTTCAGCGGCGGCCCCGCAGGGGCGAAGGGCATGGATGCCCGTAGTAATCCACGTCCCCAAGCCTTTGTAAATAAAGGGTTTTCGAGAAATCGGAGGCCATTTTTATTTGACCGTGGGACACTGGCGGGACACTAAGCTATAATAAGCGTTAACAAATAGATGTGTATTGATTGTGGTCTAGTACACAGTCTATATTATAAGGTGTCAGATCAAGTCGGAACTAATACAGATAAAGGCATCAATGCCTATATCCCCGATAACCAGTTCCGCTCGCGTGATCCCAAGTTTGCCAATCAAAAGAACAAATACAAACGCCCATCACGGACTAAAAAAGATAGTAAAATATTGATTTCCTCTAAAGAGTTTCAGTTTGACCCTGTAAAATCAAACTGTGTATGTCCTGCGGGTGAAAGCATCAATTACCGAAGCACTCATCAAGATGAACATGGCAATAACAAAACTTTTTTTGAAGGACGTTTAAGCCAGTGCAAGAACTGTACATTAAACACAAAATGCATGCGAAACCCTGCCGCCGCGAACCACAGGAAAGGCAAAGGTGTTATTCAGCGTGCAAAATTGACCCCCTAGAGGGGCAAATCAGCGTCCAATTTTGACCCCCCTGTATCATCCCCAACTATTGATTTAGTTGGAGGTAAAAACAGGAGTGATTACAGTGGAAA
>JAJRTX010000048.1 GCA_021545665.1 Zetaproteobacteria bacterium
ATGCCAATTTCCATACCGTTTTGGCAAGCCTCGCCACTTATAACCATGTTCGGCGACATACAGAATGGCATTTAAAGCCTGATTGTTCTGAATGACTATATTGCTGCGAGGACGGGGCATGTAGCGCGCTATTATTTTATACTGTTCTCGTGTTAACTGCATGAATATATTATACTTATTTTAGTTAATGTGAACAGGCCCTAGTACTTACTGGGCTTGGATCGCTTATACCGTTTTACCAGAACGGTTTTTGGCCCAGGCTTCTTTGAAGTGCGGACGCGCCGCACAACTTTCTTACAAGCCATTTCGTGTACCTCCTTCGGAGGCTAGTCGCCCCCGCTACACATCAGAGGGTTCCGGCATGAAGGAAGATATGAGACAACGAACGCCACCTATTAGTATAGACCACATATATGGAAAATGCATGGACGCTTACAATCTTTGCGTACGTAGCATAGCAGGAATATGGTTAGGGGTATGGATATATTTAAGAGAATTACCAAAGAAGGCGCTAGAGAAATCATATCTGAACTCTTACGTTCTTGGCTCTGGCCGACAATTATGACGGTAGTGCCAACTGCACTGCTGTATATGCAGGGGCTGCCCCTTGGGTTTATTGCAGTGGGTGGACTTGCAGCTTTTGCCTTTTCGGTATGGGGGGTGTTTGGCTTTTCACGGTGGCGGTATTATCGCAACCCTGAATGGAAATTACGTAGTGAAGGGGGTATTTGTTCTTTTAATGAGCAGGCACCATCAGGCAGCCCAACAGTACAAATATGCATGGGTCTAGTTGTAAGTAGTACAGCCGAATTTCCGATTGAATTTCTTGTTACGGAAATGCAAGCCTCCATTGGAAGTCATTTCAATCCCGATCAACAATCGCATAAGTTTCATGAGATTGAAGTCCCTGCGATGGGGGTAGGCTATCAATATGGTTTTTTTATAGATGTTCCTGTTTCTGAATTAAAAGATGGGACAACTGGAAAGATGAGTTTCAAGTTAAAATATGGACATAAAGGCGCTCTAAAACATGAACTAAAGAAAGCCCACCAATGCGCCATATATAGAGACAATAACGGGCAGTTCAAATTCATGTTCACCGACTTGAAGGACAATTAATCGTGGCAATAGGTAAACACATCAGCTTAGAAGAAGCCCGTCAGGAAAAGAAGCTAGACCGCTTCTTCAAAGAACATCCATCCACTGGTGATGAAGATGCCTTTGACTCTATCTTTCACAATATGACTAAAAGCTCATCAGCAGACGGTGAAACATCCACTCAGGATGATGACGCATGTTAAAGCGATACTCGAACTCAGCGAGATACGCTGGCATGTGTTTCTTGGATACATGGATGTGAGTGCCATTAATCCCGCGCTTAAGTTGCGCCCAGAAGCCTTCGAGTCCGTTTACATGGATAGAGCCATTCACGTGTACTCGCCAGCACCATGTTCAACCGTGTTATGAGTGTATCCCTTGGCATCAAGAGTCTTATAGCTGTTAAGCTCATCAGAACTGATTTGGGAGCCTTTAGAGACATTCTCTTCAATGTGAGAATGCAGGGTGTTACGACGAACATTAGGTACAACCTTGGTCATAATGTCACCAGTACGTTCCAGCATACCGAATACAATGGTTTTACCGAGTGCGCCACGGCCTCTTACGCCTTTCCTCTTGCCGCCGATGTAGGTCTCGTCAACTTCAACATGCCCGGAAAGTCCGTTATCACCGTCAACCTTACCCATGTACTTGCGAATTTCGTGAGCCATGCGCCACGCACACTTGTAAGTGACCCCAAGCTGCCTCTGCAATTCCTTAGCGGCTACGCCATTGCGGGAAGTGGTAAACATATAGATTGCATAGAACCACTTTTGCAGAGAAGTACGGGAACGGGCAAAGGGAGTGCCAGCCATAGGGTGGATATGGTGCCCACACCAAGGACAGGAATAAGCAGGGGCTTTCTTGAGTTTGGCAAACTTGCCTACCTTCTCACACTTCGGGCATTCAACAGAATCACCGTAGCGTGTAGCCCAAAGATGCTCCAAGCACGCATCGTCTGTAGGGAAGCGTTTGAAAAAGTCTTGAACTGTAAAGGTCTTAGTCATGTTTGATCTCCTATGCAGACAAGCTAGCAGACCTATTTACGTATGCTAAGGGGATATATGCCAAAAAAAATAGTTAAAAGTTGCGATATTGGCGTCTTTTCATCTAATATAGCCAATAGTTGTATGAACGAAAGAGGTAACACGGCCATTGATTTGTCATGATTCCTGATATGGCTTTGAGGGTAAAATTCAATAATGAATGATTTACTCGACTAAATGATCGAGGCTGAGATGATTTTTATTTGCTCCAGTTCATGCAGTAATGCCTTGCGCCTGATCAACAGAACAAGGTGGCCACCACCATGTTTATGCCAGATATGTGCGGCGCGAAGGCCGGCCATGAGCAGGGTGCGCACGCGCTGTGTATTGGTATTCTGGCTCAAGTACTCGGATTTACCGCGCACAATAATTCGCGGTTTGATGGTGCTGATAGTCTCGCCATACAGATCAGCAATAGCTGCGACGATATTAACATGTGCCGCATCCCCGAAATACTTCCGTTGTTTGCCAATCCGGATCATACCGTCGGCCAGCTTTTGACGCACAGTTTCATTTTTTGACAGCCGACGCTCCACACTGAGCAGGCTGGCGCTGTAGGCCATCAGAGCTTTGGACTGTGGCAAGGGGTCTCCGCGCAGCATCTTGATACCGATGCGCAAACCGGTATTCAGTTTGTGGGCGCCGCCATAAAGCTCGGCAACTGAATGGTTGGCTGTAGAATCTGCAAAAATGCTATCTGTTAAAATACGAAAGTCTTCACTGTCGGCTAAACCTTTGCGGGCAATGCAATCAACCAGGTAGACTGCCTGCGTCAGAGCGGCCAGGGCGATGGCGCGCTGATTTAATGCGCTTAAATGCGATGATGGATGCGCTGATATTGACATGCCGCTATGCTGTAGCTGTAAGCACAGATGCTCAAGGACTGGAATAAATCATGAATGAAATGCGTTGTCTGGCTCGCACTTGTCTGGCTGAAAACAATATCGATAAAAAACTACAGGCTGTACGTAGTTGGGTGAGGCAGTGGCAGCGGGGTGAATTGACGCTTGAAACCACATTCTCTGCTGATGATTGCAACGTCCACGGCAGACCGGAGCGGCCCTTGCTGGTCAAAGCCGGCAGAGTTCCCCGGCGCGGGTTTGGTACAATAGAAGGGCGGGCAATCATGATGCATGCCATCGCCCATATTGAATTCAATGCCATCAATCTGGCCCTGGATGCAGTGCAGCGGTTTTCAAATATGCCGGAGGCTTTTTATAAGGACTGGATGCGAGTGGCAACTGAAGAGGTTTATCATTTTGATCTGGTGCGCGCTCATCTGCGTCATCTCGGTGGTGAGTATGGTGATTATCCAGCCCATCAGGGGCTTTGGGATATGGCTGAAAAAACTTCTGCTGATGTTTTGGCGCGCATGGCTATGGTGCCTCGGGTGCTTGAAGCTAGAGGTCTGGATGTGACGCCGGGGATTCAGCAGAAACTCAGGCAGGCCAGAGATAATAATGCAGTCAACCTGCTGGACATTATTTTGCGCGATGAAATCGGCCATGTAAAAATCGGCAACTGCTGGTTTCACTACCTGTGTAAACAGCGCCAGCTTGGCCCGCTACAAGCATTTCAGGGGCTGCTGGCTGAATTTTATCCCAAAGGGCTGTTTGGCCCATTCAATCTGGATGCCCGCCGGCATGCGGGTTTCAGCGATGCCGAAATGATTTTAATAACCAATAACTGATCTCATATTTTTTGTTTCCTTCGTGTACTTTGTGGTGAATCGTCTTTGTTGTTGCAGCCAGTGACATGCTGAAAGAATGACTTGCTGTTCTCATTTCCAGACCCCATGATCTCTGCCCTGATTTACTCCGTGTATCTCTGACATTTCATTTTCAACCAAGCAGGAGCTCTCATGCCACTGATCCGACCCTTTGCCGGTCTTCGACCCTCACCAGAATTTTCCTGTAAGGTCGTTGCACCTCCTTATGATGTGCTCAATTCCGAGGAAGCTTGCCAACGGGTTGAGGATCGTCCGTGGAGCTTTTTGCATGTATCCAAGGCGGAGATTGATTTGCCAGTGGGCACCGATCCCTATGATGAAGCTGTTTATGCGAAATCAGCCGAAAATTTTGCCCGCATGCTGGATGAGGGCGTTTTGAAGCAGGATGAACAGCCCTATTATTATGTCTATCGCCTGATTATGGGCGAGCATGTGCAGACTGGCATTGTAGCGGCGGCTTCTGTTGAGGCTTATGATGAAAACCGCATTCGAAAGCATGAATTTACGCGTCCGGCCAAAGAGGATGACCGGGTGCGCCAGATTGAAGCACTGGGCGCGCAGACAGGCCCGGTGTTTCTGGTTTATCAGGCCCATGAAGTTGTTGATACCATTCTGGCCGAGGTTGCCGAAGGTCAGCCTGATCTGGATGTAGTGGCCGATGGTGATGTCAGACATATGCTGTGGCTGGTTCGTGATACTGCGCAGACGGAGCAGTTGAATCGGGCATTCACAGAAATGGATTCGCTGTATGTGGCCGATGGTCATCACCGCTCTGCGGCGGCTTCACGGATTGCAGCCAGCTACAAAGCAGCCAATCCGACTCATACAGGTGAGGAAGCATATAACTATTTCCTGACTGTAATTTTCCCCCACGATCAGATACATATTCTCGATTATAATCGCGTAGTCACCGATCTGAATGGCTTAACGGAGATTGAGTTTCTGGCTCTGCTTGATGAGGCATTTATCGTTGATAAAGCAGAAGCACCGGTGAGGCCACAGCGTCCGGCTGAATTTGGCATGTATCTGGGAGGCAACTGGTATGCTTTACAATTGAGGCCTGAACTGGCGATGCAATATGATCCGATAGCTCGCCTTGATGTCAGCTTGCTGGCGACTAATCTAATTGAACCGATACTGGGTATTTTCGATCCAAGACGTGATGCCCGAATCGATTTCGTTGGCGGTATCAGAGGCCTGATCGGCCTGGAAAAACGCGTCGATAGTGGCGAAATGAAAGTGGCTTTTTCACTATTCCCGACTCGCATGCAGGATCTCATGGCAGTGGCCGACAAGGATGAAGTGATGCCGCCAAAATCAACCTGGTTCGAACCCAAACTGGCTGATGGAATTGTTTCCCACATGTTGGACTGAATGACTGAATCCGGTAGCGAGTTCGGTCGTTCAGCTATCGCAGTTGATCAGCCTCATTGCCGGGAAGCCGAGAATTTATGTCGTCTGCAATCTGTGGGTGGAGTGAATTTTCAGGATCCCCAAAGTATGTTATTTCATTGTTTATTCATGTTTGGTATCGTAGCGTAGCGGCCATGCTGAACAGGAAGCTGATTCGTCGCGCTCTTTCCCGGTTGATTACCGGGTTGTTCGCTGTGCAACTGATTGCTGCCGGGCTCTGCTTGATGATGCCTCAGGCACATGCCATGCCGATGGTCAATACTGTGCATTCTATATCTGATTCCATGGCCAATACCGGGCATTGCACGCAACCCATGGAAACCCATATGAGCCAGGATATGGAATATTCCTCTTGTACGCATTGTGATCAGCCTGATTCATTCCTGAAAAAGGCTTCTACTCCGGTTCAACTGGATATTGAGATGCTGCCCGATCTGTTGGCAGCGCCCAATGTATCTGAGTGGATCAGCCCGAGTGTTTCTCTTTTTTCGCGAACTCCCACCGGGTCGCCACGCACTTCCTCATTTCTTTATCAAACAACTCAACGCATCTTAATCTGATTCAATCCTGCTGATATTGTCACAT
>JAJRTX010000049.1 GCA_021545665.1 Zetaproteobacteria bacterium
ACCAAGGGCTGTTTCAACTGTGAGTTTTGTCAGTAACTGACTTAAGCTCGATATATCAGATTCCGTCTTCATATGTTTGGCCAGCTCACTGGCCAACGCAACTAACTTTGGATCATGCTTTCCTTTCTTCTTCATAAATACTCCTGTCAGCATAATAGCTGTTTGAAATATTTACACAGTTGGATTTACAGTCTCTTGATATCTTCCCATACGTGGCTGTTTAAAAATTATCATTAAACACGACCTGTAATTTGTTCTGCAAGATTTCCGGCGTATATGGTTTCTGGATAAACCCAGCCAGATCCTTTCCAATAAAGTCAGGAGTTGCATCCTGCTCCGTATAACCACTTGAAAGTATTACCAGTACATTCGGGTTAATTTTCCTTAACTCACTGAAACACTTTTTACCATCCATCTTGGGCATAGTCATATCCATCAGCACACAAGAAATTTCACATTGATGTTGCAAATAAATTTTTACAGCGTCCTCTCCATCCTCAGCAGTGAGTGTTGTAAACCCCATGTCTTCCAACATGATAGCCGCAACCTCGCGAATAGTCTCTTCATCATCTACAATTAATACCGTACCATGTCCTTGCCAATGATCAGATATGTTTAATTCATTTGGTTTCGTAAAAGCTTCTTTGCTGGAGACAGGAAAAAGTATCTTAAATGTAGTGCCACGGCCCATCTCACTGTAAACCTTCAATGCCCCTCGATGACTATTGACAATGCCAACTACTGCACTCATGCCCAATCCACGGCCTGCGAATTTGGTAGTAAAGAAGGGGTCAAATATCTTTTTCATTGTCGCTGTATCCATGCCACAACCGGTATCGGATACTTCCAGGTACACATACCGCCCCTCTGGTAAAGTAGGGTCTGTCAGTGTGCTGTACAAGTACTCTGAATCTGCATACATTATTCCAGTATTTACGGAAATTATACCACTCTTATCTTCAATGGCTTCATTGGCATTGGTAAGCAGGTTCAGTATTACCTGTTGTAACTGTGACTCATCTGCTTCAATAGCAGGCAAAGATGGTTCAATCTGGTATCTGAGCAATACATTTTTCTTGATGGATACCTCCATTAACCTGCTGATATCCTCAACCAACTCAGAAAGATTGATCATCTTAAGCTCAAATTTTCCCTTGCCCGAATAGGCAAGCATTTGTTTGCAAAGACTTGCTGCACTCTGGGTTGAATCTTCTATCTGAAAAAGAAAGTCCATAGCAGGGGAATCTGACTCCAGCCTGCGTTCGGCCAGAGCCACATTGCCCATGATCGCCGTCAAAATATTATTAAAGTCATGTGCAATGCCGCCGGCCAGCACCCCCAGGCTCTCCAGTCTCTGCGCGTGCTCCATCTGATTCTGCAAAACTTTTTCTGCGGTTATATTTCGCTGAAAACCGACAAAATGTATAATTTCACCTGAGTCATTATAAATTGGACTGATAACATGTTCGGCATCATAGAAAGAGCCATCCTTGCGCTTATTGGTTAATTGCGCGCGCCATATTTTACCCGCTCTGATGGTTTCCCATAGCTCTGAATAGAAGCCCTCCCTTTCTTTCCCGCTCTTCAATATATTGGGAGATAATCCAATGGCTTCATCCTTACTGTAACCGTTTAGTGCTTCAAAAGCTGGATTGACATATTGTATGATCCCTTTGGCATCGGTAATAATAATTGATTCCACAGCCTGCTCAACCACCGCAGCCAGGCGTCTGATTGCTGCTTCTCTACCTTTGCGACCGCTGATATCATGTACCATGCCGATAAACAGATAGCCTTCACCTGGCACATCCATTGTATTTATAGAAAGGTCTATGGGAAAGACGCTGCCATTCTTGTGCAGGCCTTCGACTTCGACCGATTGTCCGATAATGTGGGACTTTCCTCCGGCCAAGTTCGCAGCCAAACCAGTCTTGTGCCTGGTACGGTATGACTCCGGCATAAGCATTGTAATATTGTTCCCGACTAACTCTTCACGAGAATATCCAAAAAGATTCTCTATGGATGGATTTATATTTGTAATAACACCTTTTGTAGTAATGGTGATAATACCATCAACTGCGCATGTGAAAATTGCCTGCATATTGGCGCTAATGCGCGTCAGTTCACTGGCAATACTGTTAAATGATTGGATAACATAGCCCAGCTCATCTTCTGATTTAACATCAGGTTCCCTCATGTCCCCATATTTCATGCGTTCTGCTGTTTCAGCCAGTGAATTAATCATAAGCATGATTGAGCGGTAAAAGGCTATAAAAAGAAAAATGATCAGCATCAGGGATATAGCCAGAATGGATTTGATTTGATACATATTCTCGGACTTTCTCTCAATCACCTGTTCCAGAGTATTAGACTGGTAATCGAGCATCATGGATTGAAGTTTTACGGCAGTATGTATCACCTGCGTACCTTGCTGGAAGTAATACTTTGAATTAAAAGGAAAAGTCCCCTCTGTCAAAAAAGCATTTCGGGTCATCCTGTCAAAAGTTAAAATAGCTTGTTTAAACTCACTGACATATTGGCTTAGCTTTCTCTGTAGCATCCCTGTTTCATCTATATCAGAGATATGAGTTAAAGTCTTTTGCATTTGTGCTTTCATCTGCTCACTTAAATTGAAAATTCTATATTCATCAATTTTACTAATCTGTTTTCTAGCTATAAAACCGACGCCTAACCCTCTTGTTTGGCCGACTAATTCTATCACTTGAGGTAAATGATCGGATACTGCATCTGAGATATTTTGAAAGGTCGAGTTAGCATCAGAGGTGTAGGATAGGCTACTCCCAATGTGGATTGACATTCGAGTTATTTGCTTAATCGTATTGGAATGGGCCAGCCAGAGTGTATCGATATCGCCATTTAATCTGTTGGCTAAAATAAAGTCCCATAATTCCTCTATTTCAGCCAGCCTTTCTATTTCATACTGCTTAGGGTTATTTCTATGAGTCCAGACCTTCAGATTCTTGATGAGTTCCCCTACCTTCTCCATACTTTGTTGTATTCTTTTAGCAGGAAATGACTGATCACCATGCAAGCGGGCATTGGTCATGCCCCGATGCTCCTGCATAGCTACTACCAGTTTGGATGATTCGCGCAAAAAATAGATTCCCGCCTTGTCTTTCTGCGCCTGTGCTATTTTATTTGACAGGGATTCAAGTGTATATTTCATGCTGAAACCCAATGGCACAGAAAAAATAATTGCGATTAGTATAAACTTCCTGGGAAAACTGAGCTTAAACATTAGTCTGATAACAGGATAGAAGATATCCTGAGATGTTTTGAAGCGGCATTCAGTCTTGCCTAAAGCCCATAAAGCAATACTGACTGCCAGAAAGCCTGTCGCAGTCATCAACGACATTGACATTTGATATGTCAGAGAAACATGTGTCTCTCTATATATCAAATTTAGGATAATTCTATACAGGCTTGCAATGCCAGTAGCGCTAATTAAAAGACTGGTGGTATAATAGCTCCATGTCTTATGACAGCCAAAGAGAAGAAGTAGAGCAGCAGTGCTGGAGCATATGAAAGCAATGATCGTTGAGGGAGCCATCCGCCCCGGATACGGGTTGTCCGGGTAGGCGGTGGAATGATTGTAGAAGAGATTATCAATACCTAAGCTGGTGCCGAAAACCAGTTGTCCCAGTATCAACATTGCAAACAGCCCAACAATAGCAGCACATCCAAGGCGGACAGGGTGCCAGCTTCCGGGAAGTAGCAATGTGAGGCCAAGCAGCATAAAACTTAATGCAGTATTAAAAGTCATATTCGCAATAGCAGGAACTGCACTGACCAGTGCTTCATGATCAAATATCCAACCAAGCAGCGAAAACAGCCCGGTCAAGATAGCAACCATGCCGCCGGAAATTAACCATTTTCTATCAGTAGTCATCCATTATCACCCAAACTCATACATCTTAAATTCATGTCACTGTAACCACTTTTTGATTGCTTGTTACAAAACCATAAAGCCCTGTTAAACGATTCGCCTGTCTACTCTTTTCTATGTCATATGGCAATCTTATCCACTGCATATTCCCTTAGGGAGATGCTCATTTATTCCTGAATATATGTGATAATCGAATGATTTCATTGACAGGAGAATCTCCATGGTCAAGAAATTTAGTTTCGTGAAAACCCGCTATCGTGGATTGACCAGGAACAGGTCTCAGGTGAACATGCTGATGGGGCTGGCGAACATCTATATGTTGCGAAGAAAGTTGGCTTCTTGAGGGACAAGTCCATCCGTATTTTGCCAATATAGACGGAAAGATTGGAGAAACGGCAAAAAAATGATCGGAACCGCACAGAATTCTAATTGATCACTTTTTACCTACCCTGCAAAAGGTGACCGTAAAGAATTTTGGCAATTGATCAGCATTTCCCTAATGGATTTGTCTTCGATGGAGCTTCAATTCCCCGCATACTGTGGGGAGTGCTCTCTCCGACTGACCTGTAGCATATAGCCCGGAGTATTCATGAATACTCCTGTTTTGAAAGACTCCTAATAGCTTCATCAGGGCGGAATTATTTCTGAGAGCCTGTCGGACTTAACATGAAACAAACAACGCGCCTGCATGATTCTTCCATCCATAATTGATCGGGCTACCGCGCCTTGTGAAGCAATGCCTGTGGACTTGCAAGAGCTGCTCTCTGTGTTTTGGGTTGAGGATAGGATACCCAGTCGCTACCATGCCTCCAAATTTTAGAAAGCATCAGGGCCACTTGTAAAAGTCAGGGTGGATAAAATACGCCAAAGTGGGGAAGCAGATTGCCACTCACGACTTTCGCAAGTGACTCATCAGTTTAACTATAAAAATAAAAGGATAATGATCATGACAAGAAGTTATAATTTTAGTGCAGGCCCGGCGATGTTGCCCACGGCTGTCATAAAGCGCGCACAGCAGGAAATGCTGGAATGGAATGGCTCAGGAATGTCTGTGATGGAAATGAGTCATCGCGGTAAAGATTTTATGTCGATTGCGACAAAAGCTGAGAAAGATCTGCGTGACGTGTTATCAATTCCGGAAAATTACAAAGTCCTGTTTTTGCAGGGTGGGGCATCCTCCCAGTTTGCAGCGATCCCGCTGAATCTGCTGGGTGATAAAGACAGCGCTGATTATCTGAACACAGGCATGTGGTCGAAAAAGGCGATTGCTGAAGCTAAACGGTACTGCACCGTGAATATCGCAGCGGACACTTCTGACAACGGTTTTACGACTGTGCCGACACAAGCTGATCTGAAACTGAATCCTGATGCTGCTTATGTTCATTATACGCCCAATGAGACCATTGGCGGTGTTGAATTTGATTATATTCCGGAAACGAACGGCGTGCCGCTGATCGCTGATATGTCATCTACCCTTCTGTCGCGTCCAATTGATGTTTCCAGATTCGCCATGATCTATGCCGGCGCACAGAAAAACATTGGTCCAGCCGGCTTAACGATTGTGATTATTCGTGATGATTTGCTGGGCAAAGCAGCGCAGAACACCCCGGCGATGTTCAACTATGTTACCCATGTGGACAATGGTTCCATGTATAACACGCCGCCGACTTATAGCTGGTATATGGCAGGTCTGGTATTCGAGTGGATCAAGGAGCAGGGGGGGCTGACAGCAATAGGTGAAATCAATCAACGCAAGGCTGAGAAGATTTATGCAGTCATTGATGGCACGGATTTTTATGGCAGCCCGGTCGATAAAAATGGCCGCTCCTGGATGAATGTTCCATTCACCTTGGCAGATGCGGAGCTGGATGCAGCTTTTCTGAAAGGCGCAGCAGAACGCGGACTGGTCACGCTGAAGGGGCATCGTTCCGTCGGCGGTATGCGTGCCAGTATTTACAATGCAATGCCGGAAACGGGTGTTGACGCACTGGTTTCCTATATGCATGAGTTTGAAAAGAGTCAGGGATAACAGCCATGTATAAAGTTCTTACCCTGAATAATATCTCGGCGGCAGGTCTGGATCGACTGCCTCGTGACAGCTATGAAATTGCTTCAGAGATTCAGCATCCTGATGCGATTCTGCTGCGCTCCTTCAAAATGCACGATATGGATGTGCCTGAAGCCTTAAAGGCAATCGGCCGTGCTGGCGCCGGGGTGAATAATATCCCGGTCGACAAGATGACAGGCCTGGGCATTCCTGTATTCAACGCGCCGGGGGCAAATGCTAATGCAGTAAAAGAGCTGGTGGTTTCCAGCATGCTGATGGCCAGCCGGAATATTGCACAGGCATGGAACTATGCCAGGAATCTGGAAGGTGATGATGCCACCATCACTAAGGGTGTCGAAGCGGGTAAAAAGAAGTATGTTGGTTTTGAACTGCCGGGTCGCACACTGGGTGTGATTGGCTTGGGAGCGATTGGTGTGAAAATTGCCAATGCAGCCATTTCACTGGGCATGAAGGTGGTGGGTTACGATCCATCGGTGACTGTTCAAAGTGCATGGAACCTCTCTTCAGAAGCTGAGCGCGTACACAGTGTGGATGAACTGCTGGCACAGGCAGATTTTGTCACCTTTCATGTGCCGTTGGTTCCGGCGACAAAACACATGATCAATGAAGAGCGTCTGAAAATCATGAAAGATGGTGTGGTGATCATGAACTTTGCCCGTGGCGGCATTGTTGATGACAGAGCTGTGCTTAAGGCTCTGGATAGCGGCAAGGTCTACGCCTACATCAATGATTTTCCAAGCAATGAAAACAAAAACCATCCGCGTGTGGTTAGCCTGCCGCATCTGGGTGCATCCACAGCCGAAGCCGAAGATAATTGTGCAATCATGGTTGCCGATCAGGTGAAGGACTATCTGGAGAACGGTAATATCGTGAATTCCGTAAACTTTCCGGAGATGAAGATGCCGCGAGCAGGCAGTGCACGGATTACCATTGCCAACTCCAATGTGCCCAATATGCTGGGGCAGGTGACATCCATATTGGCTAAAGCAGAGATTAATATTCTTGATATGATGAATAAATCCAGAGGAGATATTGCCTATAATCTGCTGGATATTGAAGGTGACATCAGCGATGAGATAGTGGAACATATCTGTGCCGTTGAAGGCGTGCTTTCGGTACGAGTCGTGTAAGAGTTGCGGTCAGAGTTTGATGCAAGACAATGTTTTCCCACCAACATAGAAAGAAGGAGCTGACTTAATGTCAGTTCCTTCTTTGCGTTAGGTGTATTGAATCGCCCCGGTTTTATCGGAGGCATTTTTGTTTGAGTCATCATGCTGCTTTTTGATACTCAGTCTGTCGATAATAATTTTCTTCATACTCGCGCGGTGGGATGTCGCCAATGGAGCTAAGCAGTCGGCCATTGTTGAACCAGTCGACCCCGGTGAATGTGGCCTGCTCCACAGCATACATCCCGCGCCAAGGCCCGTCTTTGTGGATGACC
>JAJRTX010000050.1 GCA_021545665.1 Zetaproteobacteria bacterium
AAATAATATACTTCAATCAGTAGACGAACGCACCTGCCTTGCCGGCGCCAATCGACTGGAAGTGCTGTTGTTTAGCCTGGGCAGAGATGTAGAAAACAATCACGAGGAAGTCTTTGGAATCAATGTCTTCAAGGTAAAAGAAGTCATGCATGTTCCCGAGATTACCCGGGCGCCGGATATGCCGGAATCGGTGGAGGGCATGATCAGTCTCCGCGGAATAACTATCCCGGTGATAAATCTGCCCAAATATTGCGGTATTACGGTCGATGAAAAACCGAACATCATGATCATTACGGAATACAACAAGCACGTGCAGGGCTTCCTGGTGCACTCGGTGGACAGCATTCAACGCCTGGCATGGGAGGAAGTTAAGGTGCCGCCCTCCATGATGGCTTCTCAGCATAGTGGGCTGGTTACTGCTGTGACCGAAGTGGTGGACAAAGGGCTGATTATGATCATGGATGTCGAAAAAGTGCTCTCCGAGACCGCCAGATTTTATGATGAGGACTCCATCTTTGATGGAATACCGTCGGTGGATGACGAGAGTATTACCGTTCTGTTTGTGGATGATTCCAGCGTGGCTCGGGGTCAGATTCGCCGTACGCTTGAAGAGATGGGCGTCAAATACGTCAGCACCGTAAACGGTCGGGAAGCCTGGGAGAAACTGAATGAAATCGCGGCCTGCGCGGAGGCGCAAGGCAATGTTGTGAATGATCGGGTGCAGCTTATTCTGACGGATATCGAAATGCCGGAGATGGATGGCTATGTCCTGACCCGCAAGGTAAAAGACGATGAACGCTTCAGGGATATTCCCGTCATCATGCATTCATCCCTGAGCGCCGAGGCGAATCAAAACCTGGGCGAAGGAGTGGGCGCCGATGCCTATGTAGCGAAATTTGAGCCGCGAGAGTTGGCGAGTACTCTGGTGACGATGATATCTGCATAAGATGAAAAAACGACTAAATAACTGTTCCAAAAAGGTGTCCAGTTATTCTCGCAAAGACGCGAAGCTTGCAAAGAAAAAAGTATATGTTTTCTTAGCGCCCCTGGCGTCTTGGTGAGAGTTTAAAAATTTATGCCAAGTGGACAGGAATTCGGAACGCTATTTAGTTCTATGTCGTAAAAGGAATTTGGAGATTTAATAAATGAATACAATGCTCAAACCATAGCCGAAGTTTGAAAATAATCGAGGTAATGACAAATGATTTCTGTAGAAAGGATGTTTTCCGGGCTCGCGCCAATCATAAAACTTAAAATTTCAGCGCGTATTATTGGCGGATATGCCGTTATTCTGGTTTTGCTCGCGGCTTTGCTGCTTTCAGGTTTGTTTGGTATGGGGAAAATCAACGATAGCCTTCACGATGTAACGCAAAGCGTGATGCCCATGCGCACTAATGTCGGCAATATGATTTCAACATCACTACAGAGTGATGTAGGAATAACAAAATATTATGGCAGTCATTCTCTCAAAAACCTTGAAAAATATGAACGTATTTATCATGGCTTGAAAAATGAAAACAAGGACGCTGAGGCTTTATTGTCAGCGTTGCTCGAAGGTAACGATGAGTTCAAAGAGAGCCTGGATCAGGCAAGCACCTTGCAACAAAGGATGTACGCAGCGGGTGACAAGGTTATCAAAACGCATCGTGATACGCTGAATGCGGTGAGTGCAGTGCAATCAGAATCTTCACTCTTTAGTGATATGGGTGATGAAATACTGAGCTACTCCAGTGACATTGCACGTTTAACCAACGACAAATCGGTAAAATCAGCGATATCAGAGATGGAGGTATTACTTGATGAGGCTTTGACAACGGTTTTATCCGCAGTAGAAAGCCAGATTACAGCTGAAGTTTCAGGAATCAAGAGCGAGTTAAAAGGAAGTTTTCTGGAAATAGAAAATATGCTGAAAAATATTCGTAGTACTCCCGGCGTTTCCGGGACTTCTAAAATGAAAATAATGGATGAGTCCTATGCAAAATATAAAAAATCCGCCAACAGCCTGCTCACAGCACATATTCAAGCACTAAACCTCGACAAGGATGCTCGGAAAAACCTGGTAGAAATGGACAAAGCAAGCGAAGCAGCTCTGGAGCCCCTGACCGAATTATCAGGGTACATCGGTGACTATGCGGATGAGATTGAATCCATTGCAACAGAATCCGTTGCGAGTAGTCGCACTCTTCTCATCACATTTGCATCTATCGCATTGGTGGTTTCAGTGTTAATCGGGTTTGTTGTCGCACAATCTATCCTGATACCCCTAAATGAAACCGTCAGCATTGTTGAACAAGTTGCCACCGGTGATTTAACGCAAAATTTCAACGCAAATGATTACGATGAATTGGGCATGTTAGGCAAAAGTATGCAAAGCCTGGTTAGTCAATTGCGCACAATGATGCAGGAAATTGGGGTTAACTCACAGCAGTTGGCTGCCACTGCTGAAGAAAGTGCTACTGTTTCGTTACAGAGCCTGAACGGAATAAATACACAGAAGGAGCAGACCGAGATGATCGCGACTGCCGTGGAGGAAATGTCGGCAACGGTTCGTGAAGTCTCTGAAAATACCAGCAATACTATGAGTCATATTGAAAACGCATATGGTGAGGTTCAAGACGGCCAAAATGTGTTAAATGGAAGTATTCAGTCAATCACCAGGCTTTCACAGGAAATTAGTACCGGCGCAGAGGTTATCGATAGACTCAATGAGAAAAGCAATAATATTGGTTCTGTGCTGGACGTAATAAAGGGGATTGCGGAACAAACTAACTTGCTGGCGCTGAATGCTGCCATTGAGGCCGCCCGCGCGGGTGAGCAGGGTCGGGGTTTTGCTGTTGTAGCAGACGAGGTCAGGACCCTGGCAGGTCGTACAAATCAGTCAACTACTGAAATTCAGACCATGATTGAAGAGTTGCAGGCGGATGCAAAAGAAGCCGTAAATACCATGACCCAAAGTCGCGAGGTAGCAGGACAGAGTGTAGAGGGCATTGGAAAAGTAGGCGAGATGCTTAATTCTGTAGCGGGTTCAATGGAAACAATTAAAGAAATGAGCATTCAGATTGCCAGCGCAACCGAGGAGCAAAGCAGCACTACGCAGGAACAACATAAGAACTTGTCGGCTATAGCAGACGTTGCCGTTGAAACGGCAAAGGGTGCCGAAGAAAACCAGAAAGCAAGTAGTGAGCTGGCGCGTATGGCGGAAACGTTGCGGGCATTGGTTAGTCAGTTCAAGGTTTAATGTTGTAAACAATAAAATAATTATTGTCGAAAACAGACATAAATTATTTTAAATATTAGTAATATGATTCACTTAATATGGAGACTGTAAAATGAAGAAAGTAAAAATGATTTTTGTTGCAGCACTGTTGGCCACATTCTATGTGGGAACTGTCTCAGCAGCAACGTGTGAAATCAAGTATAATCGCACGGCATGTCCCGGCAAGGAAAAAATCAGTTACAAAAAATGCAAGGGAAAAAAGACCTGTTCAAAATTCAAGGAAGCGGATTCAGTGGAGCAGTGCCGCAAGCTGGCGACAAAGTCTTGCGCCAACAAGCGTTACAGCATCACCAAGTCGAAAGTCATTCATGCCGTATTTGACGGTAACCCCATTACCACCGCGAGCGGCAAAGATGACTTCTGTCTTGAGTACGCCAATGTAAGTACAGAGTTTAATCAATGCAATAACTAAATATTTTGCATTAGGAGCCATTGGTGAAAAAATAAAGCTGCATATGCGGCTTTATTTAAATGGTGCACTAAATTATGCTCCTTACAGGCCGAGTGATCACTATCGAAACAGCTCGATGATAAACTGGCTGAAGGTATGGGGCAGATGCCTATGTGGCGAAATTTGAGCTGCGAGAGTTGGTGAGTACTCTGGTGAAGATGATATCTGCGTAAGATGAAAAAACGACTACAATTATAGTGTTATGGACGAAGGGAAGCATATAAATATTCGCAAAGGTGTTTCACAGTCACCAGATCCTGGGCTGGCGGCAAGGGAACTGTATGATGCGCTTTATCAATCTGACATCAAATTTGCGGTCTTCTACTGTTCGCCAGAATACAACCTCGATATTCTGGGCTCTGAATTAAAACAGCGCTTCGGTAATATCAATCTCATAGGCTGTACGACGGCTGGCGAGATCACCCCGAACGGTTATCTGCATGGGTCGCTGACGGGATTTAGTCTTGCTTCCGAAGAGTTCGAGGCGGTGACCACCTGTATCGATGACCTGAATGCCTTTGATTTCGCCCAGGGAGGTGAGCTCACTCAGGCAATGCTATCCAGACTCAGACAGGAAGGCAAAGCTCCCTCCGCCGACAATACCTTTGGTTTTATGCTGATCGACGGACTCAGCCTGCGTGAAGAAATTATCACCAGCGCACTTCACGGGGCTCTGGGTAACATCCCGTTGTTTGGCGGTTCTGCCGGTGACGGTATAGATTTTCGCAAGACATTTATCTACCACAATGGCAAGTTTCACGAGGGTAGAGCCGTATTCAGTCTGATCCAGACTTCATTGCCTTTTATGGTATTTAAAAACGAGCACTTCACTGCGACAGAAGAGATGCTGGTTGTGACAGCGGCGGATGTAAAACAGCGCATCGTGTATGAGTTCAATGCGGAACCTGCAGCGGATGAATATGCACGGTTGCTGGACATGAGTGTAGAGCAACTGGATCCAGCGGTATTCGCAACGCATCCTGTCGTCATCAGAATCGGCGGGCAGAATTTCGTCCGTTCCATTCAAAAAGTCAATCCAGACCACAGCCTTACCTTCTACTGCGCTATAGACAAGGGGATTGTCATGCGCCTGGCCCGGGGAGGAAAACTGGTCGATGATATGGAACAAATGTTTGAAGAAATGCAAAAAAAGATTGGGCAACCAGAACTGGTTATCAGTTGCGACTGTATCCTTCGGCGTCTGGAAATTGAACAGACAGGTATACAGGAAGATGTTAACAGACTGGCAAAAGCCAACAATATGATCGGATTCAGCACCTATGGAGAACAATTTAATGGTATGCATGTGAATCAGACATTCAGCGGCGTGGCTATTGGAGCGATGCAGGCGGATAAAGAAAAATGAGTGAAAAGGAAGTTTGTCCACATTGCCGGGAGCTTGATAAAGAACTCGATAAACTCAGAACAATCAACCGCGTTTTGGCTGAACGCATTGAACATAGTATGGATCTCGAGGGAGACAGCTATGCCCTGTTCCAGACAGCGATTGCGCTCGAGAACAAGGTGCGCGAGCGAACGGTTGCGCTGGAAGAAATGGTTGTATCACTTAACGATGCGAATGATGAATTGAAAACCGCCAAGGAACAGGCGGAACAGGCGGCACAGGCAAAATCAAAATTCCTTGCTCGTATGAGCCATGAATTGCGCACGCCAATGAATGCCATTTTAGGGTTTGGTCAATTGATGCAGGCGGATGCGGCTAATCCACTTTCGCCATCTCATGCTGACTACCTGAAGGAAGTATTGAATGCTGGGAACCATCTTTTAGAACTTATTAATGAAGTGCTGGATCTTGCAAAGATTGATGCTGGAAAGGTCAGTTTATCACTTGAGGATGTAGAGCTCTGGCCTGTATTACAGGAATGCCTGACCTTGTTACAGCCTGTTGCGAAACAAAGAGAGGTCAAGTTTGTTATTGGAAGCACGGATGGTGCAAAGTGCTGTGTCAGGGCAGACAGAGTTCGGCTAAAGCAAATCATGATCAATTTGTTGACGAATGCCATAAAATACAATAAGGAAGGCGGCAATATTATTCTAAGTTGTGATGAACTAAAGGATAGCTGGATTAGCATGGCAATTACCGACGAAGGGCATGGTATTGATTCCCATAAACACAAACAGATCTTCGAACCTTTTGAGCGTTTAGATCATCATGCTGAAATTGAGGGAACCGGCATCGGTCTGGCGCTAACCAAACAATTACTGGATCTGATGGGTGGTGAAATTAGTGTAGACAGCGAGCCGGGCAAGGGGAGCACGTTCCGGTTCAAACTTCCCGCCGGCCAGGTAGCTCCTGTCGTTCAAAAAACAGAACAGCCGGAAAATGACCCGCATCGACTTGCCGGTGAACAGCAGTACACATTGCTTTATGTCGAAGATAATCCTGCAAATCTCAAACTGGTGTCCGAGATTATTAAACAGCGTCCGGACATACAGCTTTTTACTGCGCATACGGCCGGGGTAGGCCTGGATATTGCCACAGCCTATCTTCCAGATCTCATCTTGCTGGATATTCATCTACCTGATATGAATGGCAATGAACTCCTATCACATCTGCGACAATATAAAGCAACAAGAAACATTCCGATCATAGCGGTTAGCGCAGATGCGATGAACCAGGAAATTAAAAAGGCATTACAAAATGGTTTCAGCCACTATTTAACCAAACCAATCGATATCGTGCAGTTTAATAATGTTATCAGTCATTATCTGACTGCGCAGGATGATGGGCGAAAACATGACAAAAAGACATAGTATATATGCAGATATTTCAATACAGGAAGCCACGGTGCTGCTTGTGGATGATGAACCGGTGAATCTCAAATTGTTATCAGAAATCCTGCATGTTAACGGCTATCACAATATTCGTTCTACTACCGATCCACGGGAAGTTGAAATATTGTGCGATGTACATAATGTTGATTTGATCATCCTGGATATCAACATGCCATATCTGAATGGTTTTGAGGTTATGGAACACCTGCGTGAAGATGAGAAAAAAGCAGAAATACCGATCATTATTTTAACTGCGTTGACCGATACAGAAACTTGCAATCGGGCGCTACGCGATGGCGCCCGGGATTTTCTGACCAAACCCTTCAATCACACCGAGGCGTTGAGCCGCATTCGAAATGCGCTTGAAACCCACCTTCTCTACAAGCAGGTCAGGAGTAATAATGAAAGACTGGAAGATAAGGTCAGGGAGCGTACTGATGAGATATATAAAACCCGCCTTAAGGTTATACGCCGACTATGCCGCGCGGCGGAATTCAGGGACAATGAAACGGGTATGCATATAATGCGCATGAGTCATTACTCCACGTTACTGGCTCAATCTATTGGTATGAATAAAAAGGAATGCGAGGTAATACTGAATGCCAGCCCGCTGCATGATATCGGCAAGATTGGCATTCCAGATCGGATTTTGCTGAAACCCGGAAAACTCAGTAGTGATGAATGGGAAATCATGAAAACTCATACCCACATAGGGGAAAAAGTTCTGGAGGGAGATAATTGCGAGTTTCTTGATACGGCCAGGACGATTGCCCTGACGCACCATGAAAAGTGGGATGGGAGCGGTTATCCGAACGGGTTGGCGGGGGAGGATATTCCACTGATGGGGCGTATTGTGGCTGTGGCCGATGTGTTTGATGCGCTGACTTCGGAGCGACCCTATAAAAAAGCCTGGCATGTAGATGATGCGTTCGCGCTTCTGGAGAAGGAGAAAGGAAAACACTTTGAACCCGCCTTGGTGGATTGTTTTCTTGGAGTGATGCCCGAGTTACTTGAGATAAATACGAAGTACACCGAGGACAGGGAAAAGGAATATCGCACTCATCTTGAGACAATGGCTTGATAAAATTGAATAGTGAATCCATGTTTAACTGGAATATAAACTTAAATAACAGGGTAAGAAGGTAATGGTATCCAACACTAAAATTATTAACAGGATTCATGAGTCTGATGGATCGGACGTGCTGCCCGATCCGCCACTGGCTGCACAAAAATTGATCGAGTCATTAAACGATGACAGCCTCGGGTTTCATGAGATAGCAGAACTGATCAGTTATTCGCCAGGCCTGGCGGGGCGTGTGGTGGGCCTGGCCAATTCAGCGTTTTACCGTCGTCAGAATGAGGTTAGACATCTCCAGGATGCCGTTAGCATCGTTGGTATGGACATTGTGCGTGCATTGTGTATCGCAATGTCGTTCCAGGGGCTTGTGGAACAATGCCAATGCGAGCGTTTCGATGAGGGTAATTTTTGGCTGCAGAGTATGCTCAATGCATTCTCTGCAAAACGCCTGTGTGAAGCAGCGACGGAAAGCCATATTGATCCAAACGAGGTCTATTTGGCCGGACTGTTACGCTGCATCGGTATTCTGCTGCTCGTCAAGCTGTACCCGAAGGAAATGAATGATGTGTTTGAGCGGAAAGGGAAAAAACCCCAACTGCATTTAGGCAATATTGCAACGGAAATGATTGGCATATCGCACCATGAAGCGGGAGCTTGTCTTTTGCGTTGCTGGCATGTTCCAGATGCCATTGCAGAGGCAGTTGAGTATACGGGTTCCCATAACGGTTCATCAGACCCATATGGTTTGAATGAGTTGGTTTCAATATCCACCCAATGGTCAGAACAATTCCTTACAGGAGTGCGAGACAAAGAACTGGATAAAAAGACGATAAAACTTTTAAACCTCAATCCGGTTGTGCTTGATCCGATGTTCGATGAGTGCCGTGAAAAATTGGATGATGTAGCCTATCTGGCGCAGATAATCAGTGGCCATTCAATAAATCTTGATCATTATATGCCTCTGATACAGTCAGCATCATGTCTTGCGGCGGGCTACACATCAGCGATTGAGTCACTCTCGGCACTCGCGTCTTTAGGGGGAATTTCAGGGGAAGAACATGAGGAAGCAACATTCCTGGAAAATGCTCTACAATGCCTGGTTACAAATAAAACACTGGCAGGTGGG
>JAJRTX010000051.1 GCA_021545665.1 Zetaproteobacteria bacterium
ACTATAGTTCATAATCTCTCCTCCTGTTTTGGCTTTCACCCAATGGGCGAGCCAAAACAGGAGGAGAGATTATGAACATCAAGCTGAAGCTGACCGGCTCAAAGCCGGTGGTTTTACTCCTGAAGATAGATAATAAACTGCCCCGCAGCAAGCTACGGGGTTTTACTGGGTTCTCATCGTTCTCTCATTGCAGCAAAGTTGCGAGAAATTGAGCCCAATACTGGTGGGTATGACACACAAGATCAAATGCTCACAGCCAATGAAATACAACCTCATGAAATCAAATATTACCTTGAACACAGACCCTGATTTCGGGCGGAGAATGCAGGAAGTGAATTTCCAAAATGATCGACAGCCGGTTAATAGAACCCCCAAGAGATTTATGCCTTGGCCATACTGCGGTTAGAGGGAATTGGTTTTTCTTCCGGACGGATGCCCAGTTTTTTGAATAGATTGAGATCATTGTTAGCGTCCTGATTGCCTGTGGTGAGCAACTTCTCACCGTAGAAAATCGAATTTGCTCCAGCCAGGAAGCAGAGGGACTGCATTTCTTCGCTCATGGCGTCGCGACCTGCGGACAGGCGTACATGCGAGCTCGGCATGGTGATACGGGAAATGGCAATGGTGCGGATGAATTCGAAGTTATCCAATGTCTCGGAAAACTGTTCTTCCTCGGCCACCGGTGTTCCTTCCACCTTGACCAGCATATTGATCGGCACCGACTCCGGATGCGGGTTCATACGCGCCAGTTGTACGACAAGCCCGGCGCGGTGGCGACGTGTTTCTCCCATACCTACGATGCCGCCACAGCAGATATTCATACCCTTGGCGCGCACATGTCTCAAGGTATCCAGCCGTTCCTCGTAAGTACGGGTGGAAATAACCTCTTTATAATATTCTGGATCGGTATCGAGATTGTGATTGTAGTAGTTCAGCCCGGCATCTTTGAGTTTCTGTGCCTGTCCTTCGGTGAGCATGCCCAAAGTCACGCAGGCTTCCATGTCCATGGCCTTGATTTCGCGAATCATGTCCAGAACCAGTTCAAAGGCCCGCCCTTTCGGTTCACGCCAGGCCGCGCCCATACAGAAACGCGATGCACCTTTTTCTTTGGCAATTCCTGCCATTTTCATGACTTCGTCTTTTTTCATTAACAGTTCGGATTCAACTTCTGTATTGTAAAGTGAGGATTGCGGACAGTACTTACAGTCTTCCGGACAGCCGCCGGTTTTTATCGACAGCAGAGTGGAGAGCTGAACTTCGTTGGCATCGAAATGTGCCCGGTGCACCTGCTGGGCATGGAATATCAGGTCGTTGAACGGTAATTCAAACAGGGCTTCAATCTCATCAGTGGTCCAGTTGTATCGCATTGTTTACCCCTTAAAACTAAATGATTCACGCATCAGGCTTGTAAACCTGAAGAGGACGAATGGTAAACGGTCAGGTGCAAATGGGCAAAAATGAGTGTTAAGAATGTTAAAGAACAGGCTGGTAGGTCTGCCTGCTCAGGTAGCGGCGGATGGCAAGAATATTATTCAAAGTCATGGACAGCGCATGCATATCAAGATTGAGGAAGGTCTTAGTCCATACAGGGTTGGCGGCCAGCTCACCGCAGACTGAAACAGGGATATCCGCTTTTTTCGCGGCGACAGCAGTCATGCGAATCAATTCCAGAATAGCAGGATGTTCCGGGCGGTAGAGTACGGCGACTTCTTCATCAGTTCTGTCAGCAGCCAGAGAATACTGTATCAGATCATTGGTACCAATAGAGAAGAAATCACTCACCCTTGCAAGTTCATCAGCAATAAATACCGAGGCAGGAACTTCAATCATGACCCCGATACTCACCGGGTTACTCAGGCCCATCGCTTGATGGCAGCGCACGGCCAGTTCACGTACCTGCTCAACTTCAGCACATGTTGTGACCATAGGGATCAGGATTTGTACTGGTCCCTCTTCACCGGCGCGCAGCATGGCCCGCAACTGGGTTTCCATCAGTTTTTTCTCACGCAATAACCAGCGTACACCGCGCAAACCCATGGCGGGGTTAATTCCGGCATACTTATGTCCATCCAGCTCATGGTAGAGCCAGGGCTTGTCGCCGCCGATATCAAGCAGCCGCATAGTTACAGGTTTGCCCGCCATACTCCGAATCAAAGTAACATACTGTTGGAACTGTTGTTCTTCTGTGGGTAATATGGATTCATTCATGAACAGAAACTCGCTGCGGTAGAGACCGACGCCATCCACCCCTACCCGCGTTGCAATGTCCATTTCTTCCGGAAACTCGATATTTGCCATCAACTTCAGCTCATGTCCGTCCTTGCTGCATGAAGGTTGTGTGGCATAGGCCTGGGTCTCCTGCTGACAGACATCAATAGCTTCAATAAATTTAAAATAAGCTCGCTGCTCTTGCTCTGGAGCATTGAGAATCCATATGCTTTGTTCAGCATCTAGAATCAGAGTGTCGCCATCCTGCAAATCTGTAAGGATTCCTGGAGCTCCTACCAGCGCCGGCAGGCCGATACCCCGTGCAACAATAATATTATGAGCACCGGCCCCACCTTGCTCAGTCACTACACCGGCTGCACCTTGTCGCCACATTGTCACCATATCACCAGCGGAGAAATCATCGCCGACATATATAGTCCGGTGATTTGTTTCTGCCTCATTGTTAAGTAGCAGGTCATGTGGAGAGTTTTGCCCCAGCAAATGGCGAAGAATTCTTCTTCCAGCCTGCTCAATGTCATCTTTACGATTGCGCAGGTATTCATCTTCAATCTGTTCAAATACCATATGAATAGCATCCATCTGTTGCCGCAAGGCCCACTCGGCATTGATATTTGTTTCCATTATCCGTGCTTCGGCCTTGCCCGTCAATTCAGGATCAGAAATCATCATACGATGCATATCAAGAATCATCAACGGGTCTCTTGCCCCGATTTGTGACAGATGCTCTCGCTCTACATCAATCTCAGCTATGGAGGCTTTTACTGCTACCGCCAAGCGAGAGATTTCACCATCAAGCTGCTCAGCAGTTAATTCCCGTTCCGGTATGGGCTGACGCCCGTGCATTAACTTGTGTACCTGGCCAATAATGATGCCGGAACTGGCAGCAACAGCATTACCCTGCCTGCGCAGACGCGGCCCGGCTGGTTTTCTCATTCATTTTCTCCAAAGCGGCTATTGATCAATGCTTCAATGGCATCCAACGCAGCCTCGGTGTCAGAGCCTTTAGCACGAAGTTTCAATTCGGAGCCTTTGGAAGCAGCTAACATCATAATGCCCATAATGCTCTTAGCATTAACCTCCACATTACCCCTGCTCAGCAGGATTTTACTATTAAAACGACTCGCTTCAGCTGCCAGTTTGGCAGAAGCTCGAGCATGCAGTCCCAGCTTATTCTGAATTTTAACCAATCGATCAGTCATGAGAATCTGCTTGTCCAGACAGGCTTGCAATAGTATTGGTATTTAGTCATTTCTTTTGATCCTTGTAGGCGACTTTTCGTCGAAGGCACTTGCAGAGATACGCATATACTGACGACCTGCTTCCAACACTTGCTGCGCCAAAGTAGTTAGATTTTTCTCGGTTTCGCGTAACGTCGCGGCCTTGATGAGCAGGGGAAGATTAAAACCTGAAATGACTTCGACACGGCCCGTTTGCAAACAACCCATAGCAATATTACATGGAGTGCCACCAAACATATCGGCCAGAACAAGTACTCCCTTACCCACATCACAGGCGCGAACTTTTGACTTCATTGTGTCTGAAATCATTTCCAGGTTGCCGTTATCCAGTACGTCCAGCACTTCCACCAATGCTTGCTTACCTACCACGTGCTCCAGTGCATCCCGCATTTCGCTGCAAATATGCCCGTGGCCGATTAACACTATACCAATCAAGATCCACCTCCCGTATGATCACCTTCTGGTGGCCAGTGATAAACTATCCCCAGTTCCCTATGTTGAATGGTAGGACTGACAAGATCCTCTTTCTGCATCCAGAATGCCAGTTTCTCTGCCATATATACCGAGCGGTGACGGCCGCCGCTGCAACCTACGGCAAGCGTAAAATATTGTTTTCGCTCTTTAAGCATCAACGGCCAAATGAACAATAGCCACTGCTGAATGCGACACTCAACTTCTGCTACCTCATCATAGCTTTTCAGGAAGGAGATTACATCTGTATCACGACCAGTTTGAGAAGCCAGGCTTGGCTGATAGTGCGGATTAGGCAACATACGCATATCCAGAACCATATCAGCATGCTGTGGCAACCCATGCCTGTAACTGAATGACATGATCGTACAGGTTATAACCCGTTGTTGCTGCTTCGGGTCAAGTCTGAAATCATCTATCTTTTCCCCCAGTTCGTAAGGGGTCAGGTGACTGCTATCAAGAATCAGGTCAGCTATCTCACGGATGGGCATCATGCTCTCTCGCTCTTGCCTGATTGATTGCATCAAATCATCACTACCTGGAAAAGGGTGGCGACGGCGGAGCGTGGAAAACCGTCGTTGCAATGCTTCGTCGTCGGCCTCGATAAATATAAGCTTCCAGTTATCGGTCACCAGCACGGTTTCAATAGCTTCATGCAGTTCTGAAGCATTCATACCACTGCGTACATCCAGGCAGACAGCAGCTGATTGTTTGCGCAGTTGCATCTGCAATGACCAGTCGCGCAGCATTTCTAACGGTAGATTGTCCGTACAAAAAAAATCAGCATCTTCCAGTGCATGCAGAACAGTACTTTTACCGGCACCGGAGAGGCCGCTGATCAACAGCATAGATTACTGAACCCCACCACCCTGTTCAATATGTCGCTGCAGTGACTGGATAAATTCTTCCCCACTATTGATGCCCCGTTGTTTGAGTAACTGATTACGGGTTGCAACCTCAATCAACACGGCCAGCGAGCGCCCGGAACGAATTGGAATGGGTACGCGAGGGATAGCGACATCGTGAATATTCATTTCGCTGTCTCCACCCAGCACACGATCTTCTATGGCTACCTGATCCCATGGCACTAACTCAACAATCAGGGTCAGGCGCTTGGTATCAGTGATTGCAGCAGCACCATAAAGATCCCGGATATTAAGTATGCCCAGTCCACGAATCTCCATATGGTAACGCAATGTTTCAGGACTTTGCCCGACGATAATACCCTTGCCCTGACGGGAAAATTCAACCATATCATCGGCAATCAGACGATGCCCGCGAGAGATTAATTCCAGTCCGATTTCGCTTTTACCTATTCCACTGGCTCCGGTAACCAGTACGCCTAGACCGAAAATATCCAGATATACGCCATGTTGATAGGCCACAGGTGCCAAATGCTGGGACAGGAACACCGCCATATGGGTCATGAAGTGTTCAGATGAAAATTCCGAAATCATCAAGGGTGTACTGGTTCGTTTTGCCGCCTGTAAAATAATATCCGGAGGAGTCAGATTCCGGGTGATTACCACGCCGGCCAGATGAAGATCAAATACAGCATCGACTACTTTTTGCTGTTCTTCGATTGTCCGGGTTTCCAGATAGTGCAATTCTGTCCGGCCTATAATCTGTAATCTGTAATCATTCAGGTTTTCAATAAATCCGGCAAATGCCAGTGATGGTTTCTGCATACGCGGATGATCTATATACCGATCCAGGCCAGACTCACCTGTCAGCAGGCTCATCTTCATTACTTCACCCTGGCTGGCCAGCAGTTCACGAATCGTGATACTGTGCGCCTGAGTCATTACCTTTGACTAACCTCATCGTCAAACAATGCACTAACCGACTCAATACTGTCAGCCTGCATGATGATTTCTCTCGTTTGACCATTTTGCAGACTTCGAGCGAGCTTCGCCAGTAATTCCAGATGTTGGCGATCATCATAATCTGGAACCAGTAATAATACAACAATATGTACTGGCTGCCCGTCAATGGCTTCAAAATTAACGCCGTCCTGATGGCGTGCGAGTGCCAGTATCGGGGAGGGGAGGTCAGGCATGCGGCCATGGGGAATAGCAACGCCATGACCAATCCCTGTACTGCCCAGTTGTTCACGAGCCATCACCACTTCCATCACCCGATCCGGGTCAATGGAAGTAAGCACATTAGCCAATTCTGTAATCAGCGCCCGCTTACTGTGGGCATGGGAATGGAGCAACACATGCTCTGGTACCAGAAAAGGCATATATAGGCTGTAATTATACGATTTCTGGTTCGATCCAGCTTAAGGCGCCATCCGGGCGTCTGTACACTGCATTAACCTGCTCTGTCTTATCATTGGTGAAAAACAGCATTTCACGGCCACCGAGTTCAAGCTGCATGACAGCTTCATCCACATTCATCGGCTTGGCATCAATCTGCTCATGACGAAGAGTTTCAGGCGTATGATCTTCTGCCAACTCCTCCTGCTCGGGAGAGATACCCAGAACTCTGTGGGATACTTTGAGCTGACGTCCCTCACGCTGGCCGCTGGTTTTTTGTGCCAGCAGTTTGGCACGGTAGCGCTTGAGCTGACGATTCAATTTATCCATCACTCCATCAATAGAAGCATACATATCCTCAGTCTCATGACTGCCATGGATATTGATGCCGCTGGCCTGCATACCAACCTCACAGCGCTGACGAAACTTTTCTACCGACAGCACTACATGTACGTCGACTACGCGATCATACGAATGTTTTAAATGCTGTAGCTTATCATTGACATAAGTCTTTAACGGCTCTGTAAGTTCGACATGACGCCCTGTGATGGATACTTGCATATTGTTACCTCCGTTTCCTAGTTTACTTCGATGTATATAATAGCATACATCAGGTATGACGTGCTTTAGCGGCACGTCGCCGCTGGCTGCTTGGCAGCAAGCCTAATTGTTCACGGTACTTTGCCACAGTTCTGCGAGCAATTTCAATGCCTTCAATCTGTAATCGATCAGCAATGGCCTGATCTGAAACAGGACGACCCACAGGTTCAGATTCAATCAATGCCCTTATCCTCTGTTGTACGCGATAGACCGATATTGTCCCACCTCCCCGGGTCGGCAGCCCTGCCGAGAAGAATTGACGCAATTCGATCATGCCAATCGGAGTATCTGCATATTTTCCGTTAGTTACCCGCGAAATTGTGGATTCATGCAAGCCAACATCCTCAGCCACATCCTGCAGCGTTAATGGTTTTAATCCCAGCATCCCATATTCAAGAAAAGCCCTCTGCCGTTTAGCCAGACAAAGCGCTACTTTCATCAGTGTTTCACTGCGCTGGTCGAGCGCATGCAGCAACCATTTGGCCTCCTTCATAGCCTGGGACATAAACTCTCTGTCTTTACCCTTCCATTCATGCTGCTGCCAGCGTTCATTCAGTCGAATCCCGCGCCAGCCGGTACCGGGAATTTCCACTTCTATTTTATTATCACTATTGCGATGAAAATTTATTTCGGGACGAATATAGAAGTTATTGTCGCCATGCAGACCATGGCCGGGAAACGGATCAAGCCGACGCATACGCATACGGGCCTGGTGGATACCTTCGACTGTGCAGTCAACTTTTTTTGCCAGTTCTTCATTCGAGTCGAGCAGCGAATCAGGAAAATGCAGTAGCAGGCGCCGCACACATATGTCGACTTCATTATTCATATCCAGCTGCAGTAACAGGCACTCGGTGACATCCCTTGCGCCGAGCCCGCCAGGCTCCAGCTGCTGGATAACGTTCACAAGTACCCGCTCAATGGCATCAACATCGGTTGTGAATTGCTCTGAAATCTCAACTACAAACACAATCGGATCCACACGAAAATAACCATCATCATCAAGAGAATCGATCAACGCGTGAGCCAGCACATGATCACTCTTCGACATCGGTTGACGATCCACTTGTTCATGCAGAGATTCGCCCAGACTCTGTTCACCCTGCCAGTGTTGCTCCGGCATGTCTTCCCGACTGGTTTGCGTATACATGGTTTCCCAACGGTTATCACCACTTTCTTTCCAGTGTTCCTGCTCAGCCATTTCCAGCGCGCGCTCATTCCTTTCGGGTTCAGATGCGGTACTTGAATTCGGATCCATTTCCAACATAGGATTACATTCAATTGTTTCGTCCAGATAGCTTTCAAGATCCATGGCGTTCATAGCCAGCACCTTCAGGCTTTGTGTCAGCTGTGGAGTGAGTACAAGACGTTGTCCTAGCTTATGTGACAGCTTGGTCTGCATCATGTGAAAGTTACTGCCATAGCTTTTGCACCTGATTTTTCAGATTGAAATATTTCTGCTGCGCAAGAAATTTGCCTGTGCGAGAGGAAAAAGAGAGAGCTGCCTCGAATAACATCAACACTCTTACTATAGCTTGTTATACGTGCAAAATCAAGCATTATTTCCAATCGTTTTTACCATAGCCCTCAGCTTAGGCTTCTTTTTTCAGAGGTGCCAGCAATTCTTCCAGTTCACCATTTTCGTGCATCTCGGAAATGATATCACAACCGCCTACAAACTCGCCTTTGACATACAATTGTGGAATGGTTGGCCAGCTTGCATAGTCCTTAATCCCCTGACGTATATCTTCGTTAAGCAGTACATTAACTGCTGCAAAGGGAATGTTGTAACCTGAGAGCATTGCCGACACACGTTGAGAAAAACCACATTGAGGAAATTCCGGCGTACCTTTCATAAACAGGACGATATCATTCTCTTTCACCACTTTGCCTATCTGCTCTAATATTGAATCACTCATGATTTCTCACTCCTTATTATTAAGCTATTATCATTTCTCTGCAGGAACTGCAGTTTTCAAAGCCAGCGCATGGATGGCCTGGCGCATATTATCGCCCAGGGCAGCATAGACCATCTGGTGCTGTGCGATCCGCGATTTGCCGATAAAGGTTGCCGAAACCACTTCCATTTCGAAATGATTGTCGCCAGAAAACAGTTTTACGTTAACTTTCGCATCTGGAATATTCAGGCATACCATTTCAGCAATGGCTTTAGGTGTGGGTGGCATCTGTCAGCTCCTTATGAATTGCAATAGCGTGCCAGTTTGGCATTGGCTACATACCATTGATGAATCAGCATGGGGAATTGGTGGGCTCACCAGGACTCGAACCTGGAACCAACCGGTTATGAGCCGGTAGCGCTAACCAGTTGCGCCATGAGCCCTCTGCATTCATGCCTGATCTCATCAGGAACGCGGCACACTAGTCAGCGTTATGTGGCATGGCAAACACATCGCACCCTGATCTGGAATCATCTGGAGGGCAATGCATGTGACTTTGTTCATGAAGTGCCTAGTATGCCGCCATGACAAATCAGCGCTTTACAGAATTGAACCTTCCCGATGTATTGCAGAAAGGTATTGATGATCTTGGTTTCGTAGAAATGACAGATGTCCAGCAGACTGCTTTGCCACTGGCACTGGCCGGTCGGGACGTTGCCGGTCAGGGCCGCACCGGCACCGGCAAAACCGCCGCATTTCTGATTACAGTGATGAATCAGCTGCTTACCAATACACCAAAGAAAGGGCGTCAAAAAAAGCATCCACGGGCTTTGATTATTGCCCCGACGCGCGAACTGGTGGTACAGATTTCCGATGATGCCAAAACACTGGCCAAACACACCGATTTGAAACTGCATGCCGTTTACGGCGGCGTTGACTATGAAAAGCAGCGACTGGCCTTTGATGATGGCGTCGATATTCTGATCGGCACCCCGGGGCGACTGATTGATTATCTGAAAAAACATGTCTATGCACTCAGCCATGCTGATATTCTGGTCATTGATGAAGCCGATCGCATGTTTGATCTCGGCTTTATCAAAGACCTGCGTTTTATGCTGCGTCGATTGCCAAAATATGATGAACGTCAGTCATTGATGTTTTCTGCCACGCTGTCGCACCGCGTGCTGGAGCTGGCTTACGAGCACATGAATCAGCCTGAAAAACTGCGCGCTGAAGATGGCGAGGTGACCGCCTCCGGCATTACTGAAACCATGTATCACACCAGCATGGAGGACAAACTGCCGCTGCTGGTTCACTTGTTACGTGAATCCAAAGTCAAACGCGGCATGGTGTTCATCAATGAGAAACGCACTGGTGAAAGAGTGGCCCGCAATCTGGCCCGCTACGGCTTTTCCGTCGGCATCCTGTCCGGTGATGTACGCCAGCAGAAGCGTATGCGCATCCTGAAAGATTTCACCAGCGGCAAGCTGCATTTACTGGTTGCCACCGATGTGGCCAGCCGTGGCCTGCATATCGATGACGTCACCCATGTGTTCAACTATGACCTGCCCGAAGATGCTGAGAACTATGTCCACCGTATCGGACGCACTGCCCGCGCCGGTGCAACCGGCCACGCCATCTCATTTTCCTGTGAACGCTTCTGTTTCGGCCTGCCGGACATTGAAGATTATATCAGCCGCAAAATCCCCATCTGCCATGTTGAACACGATGTGCTGAATGTTGGCAAACCCACCACGCCCGAAGCCACTGCTGAAGGCCTGAAAAAAGAAGATCGCACCGAGCAGGGCGGTAGGCCCGGAGGCAAAAGGCCGGGCGGCAAACCCAATCCACACAACAGAAACAAAAGGCGTCCATCCAGCAGGCGCTAAGCCTCTCCGAATTTATGGCCTCAGGCGCAGAAAAACCGGGTGCCTGGGTTTACCATATTTTGTCAGGCCATAATATTTGAATGTGATGACCTGCCCAAGAGCCGGTGGCGAAGTTCTTAAGTTCTGATTCAAGCCGCTGCCAATGCTGATTTCATCACCATTATCCATGCGGCACAGCAGCGCGCCGGTCAGCCCCTTCAGTTTTCCTTTACCTGCCTTGTAACCACTGATCGTACATTCCGCGTCGGAGTAGTTTTTCACTTTCAGGGCATCCGAGCTGCGCTCGCTCTGATAAGGCGCTACCGGATTTCTCACCACAAGACCTTCCGCGCCCAGACTGACCCGTTGATTTAAATACTGTTGCAGCTGTTTTTCCCCCTTGCAGGGAATCTGATCAATGATGTGAAGATATGCGCTCGGCTGATCAGCTAAATATTTCTCCAGCACCTTCAACCGATCCGGCAACCCCCCGGCCTGATCCGGTACATCAAAAACCTGATAGGAAACCTGCCTCCAGCCCGAATGCGGCTGCTTGCGGCGTACAATTGAAACGATGTTTTCAAAGTCACCCCGTTTACTCCACAGCTCCCCATCCACAGCAAAAGGCGGGAACCCCTCCGTAAACCACAGAGGAGCGGCAAAAACCTTGCCACCACGACTGATAAGCTTCCGCCCATCCCAGTATGCCCGAACGCCATCCAGTTTTTCACTCATCAACCAACCGCGCACATCCTGAGCAGGTTGCCATGTTTTTAACAGCAGCATTTCCTGTGAAAAAACAGGCAAGGCAAATAAGAAACAAAACAGAAAAACAAAGTGCTTCAGGTGCATAGACATTATCATCCTAACGAACAGCATTCAGCATATAACAACCAATTGTTTCACGCTTTTTGATTCAAGTCGAATGACTACGGGCATCCATTTTTGGTCATGTGGGTTAGACGACCCTCAGAGTAATCATTCCACATTTTGGTAAATTCACCCCTCAAACACTTATAGGCCAAGTCTGGCACAGACTTCTAAATGTCCTATAAAAATAAATATATCAGACATACTACATATTGGTCTTGTGGCCAGTTCAAAAATTAAGACCAAACCACAGCCCCACTCAGTGATATTCGGCAATTCAAAAATATTAGGCTATAATCATGCACTGAGAAGGGGCGGAAACTGCATGGATCTCATTCACTACATAGAAATCGTTAATAATCGCTATCAGTCGGGCATCGCAAAAGAGCATGCCTACCGGGCCGATTTGGAAGCCCTTATTCGTGAATTGGTGGCTGATGTGGAAATCACCAATGAACCTGCCAACGTGACCGATTGTGGCAACCCCGACTATGTGATTACCAAAGGTAATGTCCCGATTGGTTTTATTGAAGCCAAAGACCTTGGCAAAGGTTTGAACAGCAAAAGCTACAAGTCTCAGTTTGATCGCTACCGAAAGGCTCTGGACAACCTCATTATTACCGATTATCTCTGGTTCCAGTTTTATCAAAATGGCGAGCTTGTCCATGAGATTCGCATTGCAGATATTGATAATGGGAAGGTGACACCTCGCCCTGAAGCTTTTGCCGAATTTACGACCCTGATTCAAAATTTCTGCACCTTTGTCGGGCAAACCATCAAATCGCCGAAGAAGCTGGCAGGCATGATGGCAGCGAAAGCACGGCTCCTACAGATCATCCTTGAAAAAGCTATTTCTTCTGATGAAAAAACACAGGATAATTCAGCATTGCAACAACAATTTGAAACCTTCAAGGATATTCTGATTCACGATCTGGACGCATCCCAGTTTGCCGATATTTATGCGCAAACCCTGGCATACGGCATGTTTGCTGCCCGTTTGCATGA
>JAJRTX010000052.1 GCA_021545665.1 Zetaproteobacteria bacterium
ACGCTACCCGATGGTTATGGACGTACAATAATGAGCGACCTAATATGGCCGTCGGTGGCATAACCCCGGTTCAAAAACTGGCGTTAGCTGCTTAACCTCTACTTCTAACTTCGGTTATAAATGGGGGGATTACCAATATATACGCCATCAGGAAGCTGAAGATCGCCGAATAGATCAAATGCAACTTGTATAGCCCCTTTTAGAGGCCAGGCCGAAGGCTCCGTAAATGTCACTTCGAGCAGCTCACAAATTAAAACCTCCGGCTTTGCCGGAGGATATTTACTTCTTCTATCCTGAAAAACTGTGAGGGGGTTTCCTTGCACGGATATCAGTGCTTGGTTAGTCTGCCCAATCCTTAAAAACAGAGGGATGCGGCAAGATTAATAATCGCACTCTCTGATTCTTGAAACCGGGGTTTATCATGCTCGAATCGATGCGTAATCATGCGCAAGGCTGGATAGCAAAAATTATTCTTGGCGGTATTGCACTGTCGTTTGTGCTATGGGGTGTTGGCGATTATTTTCTTGGTGGAGGTCTTGATTCGGTCGCCGAAGTTGATGGCAAACCCATTAGTAATGCTGAGTATAATCAAACCTATGAGCGACAGAAGAATGTTTACCGCCAGATGCTTGGCAAGCTCTATTCCAGCGATCTTCTTGCCTCACTCAATTTCAAGGAGAACACGCTGCAAACACTTGTTAACCGTCATATTATGCTTGGTTTGGCATCGGATCTGGGCCTCGCAGCTCCTGAACAGGTTGTATTAAATAATGTGCAGGCGAATCCTGCTTTTCAGTCGGCTTCCGGTTTTGATCCGAAGCGTTATCAGATTCTGACTCGCAATATGGGTTTTGGCTCCGCCAAAGATTATGAAAATAATATTCGCCTGAATATTATGGTGGATGCATTGAAAAAGGCGGTATCCGGTTCCGCCCGGGTTAGTGAACGCGAAGTACGTGATAGCTTTAATCGCCAATATGAACAGCGTATTCTGGAGGCAATTATTGTTGACCCGGACAATCTTCTGGAAAAAATCAAGGTTGATATGACAACAGCGCAGGCATGGTATGAGGGACATAAAGATAACTATCGTTCGCCATTGCGCAGCAAGATAAATATTGTAGATATTAATCCTGCTGAACTGGCCAGGGATATTATCGTTGATGAAGTCGATATTCGTACCGCTTATGAAAACCGTAAAAATGAATTCTCTGAGCCTGAACAGCGAAAAGCCAGTCACATTCTGGTCAAGGTAGCACAGGATGCATCAGACGAGCTCAGGGCTGTGGCGCATAAAAAGATTGAAGCAGCACAGCTTCGTCTCAAAGCCGGTGACGATTTTGCAACAGTAGCAAAAGAAATATCTAATGATACGACCACAACAGATAAGGGCGGTAGTCTGGGCTGGTTCAAACATGGTATGATGGTTGCCGAATTCGATCAGACTGTATTCAGCATGGCTAAAGGTGATACCAGTGATATTATTGAAACTCAGTTTGGTTACCATATTATTTTTCTGGAAGATATCCGGGAGGCGAGAATCAGGAGTTTTGCCGAAGTTAAGGATAGCCTTAGAGATGACCTGATCAAGGCTCGCGCTGCTGAGGAGGCCTATACGTTATCACAGGATCTGGATGAGGCTCTGGGTATGGAAGATTCACTCAAGGCCGCTGCTGAAAGTTTAAATCTGAAGATGCAAACTATAGGTCCGGTCAGTCTGGATGAGGCGATAGCCCAGCCTCTGCTTGCCGATGAAGAGCTCAGAGGCAAAGCCTTTTCCACTATGCCGGGGCAGGCCATTGAGATTGTAGAAACAGCAAAAGGCCATTTTGTTGCTTTTGAAGTTGTTGAGCGCATTGAGCCGGATGTGATAGAATTTACCAAAGTTGCAGCAAAAGCACTGGAAGATGCCCGGCACGATGCTTCTATGAAACAGGCACGTCGGCTTGCAGAGGAAATTCGTCAGGCTGGTGACAAGCCACTTGATACCCTGGTGCAGGAATTTGGTCAGGCTAAATTTATTTCCAAACCCGTGCGTAGCAGCGGTGAGGGTGATGATGCGGGCTGGTTGACGAATGATGTCTTAAGTCAGGCATTTAATGTGAATCAGGGGGCATGGGTTGGGCAGGCGATAAAAGTACCCCAAGGCTTTGCCGTGGTACGTGTGGAGAAAATTATCCCGGCATCTGAAGATGAATTCAATAGCAAGAAAGATGAGATTTCTGAAAAGGCCAGGAAAGCCAAAGGTGCAGTTCGTTTTGCTCGCTGGATGGCTTCAGTGCGTGATCGACATGAGATTACAATTAATCAACGGGCGCTGGATCGCTATTAATTCAGCTTATTCGCGCAAGATAGAATGCTCTAACGTGTATGATTTTTTCATATGAAGGTGCGACGTCAATAGCACTCATGTGCAGATGTACATTGCGCACTTTTTGTCTGGACTCAAACAAAGCAGGGACAATCTGAAATCATAGTGACAAGCCCATTCCAAACAGCTCAAGGCTTCGCCGCTCTGTCCTGTCTGAAATACTTGTCATGGCAGACTGCTGACAGGGGAAGTAAGAACCCTGTCTATGTTCTGATTCTGGTGGACTCCAGTTGTTCCAGAATGGTTTCCAACAGGCCTGTTTCACCTTCACCTTGCTGATCCAGTACCCAAAGTGGTTGATTTTCGGGCCATAATGGAGCCAGCTTTACTGCATCTTTGGCTGTTACTGCCACTGCTTCTCCTGCAGCGGCTAATGCTGATACATCCTGTAGACTATAGCGGTAATGATCGGGGAATGATCGGGTGTCTGTTACATTAAATCCCAGCGAGATGAGATCATCGAAGAAGCGCTGTGGACGGGCTATGCCGGCTGCTGCAAAAACGCTTTCTGGCTGTTTTGCCCCTGTTTGTCTGGCATCTCTCAGAGCTACAGGCCTGGCAGACCAGTGCCATTCTTTACCTGAGCTCAGCGTTTTGCCCATTGATTTACCTGTTCTGACAACAATATCGGCGCGTGCAAGAGCGCTGACCGGCTCACGCAAGGGGCCAGCTGGAATGGTGTGGCCATTGCCAACACCTTCTGCCGGAATCAGGACAATATCGCAACTGCGATGCAGGTGTCTGTACTGGAAACCATCATCAAGGATTAAAATATCACCGTGTCCAATCGCTAATTGACTGCCGGCAATACGATTCTGTGCAGCGATGGTCGGGCAGCCGGATAAATCTGCCAGTAAACGTGCTTCGTCTCCAACTTGAACCGGGTTATCATCTGCCTGAACGAGGGCAGGTTGTTTCGCCTTTCCTCCATCCCCCCGGCACAGGATAACAGGTTTGTATTCCAGTTCGCGCAAGGCCAGGGCCAACCAGATCACAAACGGCGTTTTACCGCTGCCGCCTGCCGTAATATTGCCGACAGAGATCATGGGAAGAGATGGCTGTTCGGGGTTTTCTGATCGATATCCCAGGTGTAAATGGCTGATGACCGCATAAACTGGTTCAATGGCGCGAAGTAAAAGCGGAGGCGGTGAAGATCGCCACCAGACTCTCTCCAGCCAGCCATGTAAATCAGCCATGTTTACGCCCCACGCTGGCTTTACACAGATAAGGTTGAATCGCATCAAGAATATGATTCAATACCTGAGCTTTATCGACAATAAACAGAGCAGCACTGGCATGCAATGTTTTTAATTCATCCGGGAAAGTGAGCAGGCGGTTAATGGCGTTTTCAAGTTCCTGTTCATCTTGCGCAACAATAGCAGCATTGCTGTGTTTCATTTCATCCATGATTTCACGAAAATTCTGTACATAGGGCCCGGTGACCACTCCACGACCACAAATGGCCGCCTCCAATGGGTTATGGCCGCCGATATTTTTCAGAGAACCGGCAATGATGACAATATCGGCGACGCTATACAGTTTACCCAGCACGCCCATGGTATCGATGAGAATGAAATCAGCGTTGTGCTGTTCGTTTTCCGACCAGCGGCTAAGTCTATGTCCACGCTCATGAATGAGTGCGGCAACGGAATTGAATCGTTGTGGATGGCGTGGAACGAAAACAGTCAGCAGATCCCTGTTATTTGCATGCCAGCTTTCCCACATATCCAGAATGAGGGGATCTTCGCCTTCATGACTGCTGGCAACCAGAAGAATGGGCCGTCTGCCACTGGCATCCAGCCTTTGGCGCAGTTCCTCCGCATCAAGCTTTGGTGCGGAAATGGCATATTTAAGATTGCCCGCAGTTTGAACTTTTTCAGCCGCAACGCCTATGGCAACGAGACGTTCGGCATCCTGCCGGCTTTGAGCCAGAAATAGTGAAACCGGTGCCAGCCAGCGTCGCCAGAAAAAACGACTGGCCTGATAACGGGGAAACGAACGATCTGAAATGCGCGTATTAATACTAATGACCGGCACCTGATATTTACGGCAGGCAGATAATTTACCGGGCCAGAATTCTGTTTCCGTCAGCAATAATATTGCGGGTTGCAATTGGCGGATAAAACGTGACATGGCCCCCGGAATATCCCATGGCAAAAAGGAGATGGTGATATCGTTCCCCAGCAGCCGATTTGCATGAGCAAAGCCGGTGGCAGTGACCACACTAAGATGAATATTGTACCCCATGTTTAATAAGGCCCGGATCAAAGGCACGACAGAACCAACTTCTCCTACCGAGCATGCATGTACCCAGATGCAACCGGGGCGAGGCTCAGGCAGAGATAATGTAAAATGCTGTCGCCATTTGAGTAGCTGATCAATTGAACCTTCCATATGCGTATTGGAACAGGAAGGGTAGCATTGTGCCAGCACACAAACTTGCAACTTTCTAACTTTCACGCTTGAATAGCTAATGTTGAGAAATATTTTGTTTTGTATGTAGCTAACGCGATAGAGTGGCAACAGCGGGAGGGTCTGTGAATATTGATGTAATATGGTTGGAGGAAGATGTTCTCCATCGTAAATTAACCAGCCGTGAAAAAAATGAGTTGGATGGTGTTATTGAATGCCTGGAGGTGTCCACAGGTGATGCCATTATGACTGAAGGTGAAAGTGGTGGTGCTCTGTATCTGCTGCGTTCAGGGGCGGTTGAAATTCTTCGCGAGAGCAAAGGTCAGCAGAAGCTTTTGAGAACAGTATATGAGGGTTCTTTGCTTGGTGAGCTGACTTTCTTAACAGGTGAACCAGCTACAGCTACTGCGCTAGCCAGTAAAGATAGTGTGATATATAAAATGAATCGCTCAGCTTATTCAAAGTTGATGCAGACCAATCAGGAGCTGGTTTATGCTATGTTCACTTATATTTTGGCTTATACCTCCTCCATGATAAGGCAAATGAATGAAGATCATGCTGAAATTATTGATTACATGACAGGCATTCATAATTAGAAGCTGTTTGATTATCTGATAAAAATGCCGCTCGCTTTGTTGTGAGCGGTTTTTTTTATGCTTCCGGTTTGTCTGTCTGTTTTATATGCATTGGAGGGTGTTATTTGATTGAGTCTCTATTTTTATTATTACTTGCCCTGGTGGTTATTTTTTTTGCGGCAGAGTTGTTTACCAATGCACTGGAACATATCGGCGAGCGTATGGGTGTCTCGGAAGGGGTAACCGGCTCCATTTTTGCAGCTGTGGGAACGGCAATGCCGGAAACGATTATTCCTCTTGTAGCCATTCTTGCAGGTGGTGCTGCTGAGTCGGTCAATCATCAGGTAGGGCTTGGCGCTATTCTTGGCGCACCGTTTATGCTGGGCACTCTCAGTCTCGGACTGATGGGTTGGTTTGCCGGCAGGAAACGGGGGTGGAGTATAACCTTTTCTCCAGAACCTTCGGGGCTGAAGCGGGATATCCGGATGTTTCTGGCAGGCTATTCACTGGTTATCTGTGCGGCGTTGTTGCCGGAGCAGTGGCAGTCGGTCAATGTGTTTTTTGCGCTTATGCTTTTCCTGCTTTACTTTATGTACCTGTTAAAAACCATTAAGGCCAGCCGCAGCCTTGTCGAAAACGGACATGGGACAGAAGCTGATGACAGGTTATATTTTGCGCGATTCCTGGGTGATTCAACAACTGCCGCAGTTGTACAACTTGTCTCTGGTTTACTGTCTCTGGTTATTGGTGCCAAGCTGTTTGTACACGGTGTGGAATTGGCCAGTAGTCTGCTTGGTGTTTCGGCACTGCTTGTTTCATTGTTGATTATACCTGTGGCGACAGAGCTGCCTGAGAAAATCAATTCCATTTTATGGATCAGGAAGAGCAGGGATACGCTGGCCTTCGGAAATATCACCGGAGCCATGGTGTTTCAGGGGACGGTGATCCCTGCGGTCGGCATGTTGCTGATGCCGTGGAGCCTGCATGATAGTCATGCCGCTGCAGCGGTTGTTTTTGCGTTGCTTGGAAATGGCTGGCTGTGGTTTCTGCATTACTCGGGTAATTTGACCCCGCGTTTTTTGTCGATGAGCATGGGACTCTATGTTGCATTTGTATTTTTTGTTCTGTTTGTCTGAAAACACCCGGTTTCGGGTACCATTTGATAATCTGAACTGATAAGGAATATCTGATATGATTATTACCGTATTATCCATTGCAGCAATTCTCTATCTGGCTTTACAGCTGGAAGATAAAGCCAGAATCCCGTCACCGATCGGGCTGATTACACTGTCATTTATTTTTCATGCGATATTTGGAAATGTGTTTATGCTCAGTGGAGATTCCGAGCACTTTGCCGAACTGGTTATCCTGCTTCTACCCATTCTGTTAATCAGTGATTCGCTGGAATTAAAAATTGATGATTTGAAGGAACATGGCCTCAGCCTCGTGTATCTTTCTATTGTGGCTGTGGCTCTGTCGGTTCTGGCTGCACTTCTTGTCGGGGATATGTTGTTCGACCAATATCACCTGTCTGTGGCAGCTGTTATCATGCTTTTTGCCATGGTTCTGGCTACAGACCCTGTATCTGTAGTCAGTATTTTTTCCAAGTTCGAGCTGCCACACAGGCTGAAAATTCTGTGCGAAGGTGAAAGTCTATTTAATGATGCAACAGCTCTGATTGTATTTGTTTTTATCGGTCTTTATGCATTTGATGGCGGAGAGGTTACGTTTGCTTATGTGGCTCAGACCAGTGGGGTAATTGTTCTGGGCTCGGCTTTGCTGGGTGTGATATTCGGTTTTATTGGCCTTGTGGCTATGAAAACAACGGAAAAAAGGATTGCCGAATTACTGATCCTGATCATGACCGGTTACGGTTCATTTGAATTGTCTGAACACTTTTATTTGTTGCTCAATCTGTTTGGTGGGCATTCACATATGCATCTGTCCGGTATTCTGGCCTGTATCTTTTCTACAGTGACTGTTCATCATGTGTTATCCAGGGCTGTTGTCGAGGATGAAATGCTGCTGGAAACAAAGGAGGCTGAACTGGAACAGGAATCTGCTTCTGCCCAGCCTTCAGGTAGTCTGGTTCATGCCGCAGTGCAGAAGATCAGAGCAACTGTTAAAGAACGTGATCGGCACATTCGTACGAAAGAAGATATCCAGTTGCTTGCTATCGTTGCCAACACCATGCTGTTTGTCGCTATGGCGGAAATTATTGATTTGAAACTACTCTGGCATTATAAGGCTGAAATTCTTGTGATGTTTCTGGCAACAACAGTAATTCGTGCTGCCATGATGGCCAAGTTTGCCATGATTACCAACAAGACTGACAAAATGACCAATGTGAATTTTCGTTGGTGGGGCGTACTGACTTTTGCAGGTATTAAAGGTGGTTTGTCGGTTGTCATGCTGATGATGATTCCACCCGCGTTTGAGCATATCGAGATGTTTAAGGCAATTGTGGTCGGCATCATTCTGCTGTCGACATTTATTTACTCTGCCATTCTTATTGCTATTATCACCAGGAATAGCCATGTGTTTTCCAGAGAGTTGCAACAGGAAGGCAAACATCACTGATCCATTAATATCAGACCTGTCGGATGAAAAGTAAAAGGCCCTGCAAGTGCAGGGCCTTTTCAAACGGTGTCTGATGCCTAAGGGAGGGGGAGGGAGGGGCACCAGACGGAAAGAATAGTAGGCTTTTGCGGTGAGAGAATAATGAATGGTTCATTAAAAGTAATTTATGGAGTTGATATTTCCATGCCTTCTCAATGTATATATGGGTGGGTATTTATGACTGCAAAATCAACCGGATAGTGACATTTATGCAATTTATAATCAGGGAACCGCCGGTTTACCCAAAAGTTTGCGTGTCAGATGTTTTATATCTATAGCTATACCCAGGGCAGCAGGAATGGAGAACAATGTAATAATCGTAGAAAACATCAGGCCCCATGATAGCGCCAGTGCCATCGGTGCGACAAAGGGATCAAAGCCACCCCAGCCGTAAGCGGTAGGCAGCAGTCCGACCACCGTGGTGATGGCAGTAAGTAAAACTGCGCGTAAGCGTCGCTTGCCGCTTTCAATAATGGCCTCCCGCCACGGGACACCAGCTTCAATCTGCCGCTGAATAAATACGGCGATAACCAGTGAAGCGTTGACGACGACACCTGTCAGCGCAACAAAACCCATCAGCGCCATAAATGACAAAGGTTGATCGTGGACAAAGAAGCCGATAATAATGCCTATTGCCCCGAAGGGGATCGCCAGCATAACCAGAAAGGGGTAGCTGATGCGATTAAACTGTATGGCAAGGATAACAAAGATGCCGACCAGAGCAAAAGCAAAGCTGAAGATCAGTCCGCGAACTGATTCTTCACTTTTCTCCTGTTCGCCTCCGAGGTTATATTGTACCTGATCAGCGTCATCAGCCAGCCATTTGGTTTTTTCTCGGATAACCAGATCATTTAGTTCTTTTGAGGTGATATTTTTTTGATCCACTTCCGCCGATACATGAATAACGCGCCTGCCATTTTTATGTCGAATGCTGCTGGTTCCGGAGCTTGACTCGATATGAGCAATTCTGAACAATGGAACCAGACCACCTTTCTTGTTGGGGATTTCCAGTTTCATGAGAGTTTTTATATCATGTTGTGCTTTTTCCGGGTAGCGGATGGTGACATCAATTTCTTCTTTTCCACGTTTGATGGTTGAGATACGCAAACCGTCAAATGCAGCGCGAATATGTATACTGGCTGTTGCTAAATCAATACCGGCATAAGCCGCCAGCTTTCTATCCATGACGATATGAATTTCAGGGTCTCCGGGCTCCAGATCGCTTTCAATGGCAAAAACACCTCTGGTTGTTTCCAGAATCTTAGTCAGTCGAATAGCAGTCTTTACCATCACGCTTTCATTATTGCCGGTTAATTCCACCTGCAAGGCACGACCGACAGGAGGCCCGGATTTCTGCATGGTAAAGCTGATATCCAAATCAGGAAACTGAATGGGGATTTCTTTCTCCATCATTGCCATAACACTGTAGGCGGAAGTACTTCGTTCCGTAAACGGGGTTAAAATAATGCGTTCAAAACCAAATCTGTCGCCCACCTGTTTAAGTGCTTCCCGCTGGTCTGCACTATTTTCTCCTGCCACCATGGTTGTGGTTTCAAGAATTTCAGGATTTACAAGTTCCCGGACTTTAATATCCAGTTCCTGCAGCGTATCCCGCATCTGTTCCAGTGTGGTGCCTACCGGCATGGTCACGCGCAGGTAAAAGGTGGATTCCGCCCCTGGTGGAAATAGCTGGAACTTCATTTGCCCGGCCAATGCCAGGGAGGCTGCCAGCCCGGAAATAGTCAGAATGATGGTCAGATAACGCAGTTTGACAGCCAGCTTGAGAAACCATGCATAGATATTTGTTATCCACACAAACAGCAGTCGTTCTTTGGGTTGTTTATCGGCATTGGCTATGTCACGGATATGATTGGGCAGAATAAAGATGGCTTCCCACCATGAAAAAGCCAGTAAAATGACCATAACAACAGGAATCGAATAAATAAATTTACCAATGATGCCATCCATGAACATCAATGGCAGAAAAGCAACAATAGTGGTGAGCACTGTTGCGGTTACCGGACCGATTAATTCATGGGTGCCCTTTATGGCAGCCTGTTCCGGATTTAAACCATGTTCCATATGATAAGTGGCATTTTCTCCGATAATAATGGCGTCATCAACCATCAGACCGAGAACCATAATGAAGCCGAACATGACCAGAAGATTCAGCGTTACTCCGGAAAAATACAGTACCATCAAACCTGAGAAGAAAATGATCGGAAGTCCCCACGCCGTAGTCAGGGCCACGGCGGGGCGAAGGAATAACATCAACACTATCAGTACCAGTCCGAGACCAATGGTACCGTTACTCGTTAGTACACCAAGGCGTAACCGGGTGATAGTCGAAAAGTCATTATAAGTCCTGACATTGACATTCTCTCCATATTTTTCCGGAATGGTACCCAGATAATCCCGGACTCGATCAACCAGCTTGATGATATCAGCATCACTTTTTTTGATAACGATCATATTGATGGCCGGATCACCTTCGGCACCGACGTAGCGGGTTGGTCGTTCCAGTGTTTCACTGATTTCAGCCACATCTTTCAGATACAGAGAATGGCCGCGATCATTGGCCCGCAACACCAGATTTCCGGCATCTTCCGCAGATACAAACTCACCGGTAATGCGAATGATACTCTGGCCTTCGGGGGCTTTCAGACGGCCACCAGGGGCATTGACGTTCCAGCCTCTGACCAGAGCAATGATATCGTTGATTGATACCCGGTTGTGCCGCATTTTTACGGGGTTGGGCACGATGCGGATCTCCTCTTTCAGATCACCTTGCACAAACACATTGGCTACGCCTTTTATATTGCGTACGTCATCTTCAATTTGATTACTCAGATGTTTCAGTTCAAGTGGCTGAAAAGCACCGAAGATGGAGAATGTCAGAACGGGAGTCTGTTCTGATTTAATTTCACTGATAACAGGATCTGTCGGCAGGTCTGTCGGCAGATCAGCACGGTTGATCGCCTGCTGAATATCCGAGACGAGCCGCGATCTGTCTCTGAAATTCGGATCGACCTCAATAAATATTTGCATATTACCGGCATAGGCAGTTGAACGCATGACATTAATACCATCAATACCTTTCAGTTCCTGCTCAATCGGAGCCACCATCAACCGTTCCACTTCTCTGGGGGCGGCACCGGGATAGACAGCTATCACTGTAATGAGGTCAAAATTCACACTGGGAAAGGCTTCTCTCTGCATACTGAAACCTGCATAGACACCAGCGGACAGCAGCATTAATGATAGCAGATTAACGATCAGTCCACGTTTCACAAAAAAGGAAATAATAATTTTCATTATTTATGGTTTGCTGGATTCCATTGTTGTCGCCAATAGCCCCAGATCATGAAGCAGGATTCCCTGTGCCCATGATAGTTGTCTGATGGCCAGTTGCAGCGTCAATTGCTGCAACTCGGCATTTAATTCCGCATTGCGCAACTCACCCTCAAACTGTACCAGTGTCGCCGTATCCGAACGACCTTCCCTGTAGCGTTGCATTTCGGCAGTAAATTTCTTCTTCTCCGCTTCTGCTTGTTGAATAGCCAGAATCAGTGTCGGTCTGGATGTTCGTGCTGCTGTTAATGCTATCGCCAGATCATCTTTAATCTGTTCCAGTATACGTTCCCGATCCGCAGAAATACGCTCGTATTCCAGTTCAGCTTTGATGATAGCGGCACGGGCACTGTTGCGATTGACAACGTCACTGAATTCCAGTGTTAAGGAAACAAAACGATCTTTAATGCTCATGCCACTGGCAAGAGCGGTTCCAGGTGCACCGCTCAGCGAACGTGTGCCGAGTTCAGTAACAACATCCAGTTGTGGGTGGTCAGCATCCTGTAGAAGCGTTAATTGCGCGCTGGCAGCTTCCTGCTGAGCCTTCAGGAGCCGTAACTCCGGGCGCTTGCTTTCTGCAATTTGCATTGCATCCCGCATGGAAGGTATGATCTCCAGTGTTTGATCTGTAACGGTGATTGTTAACGGCATATCGGAAGGTTCCAGCATCAGCCTGTTTATTGTACTTTGGTCGCTGATCCTTCTTGCTGTGGCCTGCTGAAAATCCGTTTTACGTGCTGCCAGCAGTGCTTCCGCCTGTAGGCGATCTGCTCGTTCAATCAGACCAAATTGCTCGCGTGAGCGCTGGTAAGACAGCAGTTTCCTGGCTCGGGCTACAGCCTGTTCTGCATTGCGGATATTTATATCGTCTGAAGCCAGTTGATAATAGGCAGTGAGCGCCTGCAAGCTCAATGTATGAGCAATAACCTGTTGCTGATGTTGTGCCGCCTCAAAATGAGCCAGTGCCGCTTTCCTGGCTTCATGGTAATCTGGCCGTTTTGCACCGCGAAACAGAGGATGACGATAGTTAAGGCTGATCTGGCTACGGTAGGCTGGATTAAATTTTGATAATTGCCCTGCAAGTGGAGATACGAATCCCTGGCCGGTGCGAGTATAAGTATAATTCGCACCAAGGGTTCCACCGTTGGCAAGCGGCTTCGAAATGGTTGCCGACAACTGACCGGTGCGGGCTTCCGAGGCCTGAAAATCACTGGATACCGGAGTCTTTTCATCGCTGGCACTAATGGTTGCTGTCACAGTCGGGTCAAGTTGCCCGTCAACGCTACGGGTTTCAGTTTGAGCAATCGCAATATCAAACTGGCCAACTTTTAAATCGGGATGATGACTGAGTACGGATTTAACGACCTGACCCAAGTTCATATTTTTGGCAAATACAGCAGTTGTTGGAGCAGTTAGACAGAGTATGATTGTCATCATTGTTATGAATACTTGGATCATGGATATCCTTTTTTTCATATTTGTCGAAGTTCCAGGGAAGTGCTGATTAATTTCGGGCCAACTGATTTTCTGCCTGAAAAAGTGTAGATCAAGGCTATTGGCAAGATCTTTAACGTCGATATGCGCATTTTCAGATGTAAAGTGGTGAGTCATGGATTTCGTACTATTCTGTTCCGGCCAGTTTTGTTTGTACGCTATCCACTTTATCCTGCATCGTCTGTTTTTTATCAATGCGCGTACCCAGCCGGATTGATGTGGTAATGCGAGGGGCATCCAGAGCATGAATCTCCTTGTGGCAACGTTTGATAGCGTCAACCACATCGTCCCAGTCGCCTTCAATATTTGTTCCGTAGGCATGTAGTTTGGGATTGAGTCCGGCTTCATTGAAAATTTGTTCACAAACCACAATATATTTTGAGACAGAAACGCCTACTCCAAGAGGTACGATACATACGTCTGCAATAGTTCTCATGCTAGTCTCCTTATCCCTTACCTGTTGGCAAGTTCAATAAATTTCCTCAGTTTTTCTCTGCAGTGCAGAATATGGTGATCCGGCAGGTTAACGTCACCCATCATTTTCAGTAGTGACTTATCATCTGCATCAAATAGGGCGACAATACTGATAATTTCCTTCTGATGCGTATCATGTGCAGAGTTCAGCAGTTCAATAGTCGGGATATTTTCTACATATCTTTTGTGTGCCCAGAATAATAACTCTTCCGGAGGAATCTGGCAGAAGCAGTTTTTCGGATGTTTTAGATGCTCTTCATGCATACTTGTCTCTTTTTGTCAGTAATGGCTGGACTATTCCGGGCACCCTTATTATGAAGGTGACCAGGATTGTTATTTCTTGTCCGGATGATCACCATGGGCCTCCCGTCTTTCAAGTCCTAGTTTGGCCCGGTTTGTTTTTGGCAATGGCCAGGACCAGTGTTCCAGCAGTTCAGGCTTGACCAGCATATCAATACAATCGACCGGGCAGGGATCAACACAGAGTGTGCAACCGGTACAATGATCAGAAATCACAGTATGTAGTTGTTTGGGGGCGCCGATAATGGCATCCACTGGACAGGCTTTGATGCACAGTGTGCAGCCAATGCATATGTCCTCATGAATATAGGCCAGCATAGGTGCAGCTGGTTCTTCTTCAAGTTGCTTGGGTTCAACACCCATCAGATCAGCAATTTCAAGCATGGTTCGTTCACCACCGGGAATGCAGTGGTTCACATCTACTTCACCATTTGCGACAGCATTGGCATAAGGTTTGCAACCGGGATAACCGCACTGACCGCATTGTGTCTGAGGAAGCAGGGCATCAATCTTATCCACGATAGGATTGCTTTGGACACGAAAAACTTTCTGTGCGATTCCAAGCAATAAGCCTGCAACCAATGCAAACGCACCAAGACTTAACAGAGCATAAAATAATTGAGTCACAGGTTTGAAGCCGGATTATTCATGTAACTTTCGAACTCAGGATAAGCCTGCATCATTGCCTTTTGTTCATTTGAATTCACAAATAGCACTCCTCACCCCTTGATTGGCCTTATAACTAGGTAGCTGTGCTTCTATCTTGTTATACCAATAGTATCCAGTACAGCACTATTCCATCCACATTGAGGCTGTAGAGTTACCGATCAATCCAACATGAAGAATGCTGGAAGGCGTGGATGAAACTCAGATTAAAATGTTACATTTTTTTATAGTCCCCGATAGGGGATCCGTAAACCCCTCGCCTTTAGGCGACGGATAGGTAGTTTTCCATGTTATGCAAGACTATAAGCGTGGCAGCCACACAGTATGGGATTGTAAATATCATGTAGTGTGGACGACGAAATATCGATA
>JAJRTX010000053.1 GCA_021545665.1 Zetaproteobacteria bacterium
GGACCATGCCCATACGAAACTGGAAAGTCGCCTTGAATCATTTTATGATCGAGTTTGAAGACCGATTAACCGACTATATTTAACAACGGCAGTTACACAGAATTATTTACAGGCTCGACTCTTCAGTTTGCTCATAATACAACTTTTCATATTCAGCTGGCGGGATATTACCAATCGGTTCCAGCGAGCGTCTATTGTTAAACCAGTCTACCCTTTCCAGCATTGCGTGCTCCAGCTCATCCACATGCAAAAATACACATACTGTGGCCACTTAAAATCTGCCCGCCGATATCGACCTTGAATCCATATTACCGTTTATCTGCTTGATCAATTCCACTCTGTGACCAACAATCTGATAACCATTTACATAAAATCTGAGCGTTCTATCAGCCTCGAAAAATGTCGTGTTACGCCCAAAAAGACATGTCGTGCCATACCAGGTACGGCCTGATGCGTATCTGAGTAAATAGGTGCCATACGGTACCTCTAGTTCAACACTCTGCCCACCTCTCACAAAGAATGTTATGACATCGATTCCATCCGACTTATCAACCAATTTCACATAGTAGTTTTCGCCAGACGAGGTAGATATTTTGAACGGTGCTTCACCATAAGATCGCCTGTTAAATATCTTCCCATTCTGCGGTAGCGATACCCTCGCCGCTGTAGAACTACCGCCAGACCGAACTCGAGACACCGCTGATCGTGCATACTGAAGCACGCGCGCTGTTGGACCATATTTACTGGCAAATTGGTAATCACTCAATAATGTTGCTATCGCCCGCCTAGTGCCAGGTCCGGAAATCCCGTCGACCGTTGATGTATAGAACCCCATCTCACCAAGTAACTCTTGCAATTCGCATATCCCCTGTTTATCCAAGGGTTCCGCTCTTCCCTGTAAAACGGTTGGCCGCTTGGGCACAGTCGACGTAGAAGAATACCCAGAGCTTTGGTACGTCGGGTTCTTGCCTGGCGAATTGTAACCACCTGTACTTGTGCGCGATGACTCGCCTGCCCAGTACAAGATACCAATCAGGCCGGCCATGCCCAAGAATACTACCCACCCTTTTGAGCCGGCAGGCTGTTGCCTTTGGTGCCTGTCTGTTTGCTGCCCCGTAAGGGGCGGCGTGCCCGGATTTCCTGATCCGCTCGCGCGATGATTATCGCTAGCGCCTGTTGATGCAGCATGATGCCCCGACGTTGTTTTGTCTGCCCGGTCAACATTACCTGGTATAGATGCAGTTTTCTTCCCGGATTCACGGGAAACATCTGACGTTAATGAATCGAGGCCGGCAAATCCTTTCTTTTTATCGTCTTCATCCACGCCTACTATTCCTGCTGCAACAAATTACTCAACCTACTGCTTGCACGTTTCCAGAACATACGAAGTGCAGCCTCAAGCACATGAACATTGTCATCATCCTGATAACTCAACTCAATCGATGCTTTTTTATCTCCTTTTTTGCCGATCGCGAATGTACCAGCCCCATTCCAGATCACTAGCTCATTCCAATGACAATATACCTTTTCGTTGGCTCCGAATAATTTCGTCTTCTCGAACTCCATTCCATTGTCATCCATAATGGCAGAACCGAGACGTAGTCGACCACCATCTCTTAGATCCTGAAGCATATCGGTTAAGAGACGCACGCCAACTGCCTTCCACAGACGATCAATAAATGCGGAATACACTGCTTGTTTCTTTGTTCGTATCACCACCGAGTCCACGTCGCTGCCTACAAACATCGAATACTCTGTCCCTGTCGGTATACCGTTGACATAATGCTTCGTACCCCCCCCATCTAACCCGTGTGATCTTGTCAAGCGGGAACCGCCGTCCCTTCCACTCCACACCATCTGGCGATATCATCAACTTATCCTTGAAGACAGCACCAATTTCAGTTTCATAGGTTATCTCCCTGCGCCACTCCTCGGCTTGCTGTTGAATTTCCTCGACGGCTTTCATCTGCTGTTCTGCGATCTCTTCGAGAGCATTGGCATCCTCTTCAGCTCTCTCGACGACCTCCACCACCTCGGCGAACACTTCCAGAGATAGTTTCGTAAGTCGCTGAGATACTTCCAGCATGCCATACTCGTTATGCAGCGTGACTGCTAATCCTCGAATATGTCCTGCCACCTCATGACTCATGACATGATCCAGGCCACGACTCTTGGCACTGACCTGTATTGGCTGCGCGACAAAATCCCAGTTACGAACAACATCCTCCAGTTTCGAAATCATGCCTTCTATTTCATCATCGGACGTGCCGTCCTCCACAAACTCATGAATTCTATGGATTAGCGTTTCCACATTACCCGCTTCGTTTTCAAGGAATCGCTGAGCCTCGACTTCATAGGTATCCACCACGTCGTCAATAAGAATTGGGGCATCCAATTCTCCTATTTCCGTGGACTCTTCTATCGCAATGGTTACTGCTGCAACCAAATCTCTGGGCGGCAATGCATCGAGTGCCTTTTTCACACACTTCCGGTAATGGCCTCTCCTTTCCGATAACTCCGATTCTATGAGGGATAAGTCTGCAACTTGTGGGAAACCCGCCAATGA
>JAJRTX010000054.1 GCA_021545665.1 Zetaproteobacteria bacterium
ATCAAAAATCAGAAGCCACCGCATCCGGATGATGACTTTGAAGTGGTGTAGTCAGTCGGCCGGATGGCCGACCAATCACCGGCTTCTAGCCGTAAAAGGAAGCCACCGGCTTTTAGCCGGTGGTCGTTCACCCCTCAGGTTATACTTCCCTTGAACATGGTGCCCACATATTGTCGGCACTCCGGGACGCATCGAAGATCATTTGAGTCGTGAAACATTGAATCTGAAACATATGAACCCGCTGGTACTGGATGAAGCGGACCGTATGCTTGATATGAGGTTTCAGATATCAGTCGATGAGATCGTTGATCAGATATCCAAATGGCGCCAGACACTGTTATTCAGTGCATCATTTCCGGATCAGATCAGGGCAATAGTCAAACGTATCATGCTGAAGCCAGTGATGGTGAAAGTGAAATCCACCCATGATAGCAGCACGATTTCGCAGCACTTTTATCAGGTGGATGATCAGAAGCAGTGTAAAACTGCTCTGCGTCTGTTGTTGCTGGAATACAAACCGGAATCCAGTCTGGTCTTCTGTAATACCAAACGGGAAACTCTGGATGTGGTAGAAGAGCTTACCCGGCATGGTTCCAATGTGCTGGCACTTAATGGTGATCTGGAGCTGCGGGATCGTGATCAGACCATGGTACGCTTTGCCAACAAAAGCAGCTCTGTACTGGTGGCGGCCCGTGGTCTGGATATTGATATGATTGATGCAGTGTTTAACTTCCATCTTCCGCATGAGCCTGGAACCTATATTCATCGTATCGGGCGCACAGGCCGTGCCGGTAGCAAGGGCAGGATATTCATGCTGCATAACGGCAATGAATATAAACTAACCAGACTCAGTGATTATATAGGACGCTCTATTACAAACGTCCCGATAAACCGCTGATGGCAACCCTGCAAATTGGCGGAGGGAAGAAACAGAAATTGCGCCCGGGAGATATTCTGGGAGCACTGACAGCGGGAAGTAGTATTACAGGCAAACAGATTGGAAAAATACAGATACTTGATAACTGGGCTTATGTGGCTGTGAGTCGGGATGCTGTGAAAATCGCGCTGAAAAAGCTGGGAGAAGGGAAACTGAAAGGGCGTTCATATCGGGTCAGGTTGATCTGAACAATAGATTTGAAAATGGAGGTGTCAGGTCTGTTCCGGGCAGCAACTGAAAGTTTCTCTGCATGCATAGAGCTATTTGCAAAAGTCATGTGCCTCGATCCCAATACAACCCCATGGACTAAACGTTGAAGCTGTTTTGTTTCTATTCAAATTGAATCTCACAGCTCATTTTTTTGTGTTTATAATTTTTTCTGGATAGGTTCTCGTTAGTTGAGATTGATTGGCAGCAGTAATATTGAATGTTTTACCGATTGAAAGAAAAGTCAGCACTGATTCGCGAAGGTTTGAAGTCGCTGTTTGAGTGAGAGAGTACACACAGGTTGACACAACGGGAGGGGGGATCTGAGCTTGAATAAGAGAAGATTCCCTGTCGCGAGTCAAGAGGTTGTGCATCCTTTGTGGTTGGTGAGTTGGCATGCGGTAGTAAGCAATTATCGAAGCTAAAAAATATTATATAAAAGTTTTCTATTTAAAGTATTGAAGTGACAGGAGAAGTGTTTGTGATGTACCCGATTAGAAGTTTATTGTATCTGATGGTGGCTGTTGCCCTCTGTTCAGTGTCGGTGACCAGTTCCAATGCGTTAACATTGACACCTGAGCAGATGCAAAAAATCCAGCAGCTATCGCCTGCGGAGCGTGAAGCACTTGCTAAACAGGCAGGGGTTTCCCCATCTCCTAATCCAGCCAAAAGTGTTAACTCTCCCCGGGTTATAAAACTTCGTACAGTAGGTACTGGTCCTCTGGAAAGGGAGGCCTCGGCTGTTGGTGCTGATTCTGGCCAGCAAGCAGCGGAAGTATCGCAATCATCTGCGGTTGATGTTCCGGTGGAAAAGGTGGCGGGATCTGCAGGCGCAGACAAGCTTGAAATCCGTCGCGCATTTTCTGATTTCGTTAGTGAATCAAAACCATTGATTGTTAATGCAGAAAACCTCAAACAGTTCGGTTATGATCTCTTTGCCGGTTCTCCGACCACTTTTGCCCCGGCGACAGATGTGCCTGTTCCTGCTGAATATGTACTCGGACCCGGTGATGAGTTGGAAGTGCAGCTGTTTGGCGCTAAAAACGATCAGTTTACACTCGTGGTGGACAGAGAAGGGGTAGTAGCATTTCCTGAGATTGGCCCGGTTGTGCTTGCTGGTATGAGCTTCTCAGGTGCCAAAGCACTGCTGGCTCAGCAGATTGGCGAAAAAATGATTGGCGTTACAGCTAGCATTAGTATGGGCAAGCTCCGCTCAATCCGTATTTTTGCGTTGGGAGAGGTTGCAAAGCCCGGTTCTTATGTGGTCAGTGGCCTTGCAACACTATCACATGCGCTGCTGGTATCCGGTGGAGTTAAGAAAATAGGATCTCTGCGAAACATTCAACTTAAACGAGGTGGTAAAGTAGTTGGAAGCATAGACCTTTATGACTTTTTACTTCGTGGTGATACAGGTGGTGACATGCGTTTGTTACCCGGTGATGTGGTGTTTGTGCCTCCAATTGGCATCACTGTTGGCATAGCTGGAGAAGTTGCTCGCCCTGCTATTTATGAGGTTGGTCGTCGCACAGATGTAGGTGACATGGTTAAACTTGCAGGTGGATATCTTCCCAAGGCTTATCGGGCAAAAGCGCTACTTGAACGTATCAATCGGTCTGGGGAAAAAGAAGTGTTAAATTTCCCTCTTAAAGGGAGAGGTCTCAAGACGCGTATTCGTAATGGTGACGTCATTAAAGTTTTCTCTATCCTCGAATTTGAAAGGAATCCGGTTTTGTTGATTGGGAACGTTAAGCGCCCTGGTAAATATGCATGGAAAAAGGGCATGCATCTTTCCCAGTTGCTGCCAAATCAGGATGTTCTATTACCTGAAACCTTTATGGATTACGGTCTGATTGAGAGAGAGGCAGAAGGGAATCGTGAACCGGAGGTAATCAGATTCCGTCTTAGTGATCTGTTTGTATCAGGAAAGCAACATGTGGATGTTTCTCTCAAACCGCGTGATAAAGTCTATGTGTTCCATCGATCACATTTTCGGCAAGCGCCTCAGGCTACTATTGCAGGGAGTGTGAAGTCACCGGGTTCATACGAGTTGAAGAAAAACATGCAAATTCTGGATTTAATTTTGGCTGCCGGAGGTACAACCAAAGATACCTCTTTTGCCGATGCTGAGCTCTACCGAACAGACCCTGTTACTAAAAAGGTTAGTATCTCTCACTTCTCTGTCTCTGATGTGATGGAAGGGTCATCGTTGGCAAATCTGTTTATTCAGGATCTAGATAAGGTTATTATACACTCAATATGGGAAAATCAGCATCGGAAAGTGCTTCACATACAAGGTGAAGTTAATAATCCTGGAGAGTTCGAATTTGGTGAGGGAATGAAGGTTTCAGACCTTATTTTCGCAGCTGGTGGGGTTACCCGAAATGTGTTGCTGGAAAATATTCAAATCTATAGAACGGACGAAGCAAGCAAAAAAATATCGCTGATTACAGTTGATTTACCTGCTGTGCTTCAAGGAGATGAAAAGAATAATATTGCCCTTCAGGATCTGGATAAAGTGATTATTCACTCAATTTGGGAAACTGTTCAACGTCATAAAGTCTATGTACATGGAGCAATTAAAAAACCTGGAGCATATGACTTTGCAAGTTCAGGGATGCGCCTCTCTGACCTTGTTTTTGCAGCAGGTGGAGTTACAGAGCAAGCTTTTCTTCAGCAGACAGAAATCACTCGATATAAGATAGTAAATGGAGAAAAGCGGGAGACGACTCACTTCGAGGTTAGACTTGGCGATGCTCTTAACGGTGTGAAAGAGGCTGATGTATTACTCCAGCCCTATGATGTGCTTATGGTGCGGACTATAAGCAACTGGCGATCATTGGAGCAGGTAGAGTTAAAAGGAGAGTTCAAATTTCCCGGCATCTATATCATTGAAGATGGCGAAACGATTTCGCAAGTGATCGAAAGGGCCGGAGGATTTACGAAGGATGCATTTGTATCAGCGGCATTCTTTTCCAGAAAATCGATTCGAGAGCAGCAGAAGAAGATCTTGAAAGAGTATGCAGATCGCCTGGAGAGGGAGGTGACCCAGGCTCAGACAGCTATTCAATCCGTTAATAATCCCAAGCTGCTTGCAAATAAACAGAAGGGATTATCAGCAGCCCAGACGGTTCTGGAGAAGTATCGGAAGCTGAAACCTGAAGGGCGGTTGCTGATTGATATTGATGAAAGTGGCAAGTTGAAAGATGGCGCAACTCTGAAGCTTGCGGATGCAGACACCCTCTATGTGCCGAAACGACCTGACCAGGTGATGGTCATTGGCGAAGTTTATAATCAGTCGGCCATGCTCTATCGCAAGAATATGGACAGGGATGACTTTATTGCTCTGGCAGGCGGTGCAACCAGCATGGCTGATGATGATCGTATCTATATTATCAGGGCGAACGGCTATGTTGATTCAGGCAGTGGCTGGAGTAAAAACACCACCATGTATCCTGGAGATAGCATTGTTGTACCGCAAAAACTTGAGGCATTTAACCTGCTGGACAGCACCCTGGACTGGTCGAAAGTGTTGATGCAGATCGGTGTCTTTACTGCTTCGATGGTCGCTGTGGGAATATTGTAAGATAGTGCTGAGTAACGAGTGGTGAGTGCTGAGTAACGTGAAAAGAAAGCGTATTCAGAGTTTTGAGGACTTGGTTGCATGGCAAAAAGCCAGAGAGCTGAATCGGGTATCTATCAGATTACAAGTTCTGGCGCGTTTGCAAAAGATTACGGATTCCGGGATCAGATACGTAGGTCATCTGTTTCAGTCTCATCAAATGTTGCAGAGGGGTTTGATCGCGCATCCAGCGCTGATTTCCACAGGTTTGTTGTGATTGCGAAGGCTTCATGTGCCGAGGTACAATCACAGCTATATCTTGCTCTTGATGTTGGTTACATTGGACAGGAAGAGTTTGAAGTGTTGATGGCACAAGCAAAAGAGGTTGCAAAGATTCTCGGTGGACTGAGAAAAGCACTGCAAAAGAAGAAGGAAGTATAATAATGGATAAGACTGGCGATGGGGAAAGAGTGATAAGTAACGAAGAACTAGAAAATGGTACTGAAAGAGAAGTGGCGAGCAACGAGTCAACCACTCAGCACTCAGCACTCGCCCCTCAGTGTCTATATCCTCATTGCTCAGCACTCGCTGCTCAATCCTATCCTGACGATGAGATTGATCTTCTGGAATACTGGCGAATTATCTGGAAAAGGCGCTGGCTGATTATCGGTGTTGTATTTTTAGCAGCAGTGCTGGCAGCAGGTTATTCACTCACATTACCCAATATTTATCGTGCCGAAGTAGTTATCACGCCAGTCGGCGAAAAAAGCAACAGGGGGCAATCATTTGGTGGCCTCAGCGGTCTGGCTTCGATGGCAGGGATCTCATTGGGTGGCGGGGGTGGAGATGTAAGGGTGAATTTGGCGGTGTTGAAGTCACGCGAATTTCTCCGGGCTTTTGTTAAAGAGAACAAACTGAAGCCGGTGCTGTTTGCAGAGAGCTGGAACAGTGAAAGCAAGTCATGGCAGGAAGGTGAACCCACTCAATGGGATACATACCGGCTGTTTAATAAACTTCTTTCTGTTTCCTCGGGTAAGAAGTCAGGGATAGTCACTGTCGCTGTTGAATGGACTGATGCCAGTCTGGCAGCAACGTGGGCCAATGATCTGGTAACGCGCCTGAATGCTCATTTAAGGCAGGAAGCCCTCCAGCGCAGCAAGCAAACACTTGGGTATCTGAATGATGAACTGGGCAAGGTGAGGGTGGCGGAAATGCGACAGGCGCTGTTTGATCTTATTTCACAGGAACAGAAAAAAGCCATGTTGGCCAGCACCCAAAAGGAATATTCTTTCAGAGTGTTGGATGCGGCGGTGGTACCCGATAGAAAAGCCAAGCCAAAGAGGTTAATGATCGTCATTCTTTCTGTGCTAGTGAGCGGATTTCTGACAGTCATTGGCGTATTCATTTCAGAAAGCGTAAAAAAACGTAGAGAAAAAAATGAGTTTTTAGAGGGCTGAAAAAGGTAGTTATCTTCGGTTTTACTAGAGGATTGCTAAAGGTGAGCGCTCCACCTAGTTTATAACTTGTGGAGTTTAAATTGATGAAAATTATAACTTGTGGAGTTTAAATTGATGAAGATTGCCATTGCAGGCACCGGATACGTTGGCCTCTCTAATGCCATGCTACTTGCTCAGCACAATGAGGTTGTGGCGATCGATATAATACCCGAAAAGGTCTCGATGCTTAATTGCAAACAGTCGCCTATTGAAGATGCCGAAATTGAGGACTATCTGACCAACAAGCCTCTAAAATTTCGAGCCACACTTGATAAGCAGGAGGCTTACGAGGGTGCTGATTATGTCATTATCGCTACGCCCACCGACTATGACCCTAAATCGCACTACTTTAACACAAGTTCGGTAGAGTCAGTGATTAATGATGTCCTGAGCATCAATCCGAATGCGGTAATGATTATAAAGTCCACCGTGCCCGTGGGTTTTACTGCAAGTGTTAGTACCAAGTTTGACTGTAATAATCTGGTTTTTTCGCCCGAATTTCTACGTGAAGGCAAGGCTCTTTATGATAATCTTCATCCTTCACGCATTGTGATGGGTGAGCACTCCGAACGCGCAGAGGTATTTGTCGCTCTCCTCAAGCAGGGGGCAATAAAAGAGGGTATTCCTGTATTGTTCACAGACTCCACCGAGGCGGAGTCGATCAAGCTTTTCTCTAATACCTATCTAGCTATGCGGGTAGCCTATTTTAATGAGTTGGACAGTTATGCGGTGACACATGGCTTAGACTCTAGGCAAATCATTCAAGGGGTTTGCCTAGATTCCCGTATTGGTGACCACTATAATAATCCTTCATTCGGTTACGGTGGGTACTGCCTACCTAAGGACACCAAACAATTGCTGGCCAATTATCAGAATGTACCACAAAACCTTATCCATGCCATCGTTGAGGCCAATGCCACACGAAAGAATTTCATTGCAGACAGTATTCTAAAGTGTAAGCCCAGAGTCATTGGCATCTACCGTCTTATTATGAAGAACGGTTCTGACAATTTTCGTGCCTCCAGCGTTCAGGGGATTATGAAGCGAATCAAAGCGAAAGGAATAGAAGTGATTATCTATGAACCCGTGCTGAATACACCAGAGTTTTTTAATTCACGTGTAATTGGAGATTTTGAGGAGTTTAAACAGAAGTCTGATGTGATTGTTGCCAATCGCATGTCGGATGTCCTTAATGATGTTGAAGGCAAAGTGTATACCAGAGACCTGTTTGGTCGCGACTGAGTAATGGTTACAGATTACATTTTATGGAGTTTGAAAAATGAAGGATAAAACAGTTGTCGTAGTTGGTCTTGGTTATGTCGGACTACCGCTGGCTTTGGCCTTTGGTTGTATCATGTCAACGATAGGGTTTGAAATATCGAAAACGAAGGTGAAAGCCTATCGTGAAGGGTTTGATCCGACAGGTGAAATGGCCGATGAGCTTTTTATGCATGCCGGGCAGCTGAGTTATACGACAGATGCTGCAGATATTGCTAAAGCTGACTTTGTTGTAGTGGCTGTACCCACACCCGTGGACGAGGGGCACAAACCTGATCTAACCCCTGTCATTAAAGCCACCGAGACGGTAGGGAAAAACCTTAAGAAAGGTGCAATTGTGATCTTTGAATCAACGGTTTATCCGGGTGTGACTGAAGAGATATGTGTGTCAATTATGGAACGAGAATCTGGATTGAAGTGTGGTGAAAACGGTTTCAAGGTTGGTTACTCGCCTGAACGTGTGAATCCGGGTGATAAGCTGCATACGCTGGAGAACATCGTGAAGGTGGTGTCTGGTCAGGATGCTGAATCGCTTGAGCAGGTTGCGACGCTTTACGAGCAGGTGATAGAGGCAGGTGTGCACCGTGCAGCAACGATCAAAGTGGCGGAGGCTGCTAAGGTGATTGAAAATACTCAGCGCGATCTGAATATTGCACTGATCAATGAGTTGTCGATTATCTTTGACAAAATGGGAATCGATACCCTTGATGTACTCGAAGCAGCAGGTACCAAATGGAACTTCCTTCCCTTCAGGCCTGGTCTGGTCGGAGGCCATTGTATCGGTGTTGATCCTTACTATCTGACGCATAAGGCTGAAATTCTCGGTTATCATCCGCAGGTGATTCTAGCTGGCCGCCGCATCAATGATGGTATGTCGGCTTATATTGCTCAGCAAACAATAAAGCAGATGATTCAGTCTGGAACCTGTATCAAGGATTCAAAGGTCATTGTGCTGGGTTTAACTTTTAAGGAAAACTGTCCTGATCTCCGCAACTCTAAAGTGGCTGATGTGGTTCGTGAACTAAAAGAATACGGCTGCAGGGTCAGTGTGCATGATCCGCTAGCCGAGAGTGAAGATGCAATGCACGAGTATGGAGTCTCAATTACAGCTTGGGATGAGCTGCCTGTCGATGCCGATGCTATCGTGCTGGCTGTAGGTCATGAAAAATATCTGGCGAAAACATCGGAGACACTACTGAGTAAGTTGAAACCGGGTGGGTCGGTGATTGATGTGAAATCGGCGCTAGATCGGGGCGAAGTCGCCGAGGCCGGTTATCGGTTGTGGCGTTTGTAGACAGGAGGTCTGAAAGCCAGCCACGAATGAAGGCACGGCAATAAGGTTTTTATCAGTGGAAATTTGTGAAATCAGTGGCTAGAGGTTTTGAGGTTATGTTTTTGTGACAGAGATAATTTATGAAGAATTTTCGTTTCAGGTGATGTCAGCTGTATTTGAAATACATAATGTGCTTGGCTCAGGGTTCTTGGAAAAAGTGTATGAGAATGCGTTGGTTAAAGAGTTTGGAATAAGGAATATTCCGGTTGAAACACAAAGAGAAATAAGCGTCTCATACAAAGGTGAAGATATAGGTAAATATTACGCTGACATACTGGTGGGTGGAAAAATTATCATTGAGTTGAAGGCTGTTGATAAGATAAGCCGCTTGCATGAAGCGCAGTTATTGAATTACTTAAAGGCGACAGGAATAAAACTCGGTTATTTGATTAACATGGGCGGCAAAAGCGTAGCGTACAAGAGGCTGGTATATTAAAAAAGCATAGCCACGAATGAGCACGAATAAAGAAATACGCGGATTCAACTGCCAAGTGCAACTTCAGTGAGTTGAGTTTTGGTATTGAAGAACACTTCATGGGGTGTTCTGTAGCCCAGCGTTTTTCTTGGCCGATGATTGAGCCGGTGCATGATGAAGTCAATCTCGTCATCAGTG
>JAJRTX010000055.1 GCA_021545665.1 Zetaproteobacteria bacterium
CATCAGCTCCACAGGGTAAGGTGGACGACCACCCTTGCTGCGGTCACGCTGCGGAAGCGACAGCTCAACTTCATGCGCAATCTCCGCAAAGTCGATCAGCTCTTCAAAACGACGCAATACATTTCCAAGTTTATCCAGCCTGCTTTCTCGTTCCGACGCGGCAAAAAGACTCTCTCGTATCATCTCAGAAAACCTCCGTGCTTTGTGTGTAGAATCTCATAAATGAACCGGTTTTTCGAGGTTCCCTTTAGACGGCCAATCACTCAAATATTGGACGACAGTTCAAATCAATCATTCCTGTTGCAATGCCCGTATCCGAAACGACCTTGCACATCAATATGTCCAGCCCCCGGTGGAGAGATGTTTTTTCGCCATCAATCATTGAGGACACTCCAACATTGAAGAAATATGTCCCTGATCTCAAAAGACATGTAAATTTAAATCCCAAGCGCATGGAATATCCCGATTTTACCGAATCTATAAGCATATCTTCATTCTGCCGAGTTTGAGCCCCCCCGATACGAACGCCCTGAATCGTTCTTATACCCATGGCAAAGCCAACTTTTGATGCATCCGCATCAAACAGAACATCAAAACTGAAAACATATTCTTTCCCGGTCCATAACAATTCTGCCTGTTTGCCATCACCAGAACATATTCTCGGATTTGAAATCCGGGCGCCTTGCGACTCAAACCATACAGCACTCTCAGGCTGGTCTGATATCACCCTATTCGCCTCATTTTGAGGCAAGACAGCATCCCCATCATCCAAGGTAACCTCTATTTCAGGGTCTCTTCCAGCCTTAATCTCCGAGCGGATCAGCGCCTGCCTTTCTAGAGGGGCTTTAATTAATTTCTGGTACATTGAAACGACTCGTTTGGGATCACCTACCAACAGTTGTTCGCCATGATCCAGAAGAACTGCCCTGTCACAAAGATTTACCACCGTTCCGGCACTGTGTGAAACAAACAGAATACTGCATCCGTTATTCCTTATTTCCTGAATTCTTGCATAACATTTTCTTTTGAAATCATCATCACCCACAGCCAGAGCTTCATCCACAATCAGAATATCCGGATCCACACTCACAGCAACGGCAAAAGCCAGCCGAACATACATTCCACTGGAATAGGTTTTAACCGGCTGGTTGATAAAATCACCTATACCGGAAAATGCTACAATATCATTGTAGCGCCTCTTTATTTCCTGTCGGGACAGGCCCAAAATCGAGGCATTAAGATAAACATTCTCTTTCCCGGTAAAATTCGGATCAAAGCCGGACCCCAACTCCAGAAGGGCTGAAACCCTGCCATGCAACAATACTTCGCCATGGGAAGGGAGAAGCGTTCCACAAATCAGTTGCAGCAGTGTTGATTTTCCAGATCCATTACGACCGACAATGCCAACCACTTCACCTTGCTGCACATCAAAGTTGATATTCTTCAGTGCCTTAAACCCACTATCAGGCCGGCTGTCAGGGAACAGGGTCTGCTTAAGGCGGACCGCAGGAGATGAGTGCATGTGATATGTTTTCGCAATATCACGTACCCGAATAGAAATATCAGATGACATCGGCAAACAAACTCCTTGTTTTCTGAAACAGGAAAAAGCCAAGGCACGCAACTATTATACTAAGAGCATAATATAAAAGCAGACCTGACCAATCGGGAACACTTCCATGCAGCAAAACATTTCTGCTTTGCTCAATCACGAAGGTCAAAGGATTGAAGTAATAAACAATCTGGAAAGACTCGGGCAGCCGTGATGTGGAATAAAACACCGGGCTTAAAAACAGCAGTGCGGATGTGAGCATAACAACCAAATGACTAACATCCCGAATAAAAACGCCAAGAGCAGATAGTATCCATGAAATGCCCACTGTTAGAATAATCAGCGGAGCAATTACAATTGGGAACAAAAGCGTGGAAAAATGCAACTGCCCCTGGGAAAGAAACACGAAAACAAACAGAATCAGGAGACTAAAAACCATATTGAAAAGACTTGTAGCTACCATTGCAAAGGGAAGTATCTCAAGTGGAAAAACAACCTTCTTTACGAAATTTACATGATCAGTGATTAATGTTGTGGAGGCATTTAAACACTCTGCAAAAAAACGATATATAAGAAGACCGGTGAACAGAAATATGGCGAATTCAAATTTATCCCCATGCGCTGCAACCCTTGCCTGAAAGATATATCCAAAAACGAATGTATAAACCAACAGCATGATCAACGGCTGAATAATCATCCATAACAAATCCATAACCGATCCACGGTAGGAGCGTAGAACATCATGTTTACCAAGATGGACAATCAGCCCCCAATTAGACCTTATGCTTTTAAACATACTGAAGGGAGAAACGGGGAAAGATTTCAACCGAAGCCTCCCGGACGACACACTTGCCGACAATCCCAAGCGCCTGATTTTTTCATTCTTTCCCAAACCCGTCATGATGGATACCTGCATGCATGTAACCAAAATGTTCAATGATTTCAGATAAATGGTTGTTGGCCATATTAATTTGCTCTTTTGTCAGGTCAGACCTCCATCGGTCAACACTGTTGGAATGAACTTCACGGGTATTGCCAACCTTTGGGTCTTCAATACCGCTACGACGTTTCTCTTCATGGAACAGCTCCAAAACTTCCGCTTCATACCTTTCACCCAACCGCTTAAAAAGAATACGCATGGTCTCTACGGGATGACTAACAATATCTTCATATTTCAGTGTAATACTTTTCTGTGGATAGCGAGCTGCATACGTCATGGCATTTTGATAAAAATCTTTCAAACACAGAACCTTAGACTCGAAATCAGCAGGGACAGTTTTTTTAAACCTTATTTCATTCAAAGACGCCAGCGTGTCCAGCGGGTTCCGTACCACAAAGACAAACATTAGATCACCAGCAAGAAGTTCATCCCATCGATTTAAATACAGCACATTCTCAGGGTTTTTATCCGCCCACCTTTTTTTTCCAAGCTTCAGACAAGCCGATTCTCTTGCTTGAATATATGCCTTGCCAAAAACATTCAACAACTCGCCTTCTTCCAACCCTAGCGCCCTGACTGTTTTGAAAAAACGAACATGCGCCAAATCGTCTTTCAGATAATCCCCATAAAAATCCTTCATAAACTTTATCTCAGGTGGACAATGGATATTGCTATGCGAATCAAGCAACCTTCTTACCAGTGATGTGCCGGAACGGTAAAAACCACCGACAATGATAGGAGCCTGACTCATCATTCTGTAACCTCATAACCAAGCTCTTCAAGCAAGCCACCTGCCACTGCTTCATACGCATCAATCTCTTCTGATGAAAGCTCACTACGCCAACGCCCTATCCTGTTTCTATCAGGCTCCCTTGAGGTTAGTGCATGAATGCCCAGGCGCTGGCTTTGATGCACCCTGACACTTCCATCCTCTGCATAGCGATGCCCAAGCTCACTAAGACGCTGCTCAGCACCCTGATGATAATTCAACATCTCTTCACTATACGGAATCCTGATGAACGCTGAAATTTTCCTCAGAACAGATTCAGGATTATGGATTAAATCTTCATATTTGACTTCCATATAGTACGGAATCTTCTTGGCCTGCTCTCTTGTCGCAATGATTCGATTCTTCCACATATTGGCCTGGTCGCTAATATCTTCCCCCGCTCCGAACCATAACTTCCGCGCAGAAACGGCAACATCCCGACCATCACGGATAATGTGTATAAAATGGCTTTCCGGTATACACTGCTGAATCTTTGCCATATGAAGTTGATATGGAGGACTCTTGTCACCCCAGCGCTTTTTATTGTGCATGCCAGCATATGTTGAATAAAAAAGCCGCAATCCTTTTTCGACTGTAAACTTAGATATTTTTCCTATTTGCTCACAAAACTTTTTCTCATTTATCTTAAAATCACCCCAGGTGTGCGCATTAAGAGCAATATCAATGAACTTATTTCGCAGACAATGATCTTCGGGATCAAGCGCAAGAGTTTTTGGAACAAAGTGTGTTTCTGGCGGAATGCTCAGTTCCGGATGTGCATCCAGCATCAGCCGCAGCAGAGTAGTACCGGATCGGCCTACACCAACGATAAAAGGGATCGGCGTTTGATCCGATCCAATAAAACCATGCCTGTTCCAAGGATCTGATTTGTCCCATCTTCCATCTTCCGATATGGTTTTAAGCTGGTGCACATCAGGAAGCATTGCTTTTTCGGAAGAAAAACCGGCACGTACCCGATGCCACTTAAGGTCATTCACCTCCCTTGCAGAGAAAATACGCTCTCCATATTTTCGTAAAGCATGCCTTTGACTTAATGCAACATAATGACGAAGGATGAAGTTAACCGGGAAAATTCTTCTCCCTTCAAACTGAATGTTATGTCCGGCACTGGAAATTAAATCGAGGGAATGATTGTTTTTCCATGCGTTAACCCTACGTAATTTTCCCGGTTCGAAAAAATAATAGTGCCTCATGCTTTCTACATAATCAGTCCCTTCATATGGCTGATCATCACGATGCGGAATGAACACGAATTCATCAAAGTTTATTGCATTATATCCTTGTTTATCTACATCTCTTATACCTTCTGATAACGTACGATAAGGTTCTGGAGCAACCCTTATTTCATCGGCATCACAATGCATAAACCAGTCGGCATCAATTTCATGGGCTAATCGCTGCTCATTTTTCAAAATTTCTTCAAGTTCAAAGCAACCATTGTAAGGAAGCCTCTCAACTCGGATTACGCCCCTATCCATAAAAGCACGCGCGATCTCCAAGGTCGAATCAGTCGAGCCATTATCAACCACACATATCTCAAGTCCCTGTTCATAGAGATGCTGGATGCATCGTGACAGATAAAGACTTTCGTTTCTTACAGTCAGCAATACAACAATCTTCATTTTAGCGCCATCAAAAGTGCCCACCCAAAACTCTTTACATATCTATAAGTCATCTAAAATTCATACCCGAGTAACTCGATTTCTCTTGCAAACTCTTTTTGAATTCTCTCTCTCTCTGGGAATCAGTCAAAACTTCCTGATATGGTCTTCTATCTTTTCGAATATCCGCCTTTGCCCGGACTTCGAGTGAGCCGGAAAATGGAATCCCCAGCCTATCTAGCACTTCTGACAACTCCACGTTCAGATTTTCATATCGGATAACCCTGTCTACAACAATCTTGCCTGAATCATTATAATCAGTGTATTTACCGTAATTGAAGCAGAGACATCCGGCATTTAAATATTCATCCAGAGTAATATCCATTTTCTTGCGCTTAGTCATAAAGTAATAATGAGAGATCGTTTTATCCCATGGGTTACGGTCGATACAAAATTTGTAATATCCATTCCAGATATCTTTCGGTACCCGACATCTTATCTTGTTGGCGCCAATATGATTAAAAAATTTCCTGCGCTGAAGAAATTCATCAATGCTTTGCCTCCACTCTGTCTTCGGGAAATAAGCAAGCTCGCGCAAAACATTGAAATATCCCTGATAATTTCTTGCACTGTGTCCAAGCTCCTCTCTACCGAAAGGAGTCAAAATATCCCTAGCATCACAAAAAGATGAAAGATAAGTCTCAAGGCTTGTCCCTGCTGTTTTTTGAGTCTTTATAAATATAAACCGAAATTTATGCGAAATAATCATAACTTGGCCAAATTCTACAATACTGCATTTCTTACTCCCTCTTCAAAGGTTTCGGATGGCTACCATCAAAACTCGACGTTCATCTTTATTACATTGATAGCACACCACCAGTCACAAGCATGCTCTTCGACTTAATTTCAGCCAATGACTCACCCCTAGAACTAGAGGTGACAAGATAAACAGTTCCTTACGCAAAATACAGGACTGTTTGACAAGTGGTTACAAGCCCCGCCATTTAAATCAGAATCTCTCAAAGGCTACAGAACATATGGCAAGCAATTCGTCTTATTTGAAATGCCTGTAAAATTCAACGTCCCGCTCTGCCAAACAGCCAAGCCGATACCAGCCACAGCAGCGACAATCCAGGAGAGGTACTGCTTCATATCAAACTCCTCTCACCAATAAAAAGCGAGGCGGCAATTTTATCACCCCGCTACCCGACTATCATGATCCAATATCCATAACTGGATTCAGTCCAGTAATGCCAAGCTGGGTCCAATATAGCAGACAGGTCAAGTAGATTTATACCAGCGAATTATTGATCCTCTGGTTGAGCCCCTATAGTGCTGTCCATCATACGGGAATGCTTATCCAGATGGACGAAAGAAAGATCCAAACGATTGCAGAAAGCAACGAAAAAGGGGCCGAAACGAACCCCTTTCCCGCGATGTTTCTATTACAGCGTACCTACAGGCATCCGGTGCCCAATGCTACGAACGAAGCATTATAGGCGCCTACACAGGTAAACGTGCCTGCACCAGTGATCGTTCCACCAGCCAGCTGACTGGCCCCCACATGAACCGTGTAGCCTGTCCCGATGTTGAGACTATTCAATGCGCCGCTGATCGTGGAGTTGCGGATCACCACCGGCGAAGCCGGGGCTGTGCCGGTGTGAAGTAATCCGTAGCTCAACGGGCCCGAGGCGGTCACCGTCACGTTCGTCATCATTTCCGAGGAGGCTTGGCCATGCACGCCGTAGTTACGGGTCGTCCCACCCGAGGCAGTTACCATCATGTTTGTCATCATCAGCACCGCAGACTGATTGCTCGTTACGCCCGAGTTAGCCGACCCACCCGAGGCGGTCACCATCATGTTTATCATCGTCGGCGAGGAGCCTCGATTCCATATGCCATGGTTGGTCGCCCCGCCCGAGGCGGTCACCACCATGTTTATCATCATCGGTGAGGAGTTGCTGTCGTTGAACACGCCGCGGTTGAGCGTCCCACCCGAGGCGGTCACCGTTACATTCGTCATCGTCGGTGAAGTATTGACGTCGTTCCATACGCCATAGTTGTTCACCCCGCCCGAGACGGTAGCCGTTACATGGGTGATTCTGGGTGATGTTCCAGCATTATAGATGGCGACAGCATTGAGACCGCCACCAGAATTCTGTACGGTCAAAAATCGCAGCTCGGCATTACTGGCACCATTAACCGTGCCGGACACGAAGGAGCTTCGCGTTGAGGTAATGGTGGTGACACCCTCGCCACTGCCCTCGATATCCACAAACGAGGCCATGTTCAGCGACTGCGCACCAAGATCATACACGCCCGGTTCGATCTTCAGCAGATACGGATCGGTGGCGCTTGGAGTGGCGGACGTGATCGTTGCCATCGCATTAAGTAGGGCCGTGCCGCTGGCCACAGGATCGGGTACGCCGGTATTGAGTACAGGAGAAACCACTACAGTTCTAACATAATTGAGGCCTGACGGTCCTTGTGGGCCTGTTGCGCCAGTGAGTCCTTGTGGGCCTGTTGCGCCAGTGGGTCCTTGTGGGCCTGTTGCGCCAGTGAGTCCTTGTGGGCCTGTTGCGCCAGTGGGTCCTTGTGGGCCTGTTGCACCGACCTGAGCCACCAGCTGCCAATTCAATGGTCCGGTGTCCGGTTGCACGTTTGTGCTAGGCAGAATAGCAATATACGACGAGCCGCCGAAGCTGACGGTGTCATCCACCTGATATGCAGTGCCAGCATTCCATGGTCCAAGCCAATTCATGCCCTTCGGACCTTGTGGTGCAGGGCTCCAAGCCGCATTGCCCGCACCATCGGCAGTGAGTACATCTCCATTGGCCGCTGCCGCAGTACCGGCAATCTTGGCACCTGTTACTGCAGCATCGCCGATTTTGGCAGTAGTCAGAGAACCATCCTTGATCTTGGATGAATTAATTGAATTGGGTTTGAGCTTTCTCGGACCTATTCCGCCATTGGCGATATCCCTTGCCTGAATGGTAAAATCCACAATATCCGCCGATGTTACAGTGTTTGCAGCCGCTGCACTGCCGATATAGCACACGCTTAGCAGTAAGGCTGAACAAATTGTTAATAATATTTTCATAGGGACACCCCCTTCCAAGGAATTTTTCTTTGACAACCTTCAAAAGGCTGAGACAGTATCTCTGCTGCCCCAGCCTCCGAAGCTCTCTCTAGAAACACATGACAGTCACTTTACCACGCGCCTGTACATTGCCTTGCCACCCAGCAGGCACAGTGAGAAATTGCATGCCTATTGTATGGGGTCCAGCTGCCAGGCTCCATGCTGCTGTTCTTGATTGCTGAACCTGACCACTGGCACCTATGCTCGCAATATGAATGCCATCAAAAGGAGCCCCTAACAATAGAAAGCCTCCTCTATTGAGGTCCTGTTTGGCATCCACACTTGTCCGTAATTGTACATTGCCGCCTGTCAACGCCGCTCCAGTTTGATTGATCAATTGAGTATCGGCGGTAATCTGACATATCCCGGCTGCACCGAGGTTAATCGATACGGGCTCAAAGGTGTTGCTTGCAGCTGTCAACAATTTGCCAGCGGCCCATGTTGGGAAGAAGAGCGGAGGTCCAGAATTGCCAGCAACCCCAAGATACCCTTCGGCACGAAGCGGTGTCATCTTGCCCTGAGTTACTGCACCGTTTGCGATCTTGATATCGGTTACTGCAGCATCGCCGATTTTGGCAGTAGTCAGAGAACCATCCTTGATCTTGGATGAATTAATTGAATTGGGTTTGAGCTTTCTCGGACCTATTCCGCCATTGGCGATATCCC